>CANIHR010000071.1 GCA_947467185.1 Bryobacterales bacterium
ATCCCTCGCAGTACCGGCCAACGGCGACCGCTTCCGGCATCTACGAACGGACCAGTTTTACCAGCGATGAACTCGCCATGACCGCTACGGGTCCTGGCTTGTATACGTGTGAATTTACCCTTACTTCCAAACTCTGAGAAACGGATTAATACGATGCCAGGCGCACTGATAACCAAAGAACGCACGAACGGCGACGCTCCCGTCCTGTTGTTCGATTGCACACTCGCGAACGGGGATGTGGAACGGTGGAGCAGCCGTACTTTGTCTTTTGGCGGTCACACTTACAACGCTCGCGTTTTGCGGCATAACCTGTTTGAATCGCAGGTGGCCACCGATGCTGCGTCGAGCGGGACGCCGCGACTGGCGTTCGAACTGGCGAATGCGGATTCGCGGTTGTCGCAGGTGGAGCAGCAGACTGGCTTCAAGGGTTCGCGGCTGACGGTTCGCGCCATTTTTGTGGACGGGATTACGGGGACGCCTTCGAGCGATCCGGTTACTGTGTTTACTGGTTTGATGAACCCTCCGGAGCTGATTGGCGAGGCCAGTTTTCGGCTGAGTGCGATCAATCGGATGTCGATGCTGCGGGCGGTGGTGCCAGAGGTTCGGGTGCAGCGGATGTGTCCGTGGCGTTTTCCGGCGACGGCAGCGCAACGCGCGGAGGCTGTGGATGGCGGTGCGGCGCGGGGTAAGTATTCGCCGTTTTACCGTTGCGGTTATTCGCCGGATCAGAGTGGTGGAAGAGGCAGTTTGAACGGCAGCGTTCCGTTTGCTTCGTGCAGCGGGAGTCGGAGCGATTGCGAGGCTCGGGGCATGTTCCTGACGGATTCGTCTGGGCGCGCAACGGCTCGTTTTGGGGGAATTGAATTCGTGCCTGCAACGATCCTGGTTCGCGGCTCAGGACAGAAGAGTTTCTCGACTTCCGCCGTGCAGGATAATCAAGGCCGCTATAACGACTTTGTGCCCCTCGTTTACGGCACGCAGTGGCATGCGCCCGATGTTGTATTTTCGCGCAATGATGGCAATCTGACCCGCATGGAAGCGCTGATTGGGATGGGGCAAATTCAGGGCGTCCTCAAGGTGATTGTGAATGGCTTTGAGGTTCCCCTGGGTGTTACCGGTACCAACATGACCAGTTCCGGCTGGTATAACATCCTCAACTCCGGGACCCGGGAGGGGCAGCAGGATCCCAATTTCTCCGATGGGCGCGGTGTACCGCTGGGCGACCCATATGGCAGCATGGCCTACCTTGCGATCGTTGTACCGAATCGCATCAGCGATGGCACAAGCCTGCCGAATGTTCGGGTCTTGGTGCAGGGTCTGCGGCTGGAGTCGTTCGATACTTCGGGGACGTCACAGGGTGAGGCGTTTTCAGATAATCCGGCGTGGGTGTTGCTGGATATTTTGCGGCGCAGCGGTTACAGCCTGGATGAAATTGATCTGCCGAGTTTCGCGCGTGCGGCGGTGACGGCGGGTGAGATGATCCCCGCGAATGATCCGGTGGGAGGAACGACTTACATTCCGCGGTTTCAGTGCAATTTTGCGTTGAAGCAGCGGCGGAGCGCGGGCGACGTCATTCGGTCTCTGCGCAATTCATCCCGCATTTACCTGGTGCTCTCCTCCGCCGGCAAGCTTGCCGCACGAATCGAGAATACATTTGCGCTACAGCAGCCCGCCAAACCGGAAGGCAGCAACGCGGGGAATCCGTTCCACGGTGGCTGGCCTGCTTACGAGTTCGGCCCTTCTTCCATTGCCCGGCTGGCTGACGGCAGCTCCAGTGTGCGGCTTTCTTCGAAGCAGGCGCAGGATACGCCGAATCGGTTGTCCGTAGAGTTTCAGGACAGCTTCAATCAGTTCCAGCAGGACAGTCTTTCGCTTTCGAACGGAGATGATGCCGACCTTTGTGGCCAGGAAGTTGCCGCGGCTTACGATGGCGCGGGGATTTCGAGCTTTTCGCAGGCGGCGCGGTGTCTGCTTCTGGCGCTGAATCGGGGGATCGCGGGGAATCAGTTCATCGAATTTCAGACGAGCGCGAAGGCGCTGGGACTGATGCCGGGGGATCTGATTACGATCACATATCCGAAAGAGAATCTGACGCGCGCGCCGTTCCGGATCATTCGGATTACTCCGGGTGATAACTTCCGGACTGCGACGATTACCGCACAGGCTCATGATGACGCGTGGTACGCCGATGACGCCACTACGCTTGCGGGTGGTCGGGGCTGGCAGGCGACGCAGGGCGCGGGACTTCCCTCCCCTGTTTGCGGGACGGTCACGGATTCGAATGGTGAGTTGCAACTGGGGATCGTGGAGAGTGAAGCGGCTGGGTCGGATGGGTCTGCGGGTGTGGAACTCGCGGTCAGCTTCAGTGTTCCGAATGGTACGCGGAGTCTGCTACCTTCGCCACTGGTCGGGCTTGCTCCGGTGATTCACGGGACGGGCGGTGCGCTGCCGGTCTCGACGTTTTATTACGTGATTAGCGCGGTGGATAGCTCGGGCGGTGAGAGTCCGCTGTCATTCGTGGTTCAGGCACGGACGAGTTCGGGCGGGTCCATGGTTGAGATTCAGCAGATCTCGCTGCCTGCCGGCAGCTCCGGCTTCAACGTTTACCGGGGTTTCGACCCGCAGCGGCTCTTCCGGATTGCGACGAACCAGACGCCTGCAACCACGTTTACGGACACGGGCTTCGCCGTGTCACCCACGCTGCCACCGGATCCGCACTTTGACCATGTCAACGTGTACTGGCGCTGGGAGTTCATCCCGGAAACGGCCGCGGCGACGCATTCGGCTACCGTTGTCGGCAATCCCACGCTGTACATGACGACGGACCGCTACAAAGGTGCGACACTGCGCATTACCAGAGGGACCGGCGCGGGTCAGGAGCGTGCCATCGCTTCGAACGATACCCACAACTTCACTGTGGATGCGGCATACTCCCCCGCCCCCGATGCCACCAGCTTCTTCACCATTTCCGAAAGCTCCTGGCGGACCGGAGCGCATGGTGCCACCAGCCCGATCTCGGTATCTGTCCCGGAGCGCCTCGGCGCCACTGTCCACATAGCCGCACGCGCTGCCAGCAGCAAGGATGAGGAAGCGGCCTACGCCATTTCACCCCAGACGCGCTGGACCATCGGCCAGTCCGGTGGGCTGCTTGCCGATTCCGACATTCCACCCGCACCGACGTTCGGCGTCGCCTCGTCCGCTTCGCGGGCGGGGATTTTGGAACTCGGGGCTCTGGCCTTTGACGATCTGGCCAATACAAACAGTGTGATTGCCGGAACTTACCGCTTCAATTATTACGACGAAGTCCACGGCGCGGATCCGGTGGCACTGGCTGCCGCGGTGTCTGCCGGCGCCGAAACCCTCACGCTGGCCGCAACCGTCCTCGTCGGTTCGTTGCTGCAACTGGATCGGGAGGTGGTCAGGGTCACCGCGATCACGGGTACGACAGTCACCGTTGACCGTGGTGTGCACACTACCGCCGCCGCAGCTCACGCAGGTGGTACGCTCGCCTGGATTCTGCAGGACAAGGTCGTGATCGTTCCGTTTGTGAAGAACTTCTTCGGCAGCCCGGCCAGCGGCGACTGGCAGTACACGGTGGAGCTTCCGAACTGCCGCCTCGCGACCGCCGAATGCTACCTCACCAACGCCCTCGGCAACGGCCCTTTGGCCAGTAACTCCTATACCGAAAGTGTGGATCGCGGGATTCGCACCGCTTCCGGGGGCCAGTACACCTACCAGATCCCCGGCTACCTGGCCATACAGACCAGCGCGGCGCCGTTCATTATCGTTGATGCCGACCGCGCCGTCCGCGACCTTTTCGGCATTCTGGGCACCGCGCCGACCGGCGCCGGGGTTACGCTGCAGGTGAACCGGAACGGTGCGGCCTGGGCCACGCTGCAGTTCGACCCAGGCCACACGACATCGACCTCCGTCAGTGGCTTTGGGCTTCCGGCCCTCCGCGCGGGCGACCAGCTCAGCCTCGATGTGACCGGAGTCGGGACCACCTCACCGGGCAGCGATCTGACTCTGCGGATTCGCCTCTAACCAACTCGCTAAACTAGAGCCTTGCTGCTGGTTCAAAACGTATCGAAGCTCTACCGACTCTACCGGTCCCCGTTTGACCGCATTCGGGAGCTGAATCCATTCCAATCGAAACCGCTTCACACCGATTTCTGGGCCCTCCGGGATATTTCGTTCTCCGTTGATCGCGGCGAGATTGTCAGCCTGGTGGGTCCGAACGGTTGCGGTAAGAGCACCCTCCTCCAGATCATCTCCGGCATTCTGCGACCCACCACGGGCCGTGTCGTCACGCGCGGCCGCCTGGCCGCGCTTCTTGAACTGGGCGCCGGCTTTAACCCCGACTTCACTGGCCGCGAGAATGTCCTCATAAACGGCGAAATCCTCGGCATTTCCCGTGCGGAAATGCTGAGCCACATGAAGGCTATTGAAGCCTTCGCGGAGATCGGCGATTATATCGACCGGCCTGTGAAGGAGTATTCGAGCGGCATGTACGTCCGGCTCGCTTTCTCAACCGCCATCCACGTTAACCCCGAAATCCTCATCGTCGACGAAGCCCTCGCTGTCGGCGATGCCGTCTTCGCGAACCGCTGCATCCGCAAGTTTGAAGAGCTGCGCGAGAAGAAGACCACGGTGCTGTTCGTTTCCCACGACCTTGGCCTGGTCAAACAACTTTCCCACCGCGCAATTTTCCTGCTGAATGGCCGGATGGAAGCCGAAGGTGAACCCAAACACGTCATCGATAAGTACATCGGCGTGGTCCTGGAACGCCAGAAGGCGTTTGACCTGGCCGACCGCCCCGCCCTGGTCCAGTCGTCCAACCGGCATGGCGATGGCACCAGCGAAATCGTCGCAGTCCGGCTACTCGACACCCACGGGCGCGATTGTGCCGTTATCACCAGCGGCGACACTGTAACTGTCCGCATCAAGGTGCGCTTCAATAAGGACCGCGCCACCCCAATGGTTGGGGTCCTTGTCCGCAACAGGATCGGCATGGATATCTACGGCACGAACACTCGTATCGAACAGGTCGATCTCGGCCAATACGAACCAGGCGAGGCGCTGGAGGTTGATTTCACGTTCGACGCCTGGCTCACCCCGCACCAGTACACCATCACCGCCGCCACCCAATACCTCGATGGCTCCAGCCATGACTGGCTCGACGACGTCATCACCTTCGACGTCCTCTCACCCCGAATCGCGGCCGGCGTCACCGACCTCCGCTCCCAAATCAATTTTCGACGCATCCAACGCCATGAAGACGCGGCTGTCGCTGAAAATTAACGCCGGCGCCAAACGGACCCATTTCGCGGGACGTCATGGCGATGCCTGGAAGCTGCGTATTGCAGCGCCTCCTGTCGACGGCAAGGCGAACGCGGCAATTCAGAAATTCTTAGCCAAAATCGCGGGAGTTCGCGCCAGTGATGTCACGATCGTCACCGGCCAAACTTCCAGCACCAAACTGATCGAAATAGACGGGATCGACGCCGATTCACTGAACCGCGCTATCCTCTTGTCGAACGAGGACTCTCATGCCACTTAACACCTCACTTAACCCGGCCACGCTGGAACGAATTCAGGAAGCGCTTCGGCGCGAAAACCTCGACGGCTGGTTATTCTTCGACCACCACCAGCGCGACCCCCTGGCATACCGGATCCTCGGCTTTCAGCCTGCCAGCCACGTCACCCGCCGCTGGTATTACATGATTCCCGCACAGGGCGAGCCTATCGGCATGGTCCACCGCATCGAATCCGGCATGCTGAACGCGTTGCCGGGCGAGAAGATCAAGTACTCCAGCTGGAGTGAGCAGCAGGGTACGCTCGGCACCCTTCTGAAAGGTTGCAAGCGCGTTGCAATGCAGTATTCGCCTCTTTGCGCCGTGCCTTATGTCGCAATGGTGGATGCCGGCACTGTGGAACTGGTGCGGTCGAACGGTGTGGAAGTAGTCACGTCGGCCGAACTCATCTGCGAATTCGAGGCCTGCCTGAGCGACGCGCAGTTCGAATCCCACATGGAAGCCGGTCGTCGCGTTGACGTGGTTCGCGCAGCATCGTTCGAATTTATGGCCGCGAAACTGGCCACGGGCGTCGATGAAGTTGCGGTCGCCGACTTTGTCCGCGCTGAATTCGTCAAAGCCGGCCTTTACACCGACCACGGCCCGATTGTGGGCGTCAACGGCCATGCCGGCGACCCGCATTACGAACCCTCCCTCGCCACCAGTTCCCCCATCCGCCCTGGCGATCTTGTCCTGCTCGACATGTGGGCGAAGCTTGACCAGCCCGGTGCCTGCTACTACGACATCACCTGGACCGGCTTTGTGGGCGATGCCCCGGAACACATCCACCGGAGCTTCGAGATCATTGTCGGTGCCCGCGACGCCGCGATTGCCGCCGTGAAGTCCGCTGTTTCGGCAGGCCGCGCCATCTGCGGTTACGAGGTGGATGACGCCTGCCGCAACCATATCCGCGCGGCCGGTGAGGTCGATTACTTCGTTCACAGGACCGGCCATTCGATCGGCGAGGAAGTCCACGGCACCGGCGCCAACATGGATAATCTGGAAACGCACGACGAGCGGCGCATTCTGCCGGGGTCGTTATTCTCGGTGGAACCTGGTCTTTATTACAAGGACTACGGCGTCCGGACCGAGATCGATATGTTCGTTTCTGCGACGGAAGCCATTGTTACCGGCCAGATGCAGACGAAGCTGCTTAAGATCGGATGATGGCGGCTGCCCGGGCGAAGACTTCGTCCAGCATCTCCTGAGTCAGCCGTCCCGTTGAGGTATTCTGCTGGCTCGGATGGTACGAGGCGAGCACCGGAGGCCGGAGCCTGTCATGCAGCAGGTTGTGGCCGAAAGGGTGGGGTGCCACCTTGTCGCCGCGCACGACCAGGTACGAGTGGTGGGCGATCCCCCCCAGTGTCACCACCACTTTCAGGTTCTTGAGCAGCTTCATTTCGCGCTTGAACCAGCGTTCGCAGTTCATCAGCTCTTCGGGTTCCGGCTTGTTGTCGGGCGGCGCGCAGTGGGCGGACGCGGTGATCCAGGCGTCTTTGAGAACCAGACCATCGTCCACACTGCGGCTCTCGGCCTGCGAGGCAAACCCGTTGCGATAGAGGGCTTTGTACAGGAAGTCGCCCGACTTGTCGCCCGTAAACATGCGGCCGGTGCGATTGGCCCCATGCGCACCGGGGGCGAGGCCAACAATCAACAGCCGGGCTTCGGGATCGCCAAACGACGGCACGGGCTTCCCCCAGTAGTCCCAATCCAGATACGCCCGCCGCTTTACCTGCGCGATCTCCCGGCAATGTGCGATCAAACGGGGGCATCTCTTACACGCCACGATCTTCCGATTCAGAGCCACAAGCCCTGACTGCGCTTCGTTGCTACAATTCACGCGATGGCTACACCTTTCCGGATTGACGGTAAAACGGCCCTGGTAACGGGCGGCGCGAGCGGTATCGGCGAGCAGACTTCGCGGATCCTCACCGAGGCGGGCGCAAAAGTAATTATCGTTGACATTAATGAATCGCGAGCCGCAGCGCTCGCCACCGAGCTCCCCGGAGCGACCTACAAGATCTTCGACATCACCGACGAAGCCGCCACCCGTGCCGGTATTGGCGAAATCGAACACCTCGACATCCTCATCAACAACGCCGGTATCGGCCTGGTGGGCGGCGTCGAAGAGACCGAAGCCGACGACTTCGACCGCATCTTCCGCGTCAACGTCCGCGGCCTGTATCTGGTCACGAAGTTCTGCATGCCCCTGCTGAAGGCCGCGCACGGTTCTATCGTGAATATCGGCTCAGTCGCCGGTGTGGTCGGCGTGAAGCGTCGCTTCGCGTACTGCGGCACCAAGGGTGCAGTGGTAGCTATGACGAAGCAGCTGGCGGTGGATTACCCCACGGAAATCCGCGTGAACTGCATCGCGCCGGGCACCGTGGATACACCGTTTGTCGCCGGGTACATCGAGAAGTATCACAGCCATGAGAAGGAAAAAATCCGCACGGAACTGAATCAGCGGCAGCCGGTCGGTCGCCTCGGCAAACCGGACGAAATCGCCTACATGGCACTGTATCTGTGCTCTGATGAGGCCGGCTTTGTGAACGGCGGCGTTTTCCCGATAGATGGGGGCTGGACAGCCGCGTAGTTTCTGCCGATATAAGTAGCGTGGCGGAAAATGCCGGAGCGGATTGACCCGGGCGAGCGATTGGGAGGACAATGGGATGTCCGGTTGCTCCCCGGAATGAATTGCTCTGGCTATTTTTCGCGCGCAGGTAAGGATGAAGATCACTTCCAACTTCGCTTCGCGTTTCACCGCAACGGTGCTCGCCGTCGGTTTGGCGACCAGCGCGTTTGCTGTCACCCCTAAGAAGAAAACCTCAAAGAAAGCCGCAGTCGTCAAGACGATTGCGAAGGCTGCTCCCAAGGCCGCGAGCAGGGCGTCTGCAAAGACGACTACTATGGCTGCGGGCAAGAAGCGTCGTGTCTGGGTGCAGACCTGGGACGAGCCGACCTATAAAGATTCCACGGTTGGTGACGTGTTTGAGGGTGAAGACCCCATCGTTCGCCGGGCTGCCGTTGATGCGCTCGGGCCTCTGAACGGTGCCGTCGTCGTAGTGGACCCCGAAAGTGGCCGCGTTCTGAGCATGGTGAACCAGCAACTGGCGCTGGGCGGTGGTTTCCAGCCCTGCTCCACCATCAAGGTTCCGGTGGCTTTGGCTGGCCTGAAGGAAGGGCTCGTCGATCGCGTCAGCCCCATCAAGTTCTTCCGTAAGGGAGCGATGGACCTGAGCGATGCGCTGGCATTTTCCAACAATTACTACTTCGCGAACCTCGGCATTAAGCTTGGCTACGAGAAGGTCAACTACTACGCCCGTCTGTTCGGTTATGGCGAAAAGGCTGGCCTCGGTATTGTCGGGGAACATGCCGGTTACTTCCCGCCCGCTCCGCCGAAGAACGGTGGCATGGGCATGCTGACCAGCTTTGGCGAAGAAATCTCCCAGACTCCATTGGAACTGGCCGGAGTGATGACTGCTATCGCGAACGGTGGAACGCTGTACTGGCTGCAGTATCCGAAAAGCCAGGAAGAAGTACAGAACTTCCAGCCGCAGATCAAGCGCCGTCTCGACATTGGACGCCTGATTCCGGACGTGAAGCCCGGCATGCGTGGTGCCGTTGAATTTGGCACCGCCCGCCGCGCCAAGCAGGAAGAAGAAATTTACGGCAAGACCGGCACCTGCAGTGAAGGTCGGACGCACCTCGGCTGGTTTGGATCCTTCCACGAAGGCAGCGGACGCAAATTGGTTGTGGTGGTGATGCTGACCGGTGGACGCCCGTCGATCGGCCCCCTGGCCTCGGGCGTGGCTGGCGACGTTTACCGCCGCCTGACCTCTGAAGGTTTCTTCCGCACCACCACTCCGCTGACCCCGGCGACCTTACTCCCGGGCCAGCTTTCTTATCGTTAGACTTGCCTAAGCCGCGCGGGTTGCCCTAAGCATTCGGCGATCCGCGCGGTGGCTGATCAGATTCGCGACCTTCTCCAGCAGTTCTGAAATCATGTCGTCCGCTATGCTGACGACACTCTCCTCTTCCCCGTCACAGCCGGGATCCACTTCGCTGATTCGAGACGAGATACGCGCCGTCGCCGGACGATACGCCTTCTGGCGCGCATAAGCCAGCAGGCGATGCGACGCATCTCCGTCACCAGACTGCAGGTCCGCCAGCACCAGTTGGTATTCGTTCTCTTCCAGGCGGCCGATGGCCTCGCTTGCGGTCGCAGCACCATCCACGGCATAGCCTGCGGCGGAGAGAATTGTCTTGAGCGTCAATCGCGACGCGAGGTCATCATCGGCCAGTAAAACGCGGGCGACGGAGGTTTTGTACAGCGTTGGAGGAGAATAAGTCCTCGTATCTGTTGAAAGTACAGGCATTCGTAAGCTACTTCTTAATCTAAAGCAAACGCGCCTGAATTGAAATAGAAATTAATGGTACTATCAGTACCGCTTATTTAAGCAACGGTTGTAAGTGTTTGAGAACAGTACCCGCTACGAGCTTCGTCCCCTCCGCCGTCGGGTGGATGCCATCAGGCTGGGTGAGCGCCGGATTCCCGCCGACGCCTTCCAGCAGGAATGGGATACGCACCAGTTTGTAGCGAGTGCCAACGTCCACGAAGATCTTCTCAAAAGACTTGATGTACTCGGGGCCGTAGTTGAGGGGCAGGCTCATACCGGCCAGGACTACGCGGGCACCAGCTTTGTCCAGGGCCTCCACCATCGTCCGCAAGTTCTTCTCGGATGAGGTGACGGGCAGCCCGCGAAGCCCGTCATTGCCACCAAATTCGAGGATCACGATCGCGGGCTTTGCAGCCAGAACGCTGGGCAAACGCTCCACGCCGTCCGTGGTGGTGTCGCCGCTGACGCCGAAGTTCACGACATGATACTGGAGGCCTGCGGCGTCGATAAGTTGTTGCAGTACATCGGGATAGCTCTTGCCGGGTTCCAACCCGTAGCCAGCCGAGAGGCTGTCGCCAAAACAGGCGATGATCGGGCGGGTGTCGGCGACCGGAGCAGGAGCCTGCGCGGGCGTCTGAACGACGGCGGGAGAGGGCTTTGGGGCCTCGGTTTTGCTGTCGCAACCAACTAACCAAATCGCGAGGACAACGGAAAGCATCAATCGAATAGACACTGCCATAATCATGACAGACCGACGCTTCACAGGAGTCCAATCATCTCGCGCCCGATCATTGAAGTCTTAAAACTGACCCGCACCATCGCCACGCCAACGCACGCCGTCGAAATCTTGCGGGGCATCGATATTGCGATCCCGAAAGGCCAGTTCGCGGCAATTATGGGACCATCCGGTAGCGGCAAAAGCACCCTGCTCGGGCTGCTGGCCGGCCTCGATAACGCCACTTCCGGCCAGATTCTGCTCGACGGCGTGGACATTACGGGCCTCACGGAGGACCAGATGGCGGAGGTCCGGGGGCGGAAGATCGGTTTCGTTTTTCAGTCATTCCAGTTGATTCCCACGCTGACGGCGGAAGAAAACGTCCTGCTGCCCGCTGAACTCGCGGGAACCGGTCCCGAAACTGTTGGCCGCGCCCGCGAACTGCTGACCCGCGTCGGACTGGCCGACCGGATGGACCACTACCCTGTCCAGCTTTCGGGCGGCGAACAACAGCGCGTTGCCCTGGCCCGCGCCTTCATCACCAAACCGCCCATTCTGCTGGCCGATGAGCCGACCGGCAACCTGGACGGTCGTACCGGGCAACAGGTTCTTGAACTTCTGCTGGAACTGAACCGCCTGGAGGGCGCCACGCTGGTGATGGTGACCCACGACGCGGCGCTTGCCGGACATGCCGACCGGGTGATTACGCTGCGCGACGGCCTGATCGCTTCCGACGTTTTGAAGGCCGCATGACCCGGAAAACCAGCCCCACGCGGACGGCTGCCCGGATCGCCTGGCGCGAGACGCGGGCATCTTCGGGCCGATTTATTTTCGTCATTCTGGCCGTGGCAGCCGGGGTGGGCGCTCTGACCGGTGTCCGTGGCTTCTCCCGCGCTTTTCACACCCTATTGACCCGGGATGCCCGCGGCTTCATGGCGGCTGACCTCACCATCCGCACGTTCCAGCTCCCTTCCCCGCCCCAGACCGAATTAATGGAGCGCCTCGCCGGACGCGGCATCCGACGCACACAAATCACCGAAACGCTGACCATGGCCGCCCCGACGGGCGAAAGCACGCCGGTGCTGATCTCTGTAAAGGCCGTGGATCCGGATGTTTACCCGTTTTATGGCGAAGTAAAGCTGAACCCGCCGCAGAATTTCAAAGCCGCTCTGCAGCCCGATGCGGTCGTGGTCGCCGATGGAGTCCTGCTGCGGCTGAACGCAAAGCTGGGCGATACTGTCCGGATCGGTGGACAGTCGTTTCGCATTGTCGCTGAGATCACCAACGAACCGGATCGCATGACAGGCAGCCTGAATGTCGGCCCCCGCGTGATGATGTCGCGAGCCGGACTGGAGCGCACCGGCCTGATCGTCCCGGGCAGTCGTGCGGCAGAGCGGTTCCTGTTTAAAGTTCCGCCTGCGATTCCGATCCTGCAGGTCCGAAACGAGCTGAAAACAGTATTCAAAGAAGGCCTGATCGCGGACTACACTGAGGCACATCCGCTGATCGAGCAGGGACTGCGGCAGTCGACAACCTTCCTGTCGCTGGTCAGCCTGGTCGCGCTGGTCATTGGCGCACTGGGTGTGGCGACCGCTATTCAGGCTCACCTGCAGCAGAAGATGGACTCCATTGCGGTGATGAAGTGTCTGGGGGCGAAATCGTCCCAGATTCTGCGGATCTACATTTTGCAAACGCTGGGGCTGGGGCTGGTAGGCAGCACGCTGGGGATTGCGGTCGGCAGTGCGGTCCAGTTGGTTTTCCCTGTCTTCCTCGAGAAGTACTTTCATCTCACGTCCGTCCCTCGCTTTGACCCGCTTTCGGCATTCCAGGGTCTCCTGGTCGGGGTTCTGACGGTGCTGCTGTTCACGATTCCGCCGCTGGTGGGTATCCGCTACATCCGCCCGGCAGTGATCTTCCGTCGCGAGATGGCAGGTCCGCCGCAAACTTTGAGGGAGCGGTTTCAGAAGGCACTTGCGCCCGGAATTGCCTCGATCGCAATCCTGTTTTTCGTCGGATTACTGGCCGCGTGGCTGAGCGACAATGCGCGAACCGGGCAGTATTTTGCCGTCGGGATTGCCGTCGCGATGCTGCTGCTGGCGGGAGTCGCCTGGATTTTGTTGCGGGGGTTGCGGTTTGTGAGCCGCCATTTGCCTCGCGCCGCGGGTCCGGTAATCCGCCAGGGTATCGCCAATCTCTATCGCCCGGGCAACCATGCCGGAGCGGCTGTGATGGCGCTGGGCGTGGGCGTGATGTTCACGGTTACGGTGTGGATCGTCCAGCGGGGGCTGCTGAAGGACATCATTCAGACTGCGCCTCCCGGGATGCCGAACGTGTATCTGCTCGACATCACGGCGGCGAACAAGGACGACGTGTACAACCTGCTGAAACGGCAACAGGGACTGGAAGGCGATCCGGAAATGCTGGCGGCTGTCTCGGCGCAGATGCAGTCGATTGACGGTGTCGTGGTGCAGCGGGACAAGCTCCAGGGCATGGCGCGGCGGTTCTCGCGGACCGTCACGGTCTCAACCGCCCCAGAAAAACCGCGCTTTACAGCAGTTTTGAGCGGCGAGTGGTGGCCTGCTGGAACACATCCGGCTGAACCGCTGATCTCGGTGTCGGAATCGGTCGCGAAGGTAATGAACATCCATGTCGGGTCTGTCATCGTTTGGACGACTCCGCTGCGGACCATCACTTCAAAGGTGGTCTCGCTGCACAAGAGCGAATCAGTGCGGCTGACCGCACGGGTGGAGTTCTTCTTCACGCCGGGCGCGCTGGATGGCCTGCCAGCCATTTACTACGGCGGAGTGCGAGCCAAACCGGCCGCGGTTCCGCAACTGCAGAAGGCGCTTTATACCTCGTTTCCGACGGTTACGGTCGTCAACATGGCGGAAGTTTTGGATACGATTCAGGGGATTGTAGACCAGATTTCCGTGGTGGTTCGCTTCATCTCGTTCTTCTCGATTCTGGCCGGAGCGGTGATTCTGGCTTCGAGCGTGGCCGGGACGCGCTTCCGCCGCATTCGAGAGGTGATCATTCTGAAGACCCTGGGTGCAACCCGGGCGCGGATCGCACGTATCTTCTCAGTAGAGTTTCTGGTGATTGGGACGGTAGCCGGCCTGATGGGCGGCCTTTTGGCGGGCGGTTTCGCCTGGCTGGTGCTGAACAAACTGCTGCGGGCTGAAGCTTCGCCGGATTATCTGCCGATGGCGGTTTCCGTGGCGGGCACGGCGCTGCTGGCGATCGGCACGGGCTGGGCCGCCAGTTACCGAACGCTGGGACAGAAACCGTTGGAGATTCTGAGAGACGAATGATCTGGCCGCTTGTTTTCCTGCTCGCCGCAGGACCACAGTTCGACATCACGGACGCTCGAGGCAAGAAACCTTCCGGCATCACCATTGAAGTCGGTTCGCCCGACGAGGACGGCTGGATGGCGCTGAAGCTCGGGGGCAAGACGAAGGTGCCGTATACGCTCGTCTGGCCGTACGATGGCCGGGCGAAAAACCTGGAGGGTCCGGGAGCGATCAACGTTCTGGTGATCGAGCAGGGTGATGCGAAGGCCCTGACGGTGCCAAAAGTCGCCGTGGCTCTGCTGGCCAGAGAGTTACTGGGCAGCTCGGCGGACGGGGCCTCCGTCGCCTCGCTGGAGAAGGCGGAAGACTACTGGTCAAAGGGTGTGGCTCTGCTGTATTCAAAGAAAGCCGCAGACGCCGTGGAACCGCTCGGCAAGGCGCTTCGGGAGCGGGAACGGGTAATCACGCGGATCCCTTCCGAGATTTATCCCGCAGCGATGCTATACGGCCGGGCACTGTTTGAAGCGGGCAAGTTCGATGACGCCGCCCTCGCGTATCTGAAGGCCTCAAAGCAGCGACCGTCCGACATGGCACCGAGGAAAGCCCGGGCTGAGGCCCTGATCAAAGCCGGGAAGCCGGAGGCGGCTGCGGCCGCGCTCAATCAGCACTAAGGGATCCGAACCGAAACGACACCGACCTGCTTGCCGTCGGCGTTGTAACCAATACCCGTAGCCGTATTCGCGCTGGTATTAGCAATCAACTGACGGGCGGCCACGGCTGCTCCGGGCCGACTGCCGATGGAAGCGACACCATCCGGATTCGCCACCACCTTCACGTCCTTGCCTTCCATGTCGTAGACGATGAGGCTGGAGGTCTTGCGGTCGGTCGAAATGCCCCGCGCCAGAATCTTGTGGGTTGCCGGGAAGAACGCGACCAGCGATACCGAGGCAAAACCTTCCGGAAGCGCCAGATGGTTCGAAGTGCCGTCTTCCAGATTGAAGGTGACAAAGCCATCGTCACCGACTGCGCGTTTGAAGCCCGGTGCGATCAGGGCGCTGAGCACAGGGATCGCGGTCAGATTCTGGATCGCACCGACGCCGGTCGGCAGTTCCAGACGCTGCGCGGAGCGGTTGGCACCGTCAAAAACATAGAGCGTGGAGGAGGTTCGGGCCGTAGCGGAGAGGTTTGTGGCGTAGAGAAAATCGTTGACGCTGCCAACCGAGGTTCCGTAGACCATGTCCACGTTCTGTCCGGCGGGGACGGCACTGATTTCGCCCGATTCGGTTTCGACAGTTATGAAGCCGGAGGAGGGGCAGGAGGCTTTGTAAGTGTTCTCCGCCGAATTGGAGCCGAAGAGTGCCAGTGCCCCGGTCAGGACAATATTGAAGGTCCGCAGGTTGTTCGTGCAGGCGGCGAGAAACCAACCGGTTGGCAGGGTCTTCACAATGGGGTCAGAACCGTCGATGGGGAAGGCGAGGAGCGCGTGGGCAGAATCGTCCGCCTTCTTCGCCGCGACGAAGACCTGCTTCTGGCTGGCGAGGTAGAACGCGAGTCCGGCGGGCGTGGTCGCGGTTGCAGCGGGCGCACCACCACCGGCGGGGTTGGTCTGCGGAGGCGCTGCGGGAGCTAGGAGCGGAATGTAGCCGCCAGGGAAGGCGGTAGCTGAGACCTTGTCGCCGTTGGTTTTTATGATGGCAAATTCGAACTTTGTGGGAGCGGTGGCGGAATCACCAACGACGACCGCGCCGACGCCCCCCGCCAGGTTGATGCGAGCGGTCAGGAGCTTGTTCAGGCCATCAACTTCGATGGCGGCAGGAGTGGACGCACCTCCGCCGTTGCCACCCGCGTTGGCGGGCGGCGCATTCTTTACAGCACCGGTGGCGGCTGTGATGGTGTCGATGGTGGCCGTACCACCCGCCGTGGTCGAGGGGATGGTGGCCGTAAAGGTGCCACCCGGAGCGGCGACCAGGCTGGCAGCAGTTCCTGTGAGATCAATGACATGGTCTTCCTTACCAGGCTGGATGATGGCCACCTGTTTCGCGATTCCGGCGGGTGCCGTGCCGACAGCAGGTCCCACCAGGGCACCAACAAACTCAGTGCCGGTGGCATTCACGAACGGGGAGACGGCGTTGTTCGCAGTGGCAATCAGGCAAGGATTTCCTTTTGAGGCTTTCAGAGCTGAAAAATCGAACCCAAAAGCCGGGAAGCAGCCCTTCGTGTCCTTCGCGGCGGTGCCGAGGACGTAGAGTCCGTCCACATCGGGCGTGGCCAGACCGGCGAGGTCGGGAGAACCTTCGGGAAGTGCAAGATACTGAACCGCAGGGGCGGTGAGAGGTTGCAGGGTAACCAGATTGGCAAGGCGGGCGTTTACGGTCAGGTTCAGAACGTCACCCGGGCGAGCGGTGCCAGGTACGTCAATTTGCGCGTTGAACTGGCCGGGAACGGCTTTGGAAAGCTGAGTGGTCACCTTCGCGGGCGCGCCACCGATGTAGGCGGTGACGGTTCCGGGGCGGGGATTGGCGACGCCGAAGCCGGTACCGGTAACAACGACAGGAGATTTTGAGAAGTCACCCTTTGCACGACCAAAACCGGAACCATCGGCAGTGAAGATTCCGGGTTGGAGTGCGGCGACTGTGAAAGTGCGAGGTTCGCTTTTCGTGTCGCCCACCGAAACCGCGACTGTCGCAACACCGAGCGGGGCGTCATCAGGAACCTGGGCGTAAACAGCATCGGACGAAACAGAGTAGAGACCGACCGGCTCACCGTTGATCAGAACCTGAACCTCCGGGTCGGAGAGCTTTGTGGGCAGCGGGAGGTCGGTCGCTTTGACGGCTTTTTCCGGGCCAAGATTGAAGCCGGAGATCTGAAGTGTTGCGCCACGAGCGACCGTGGCAGGCGCCGGATCCTGACGAACCGCATCGGTCACCCCGCGTGGGTAGATAACGGGGGCCGTGAGAGACTGCGCCACAGCGGCCGAGGCACACGTCAGAATTAACGCCAAAGAACGCATAACTATTAATAACCTGTGGCCCCAAAAAGTTCCGGACAGATTCAGAGAAGTCGTTCCCCGGTCTTGAGGTCGAAGAGCCAGGAGGCTTTGGGCGGCAACTGGAGGTCGAGGACCTTGCCTCCGGGAAGCGTGAGATGGCGAGAGCCGCCTGCTTTTGTGTGGATCAGGAGCAGACCCGCCCCAGCGTGGAGGATTTCGCCGCCATCGATGTAGAGGTGCGCTCCGGCAGCGGTGAAGATTTCCCGCCATTGCGGATAGGCGAGCGGCGGCGCGGTGGCGAACCAGGTATTGCCGTGGCGGGAGAGGCCGGGGCCTGACGCGCCCACGGTGAAGGCTGGCTGAAACGCCTGCGAATCAGTGGGCCGCAGGTCGAGGCCGGTGACTTCGCGGGAGAACGCAGGATCGAGGGTCTTGCCATCGCAGTAGCCGGGCACACCCTGAAAGACGACGTGCCGCCCCTCGGCCATCACTTTTTCCCGGATGAACCGGCGCTGAGCGTCGGTGAGAAGCCAGGTATTGGCGAAGACGACGACTTTGAAGCGGCGGAGGTCAGCCTTTTCCAGATCGCGAAGGTGGAGGGTTTCGAGTGCCGCGCCACTGCGCCAGGCTTCCCCCATTGTGCGGTTCACGGCGAGGGGGTCGGTTAGTTTGTCGGTCCCCTGGATGGTGCCGGTGTAATAGAACACTTCGGTGTCGAAGACGAAGAGCACATCGCCCGCGGGCTGATAATCGCGCTGGTGGTAGCGTTCGAGGATCGCTTTCAGGCGGGTGATTTCGGCCATCAGGCGTTTGTCGGCCCACCAGCCAGCCTGATTGGCGGGGCCGAAGTCGTAGTACCAGAGGCCGACTCCCCGGGTGAAGCTTTCCAGCACGTTGCGGCGGATGAGCGAGTAGTCTGCGTCCAGGTCAGTCAACTGGAAGGCGCTGTCTACGTTATTCAGCCATTTCCACGACGGCGTCTCGTCCATTTCGTCGAGGAAGAGCTTGCCGTTCAGGCGGATGGTTTCGATGAGGGCACGGGTGATGCCGCTGCCGCCCATGTCGCGATAGAGAGTCCCGTAGGCCTGCGGCGCGGAGAGGTAGTCCACGTTCGGCGATTGCAGCACCTTGTGCAGAGGGATGTGGCCACCGGTCGCCTGGCGGTCGAACATGGAGAAGAAGTAGCCGTAGAAGGTGCCGGTCAGGATGGGTCCCGGCCAGGTCTTTTTGACGATGCCGCAGAGTTCCACGATGCGGTCCGCGACGAGTTCCTGCTGGCAGCGGTAGTAGTCGATGACGGCTTCGCGCTTTTGGGGGTCGCGGAAGATGCCTTTATCGAGCGCGGTGCGGTCAGCCACATTGGGCACCGGAACCGGCGGGCGACCAGCCTGTTTACGAAAGGCGGCGAAGTGCTGTTGCATGGAACGGCTGGTGTCGGGCTCGTTGCGCATGAAGCCCCAGTAGTGCCATTCGCCGTAGACTCCGCAAGCGACGTGGATACCGGCCAGCGCGAGCGCTTCGGGCGTTCGGGCCAGGCCACGCAGCAGTTCGGTGGTCTTTTCGCGGGCCACCTGCATCCACTTTTCGGACGCGAGGCTGGGGCGCGGAAGACGCCGCAGGTCGTCCTGCAGGTAACGAACGGGGACGTTGCGCTCGGGTATTTCGAAGTCGCCATTGGCGTAGCGGGTGAGTTCGTCAGGATTCTGGGCGAGCCACCATTCGGGCATGTTCAGATGCCACCGGAGGACGACGACACCTTCGGGGCAGACGTCGAGAATGCCGCGAATCTGGCGCTGGGCGAGCGAGACGGAGAGAGGTCCAGGCTGCGTCCAGCAATCGGCGAGGAAGAGATCGAGCTGGAAGAGTTTGAAGCCGGCTGCTACGAACTGTTTGATGCTTTGTTTCGGGCCTTCTTCGAAAGAGAAGCGGCCACCGGGGCAGTCGGTAAGCGCGTAGAAGCTGGCGTAGACGGGCTGATTGCGAATGAACAGCGTGGGTTTTCCGCGCCACGGGCGAACGGCGGCTGCGGCTGGGGTCGGACGGGGAGGGGGCGCGGCAACGGCGGCCATCGCGCTGGCGCCGAGAAAGGTTCGCCGTTTCAAAAAAGGCATTACGAACAGGATAAGAGAGTTATATACTTTCCAGTGCCCAAGGGAGGTGCGAGTGAGAATCAGAATGCTTTTGGTGATGCTGGCAGGGGCCAGCCTTGCGGCAGCACAGAGCGCGAGTTCGCAGGCAACGCCGGCCGGACGCGCGGCCGGCGAGAAGATCTTTCGCGCGCACTGCGCCGGGTGTCACGGGGTGGCGGGTGTCGGCGGCACAGGGCCGAGCCTGACGACCGGTGTCTTCTATCACGGCAGCACCGACGCCGATCTTTATAAGAACATCACGCAGGGAATTGAAGGTACGGCAATGCCGGACCAGTTCTTCACTGGCGCGCAGATCTGGCAGATCGTGGCATATGTGCGGTCGATTTCGGCGACGCCGGTGCGGACGAAGCTGCCGGGCAACGCCACGCATGGGGCGGAATTGTTCGCGTCAAAGGGCTGTTCGGGCTGCCATCTGGTGAAAGGTGAGGGTGGCGTCCGCGGGCCGGATCTTTCGGTGATTGGGTCGCAACGGTCTGTAGCGCACCTGCGGGAGTCGATTACGGACCCGGGCGCGAAGGTGGAGAACGCTTACTGGGTGGCGAAAGTGATCACCAAGGATGGAAAAAACCACTCGGGCTTCCTGATGAACCAGGATACGTATGCGATCCAGATGCTGGATTTTGCCGACGGTCTGCGGATGGTGAATCGGGCGGATTTCAAGGACTTCGGGATTGATCGGGGCTCGAGCATGCCCTCTTACAAAGACAAGCTGAGTGCGGGGGAACTGGACGACGTTGTCGCGTTCCTCGCCGGGTTAGAACGTCCACGGGAGAAGAAGTAAATGAAGACCCTTGTCATTGGAGCACTGGCAGCCACCGCACTATTCGGACAGGTCACCTATGAGCGACTGCTGAAGGCGCCCTCCGAGCCGAATAACTGGATGACGTATTCAGGTTCATACCAGAGCTGGCGGTACAGTTCGCTGGATCAGATCAATCGCCAGAATGTGGGCGGGCTGAAAGTGGCGTGGGTGCAACAGATGCCGACCAGCCACAGAATTGAAGCGACGCCAATTGTGGTGGACGGGATCATGTATGTGACCGAACCGCCCTCGAACGTGTTCGCGCTGGATGCGGCGACGGGGCGGCCATATTGGCATTACAAACGGAGTCTGCCGGCGTATAACGTTTGTTGCGATGCCGTGAACCGCGGCGTGGCGGTGCTGGGCGACCGGGTGTTTGTGGGGACGGTGGACGCCCATCTGGTCGCGCTGAATGCGAAGACGGGGGCGGTGCTTTGGGATGTGGAAGTGGCAGACCGCAAGACCGGGTATTCGGTGACGGGGGCGCCGCTGGTGGTGAAGGATATGGTGATCACGGGCGTGGCGGGCGGCGAGTACGGCGTGCGCGGGTTCCTGGACGCTTACGACATCAAGACCGGCAAGCGGCGCTGGCGGTTTAATACCGTTCCGGGACCGGGTGAGAAGGGTCATGAGACGTGGCCGACCACGGGGCCAAACGCCAACACCTGGAAGCAGGGTGGCGGGCCGACGTGGGTGACGGGGTCATTTGACCCGGAGTTGAATCTGCTGATCTGGGGCGTGGGGAATCCGTCGCCCGACTGGAACGCGGATTTGCGGCCTGGCGACAACCTGTACACCGATTCGGCGATTGCGCTGGATGTGGATACGGGGCAGTTGAAGTGGCACTACCAGTTTGTTCCGCATGACGCGAATGACTGGGACGCGGTGCAGGTTCCGGTGCTGGTGGATGGCGACTGGCAGGGCAAGCCACGGAAGTTGATCTACTGGGCGCATCGTGGCGGGTTCTACTACGTGCTGGACCGGGCGACGGGCGAGTTCCTGCTGGGCAAGCCGTTCGCGAAGCAAACGTGGGCGAAAGAGATTGACGCGAAGGGGCGTCCGGTGCGTTTGCCGAATACGTATCCGACGGAACAGGGGAATGTGATCTGGCCCGGGGTGCAGGGAGCGACGAACTGGTATTCGCCGTCGTATAACCCGCTGACGAGCCTGTTTTACCTGACGGTTTGGGAGAACAAGGGCTGGTACCTGAAGGGCGAGCCGAAGTATACGCCCGGGAATCGCTATGTGGGGAGTGTGCCGGATATCGATATGTCGGACGACCAGGGTTACGGGGCGATTCGGGCGCTGAATCCGAAGACCGGGGA
>CANIHR010000072.1 GCA_947467185.1 Bryobacterales bacterium
CATGCTTCGGTGCCTTGTCGGGTGCAAACTCAAAGCGGAAAGATCCAAGCTCGGTTTTTACGACGGCTTCGAGATCGGCGGGACCCTGGGCGACGAGCGAGGAGGCGAACAGAACGGGCAGCAGCAGCTTTCGCATTGCCCTATGTTAGAACAGGCGTTCCTGCTTCTTGAGGTTCCCGACGGTGGCGATGTTGGCGACCGAGAAAGACACGAGGTAGGTGTTGTCGCCCTGGCGTGTACCGAAATCTAGGCGGCGGACCTGAAAGCTGATGCCACAGCAATCCGTGTTGTACGTCACTTGGCCGACGCCGTAATTGAGCTGCCCCTGCTTGTAGTCGTAAACCATGGAGAAGCCCGCGTTGATGCCCTTACGGTTGGGGTCGCCATAGCCGAGCGTGGCTCGGAGTTGGTTGGTGGGCGGAGCCAGAAGCGGGTTCGGCCGAACCTGATCGCTGCCCACTGAGACGAAGTACTTGCGGATGCGCATGTCGCCCGAGAAAGTGGAGTTCACAAAGCGCTTGAGCTTCGGGTCATAGTCAGCCTGCCACGAGAAGTTCAGGCCAGGTCGGGGGCTGGTGCGCAGGATGGAGACGATGGGTGAGTAGCTGCGGGCGCCATCGAGGAAGCTATAGGGCGTGAGTTGCAGGGTGGCGAGAACCGTATTGCGCTGGCCCGGGATGAGTGCACCACCGAACGTGGGGTCGAAGAAGCGCTTCTGAAACAGTTCCCAGGTGAAGATTTCGTTGACCGTGTCGCCCTTCTTTGAATAGACGCGGTTGATAATGCCGATCTGCAATTCGTTGGAGTTAGACAAGAGGTCCAGAGGGTCGAAGTGGAGCGTCTGAGTGAAGTTCTTTACTCCGGAGACGTAACGATAGTTGGCGCGGGGTTCGATGACGTGCTTCAGCTTGTCGCCCAGGAAGGATTTGCGGGTGAAGATGCGTTCCACCGTCGGCATGATGAAGTCGATGTTGACTTCCGGGGAGGTGCGGCGCAGGTTGACGCTGTCCACGCGCTGGCTGGTGAAACTCTGCGTGTAGAAAGCGTTGTGAAAGGTGAAACTGGGGACGAGGCGGAACTTTCCAAAATCGAAACGGGTGACCACAGAAGGGTCTGCGGTGCCGCGGGACGTGAACTGGTTGGTCTGGTAGAAACCCGCGGGCTGCGTGCCTTCGGGCTTTGGCTGGCGGCGGTAGTCGAGGCCGTAACTGGATTCGAAGGAAAACCAGACGGGCATTGGTCCGGAGAGAATCTGGTGGTCGCGGCTGGAGAAAGTAGCCTCCGGCAGCTTGCGAATGATGATGGAGTTGCCTTTCACCGCGTCCATGAAGTTCTCCTGGCGGGAGAAACCGACGTCAAAGGTGTAGTAGCTGAAGTTCTTCTGAACAGAGGCGGTGGACCGGGTTTCGGCGAAGATGGCTTCGTTGAACGATTCGGTGAACTGCTGGCGGAAGGCGAGCGAACTGATGAAGTTGATGCTGGCGCGCGCGGTCCAGCCTTTGCCAAACTCTGTCCTTCCGGTGCCCAGCAGGCTGTAGCCGGGGGCTTTGGAGGTGAACCCGTTCTGCGTGATGCCGCGGTCCTGAACGCCGTAAAAAATCATGTTGAAGTCGGATTTCTGGGTAGGCTTGCCGCGGAAATCAAGGTGGTGCGCCATGCCTCGCGCAGAGAAATCCTGGAAGATGTAGGTGGCGTCGAGACTGCGATTGATGGCGACGTAGTAGCCGGCCGCGAACATGAAGCCGCGCCGGTTGCTGTGCGCAAAGTTGGGCGCAAGGAAGCCACTCTTGCGGGGCTCCTTCTTCAGCGACTTGTGAAAGTAGGGAAAGTAGAAGGCGGGCAAACTGCGCAGCTTATAGACGGCGCGATGCGCAATCGCGCGGTCGTTGGGCACGATGTCAATAGTCTTGCTGTGCATGGTCCACCAGGGCCTGGGGATCACGCAGTCGGTGATGAAGCCGTCGTGCAGAACGTAGCGATCTTCGAACTTGTCGGCTGAAACGCCTTCGAAGTAGAACGGCTCTTTGGACGTGAGCAGGCCAGGGCGCGCGACGATCTTCGTCTTCAGAAAACCACGGACGTGGTGGAAGGTGCCTTTTTCCAGACTGGAGTCGTATTCCAGGCTGTCGCAGTAAACGATCTCGTTTGGGTCGTAGTTCCGGTAGCTGACCGTGCCACGCGCGGTGAACAGACTGGTGTCTTCGTCGTAGTCGATGGAGTCGGCTTTGATGGTCGAGTTATAGAGCTCGATGGTGACATGACCCCGAAGATGTCTTACAGCGCCGTCGGCTTCCTGAGAGTCGGCGATAACCAGATAGTCACCTCGCGCGGGGGCGTCGGGGCGGGGAATTTTGATGCTGAAATCAGGTCGCTCAATGGGGGCGATTTCCTGCGGCTGACCCAGTTTTGTGATTCTGCTGAATTGAGGTGACGCATTTTGCGCTGCAGCCAATAAAATCAGGGGGTAAATGAGGTAGCCGGGGCGAATTTTTGCGTGACAAGACACTATTCTTATGTTACTCAGGAAGTAGGGGTTTACGCGCTTCAAATGCGTTCGGTGGCTGCATAAGTAGGGTAGCACTCCGGGGGCGGCTGGCGGGGAGCTTCGAGACGTAACAGAGTACTGACGAAAGTCCGGCAAGTGAGTTAGATGCAGTGTGAGTTTTGTGGTTTCGCAAACGGAGAAGATGATCATCGCTGCCTGCGCTGTGGCCGGCGGACGACCGGTATGGTTGTCGCTGCTCCCATGTCGTATTCAGGGAATAACGCCCTGGCTCTGGATCCGTGGGCGGCTGCGAACCGTCAGCACCTGAGTGAAACTGCCATTGCGGAGCCGTCTCTGTTTGAGCCGTCATTGAACGACACGCAGGACCTGCCGCTGTTGCGGGGGCAAAATCCGGTAGCCTGGTCACCATCGACATCCAGAGTGATTCCGTTTGACCAGATTCCGCGGCCTGGCGTCCGGGCTACGGTGCCGCAACCTCCTCCCGTTCAGGTGTCGAGTCCCCCGGTACGGCCCACGCCGCCACAGCAGGCCCCGCAGCAGAAGAAGCGACCCGCCGGACCTCCGGTGGAGCAGGCAACTCTGGACTTTACAACTGCCTCTGCCCCGCCGGCCCGGAATCTGAAAACCGGGGTGCCCGCATCGAACTACTGCCAGCGGCCTGTGGCAAGTTTGCTGCACCGCTTCTCTGCGGCCCTGGCCGACTTTGTGATGATTGTGAGCGGGTTCATCCTGTGTGGCGTGAGTGCTCAGCTGGCGGGTATGGCGGTCGGGGCTCCTGAGGTTCTGGGATCCGGGAAAGCCTTCTTCACTCTGATGGGTGCGTTCGCCCTGATTATGACGGGCTTTTACGGAATGCTGTGGCTGTTTGCCCGGCGTGAAACGGCCGGCATGCGGATGGTGGGGCTGGAACTGATTACCTTCGATAACTCACCGCTGGATCCGGCAACTCGTATGGTTCGTATGATCACCACATGGGTTAGTTTGGGTGCCCTCGGTCTGGGTGTTATCTGGGCTGTGGCAGACGAGGAGAAGCTCACGTGGCATGACCACATCTCGAAGAGCTTCCCCACGTTCCGCGACGACGGCGACAGCTTTGTAACGCAGCACGCCGACTAACAGCTACTTCAGTTCTTTTACCCGGATGTTGCGGAACTCCACGTGAGTGCCGTGCCCCAGGAAGCCGATGTGGCCTGTTTTGTTGGCGAGGCCGGGGTGCTTTTCAAGAACCTTCGCTTCTTTCACGTCGTCGAGATCGGCGTTCATGATGATGACGCCGTTGAGCTTCACCATGATGTGACGTCCGCTGGCGGTGATTTCCTCTTCGTTCCATTCGCCGACCGGCTTCTTGAAACCGGTGCGGGCGGGGAAAACATCGTAGATCGAACCATGGTGCTGCTCGGGCTTGATCACGCCCTTGTAAATGGCATCGCCATCGTCGAGGACCTGAATCTCCATGCCTTTGTAGGCGGCATCGCCATCGAAGGGCGCCCGGATGCCGACGCCATTATTTGCGCCTGGCGTCAGTTTGAATTCGAGCCGGAGCACGAAGTTCGCGTATTCCTTCTCGGTAAACAGATTGCCGCCGCCTTCTTTGCTGCACACGATGCGGCCGTCTTCCACCGTGTAGCCCGGGCCTTTGCCGTTCACCAGCTTCCAGCCCGTCAGCGTCTTACCGTCGAAAAGAGGCTTGAAGCCGGGCTCATCCGCCGCCTGGAGGGCACCGCCACACAGGGCGAGCGCCGTGAGTGAAACCAGAAAAAATCTCATGGATGGAACTTTACCGCACCGCTCCGGTTTTCGCGCGTTCGGCTGACGCATAATGGTTGCAGTTGATGGGAAGCTCAAACCACTATCGGTTCATCACACGCTGGCGCGTTCACGCGTCGGCGGAAGAAGTCTACTCGATTCTGAGCCAACCTTTGGAGTATCCGCGCTGGTGGCCGTCCGTGTATTTGACGGTGCAGGAGTCGCGGCAGGGCGATGCGTCCGGTAAGGGACGTGAGTTCCATCTGCACACCAAAGGCTGGCTGCCGTACACGCTGCAATGGGATGCGAAGACTGTGGATACACGGGAACCTTTCCATATTGTGATCTCGGCTTCGGGCGATTTTGTGGGCCGCGGCATCTGGTCGATTGTGCCCGATGGCGAATTTGTGGATGTCAGTTTGGACTGGAAACTGAGTGCGGAAAAGCCCCTGCTCAAGTTCCTGTCGTTTCTGTTGAAGCCTGCATTTGAAGCGAATCACCGGTGGGCGATGGAGCAGGGTCGGAAAGATCTGGAACTGGAACTGGCTCGCGGCCGGGCGCGCACGGTGGAAGAAATGAATTCCATTGCGGCACCGGCGGGCCCGTCACGATTGGTGTCTAAGTCGGCAGTTACCGGAGCCTTGGTAGCCACGGCGCTGATCGGGTTGGCAGTCAGCGGTCATGACCGCCGCGTCATTTCGGAACCGCCCGCTGAACCTTCTGCCGAAGCTCATGGCTGATTTCCCCCGGCGCATTGCGTGCCTGACGGAGGAGACGGTCGAGACCCTGTATCTGCTGGGCCAACAGGACCGCATTGTCGGCGTCTCGGGCTATACGGCGCGTCCGCCGGAAGCGCGGAAGAAGCCTAAGATTTCGGCCTTCATCACGGCGAAATTCGAGAAAATTCTGGCGGTGGAGCCGGATCTGGTGCTGGCGTTCTCCGATCTGCAGGCCGACATTGTGCGTGAACTGATGCTGCGCGGCGTGACCGTGTTCGCGTTCAATCAGCGGAGCGTGGCCGAGATCCTGGATATGATCCTGGTGCTGTCGCGCATCGTCGGCGTGGAGGCGAAGGGGCAAGCGCTGGTGTCGGAACTGACCGCGGGCCTCGATGCGATTCGCGCCTCAGCGGCGAGCTTTCCCCGGCGGCCGCGAGTACTGTTCGAAGAGTGGAAGGATCCGCTCATCAGCGGGATTCGCTGGGTGGAGGAACTGATCGAAATCGCAGGTGGCGACCCCGTATTCCCCGAACTTCGGTTTCAGCAGGCGGCAAAGAATCGGATTGTGGATCCTGCATGCGTGCCCGAACGGGATCCTGAAGTCATCATTGCTTCGTGGTGTGGCATGAAGGTGGCGAAGGCGCAGATCAAGGGCCGGGCCGGCTGGGATCAGGTGACGGCGGTTCGTCACAACCATGTCTACGAGATCAAGTCAACCTACATCCTCCAGCCGGGACCCGCGGCGCTCACCGAGGGCGTGCGGCAACTGCACGGGATTCTGGCGCATGTCGCGGGCGTCGCCCCGGATGTGAACTTGGCCCCTTTGGAACGTGTGGACGCTGATCTGCGCCGATGATATTGTTGGTATCCGGATGCCTCGCTTTTCACTCCTGATTTTTGCCGCGCTGCCTGGTCTGCTTGGAGCGCAAACCATCGAGTTCAATCGCGATATCCGCCCGATCTTTTCGGACCGCTGTTATACGTGCCATGGTCCTTCGTCGTCCACCCGGCGGTCGCCACTCCGCTTCGATACCGAAGAGGGGGCGAAGCAGAAGCTCGGGAATCATTTTGCGCTTGTGCCCGGAAAGCCGGGCGAGAGTGAACTGCTTCGGCGGGTGACGGCCGGAAATACTCCGCTAAGGATGCCGCCAGTGTCGTCTGGTCCGGCGCTGACCGAGGCGGAAGTGTCGCTGCTGCGCCGCTGGATCGAACAGGGCGCGGTGTGGGAAAAGCACTGGTCGTTCATTCCGCCGAAGCCGGTGGTACCTCCAGCTGTCAGCGACGCCGCCTGGGTTCGGAATCCGATTGACGCCTTCGTTCTGGCCCGGCTCGATAAGGAGGGTCTCCGCCATTCGGGCGAAGCGCCCCGCGAGACGTTGCTGCGTCGTGTGACCTTCGACCTGACCGGGCTTCCCCCCACCCCGGCCGAAGTCGATGCCTTCCTTGCGGACAAAGCGCCCAACGCTTATGAAAAAGTCGTGGACCGCCTGCTGGCCTCGTCGCGTTATGGCGAGCGCATGGCAATGCGCTGGCTCGACGCCGCCCGTTATGCCGATACCAACGGCTACCAGACGGATGCGGAACGCTACATGTGGCGCTGGCGTGACTGGGTGATCGAGGCGTTCAACCGCAACATGCCGTACGACCGCTTCACGGTGGAGCAACTGGCGGGCGACCTGCTGCCAAACCCCACCCTCGACCAGCGGATTGCAACCGGGTTCAACCGCAACCATCGCGGTAATGGCGAAGGCGGCATCGTGCCGGAGGAGTACGCGGTTGAATACGTGATTGACCGCGTGGATACGACGTCCACCGTGTTCCTCGGCCTGACGGCCGGCTGCGCCCGTTGCCATGACCATAAATACGATCCGATCGCGCAGAAAGAGTATTACCAGTTGTATGCGTTCTTCAACAGCCTGCCGGAACGGGGGAATGCGCAGAAGTATGGAAATTCGCCTCCGTTGATGGCCGCGCCCACGCCACCGCAGCAGGCCTATCTGCAGGAATTCGATACAAGGATTGCCGCCGCGAAGGCGAAGTTCGACGCGCTGCAGTCGCGGGTGGACGCTGGCCTGAAGGCCTGGAAGCCAGCGCCTGGTTCGCAATGGTTCACGGCGCGGGAGCTGAAGAACCAGTGGTCTGCCGATTCGACAGTTTTCGACGGAAAGAACGTTCGTGACCTCGGTGATAATGCCGATTTCAGCTTTCAGGACCCATTCACGATTTCCCTGCGTGTGAAGGCGGCTTCGGGTGATGGCGCGCTGATCTCTCGCGCCAAAGATGAACCGGAAGGCCCGGGCTACAGTCTGGTTCTGGCAAACGGCAAGCTGCAGGCAAACTTTGTCCTGCGCTGGCTCGACGATGCGATTCGCGTCGAAACCACCACCGACTTTCCCCTCAACGATTGGCACCACGTCGCGCTCACCTGGGACGGCTCGCGCTATGCGTCGGGTGTAACCATCTACGTGGATGGCGTCGCCCAGCCCCTCAAATTCAATGTCGATTACATGAATCAGGACTTCCGCCAAAAGGAACCCCTGCGCCTCGGTGGTGGTCTCGGCACGCGGTTCCGGGGGCAACTGGACGAAGTCCGGATCTACCGCAACGCGCTGCCTGTAAATGAGATTCGCCTGCTGGCGATTGCCGATACGCTCGACACCTTGCCATCGACCTCTGAAAAGCTCCGCCGCGCGTATCTGGATCAGGGCGCACCCGCGGATGTCCAGATTGCGTGGAAAACCTGGCTGGGCCTCACCGAAGACCGCGCGAAGTTTGCCGCCACCCTTCCAACCGTGATGGTGATGGAGGAACTACCCACGCCGCGCGACGCCTTCCTGCTCCAGCGCGGATCGTATGAGCGGCCAGGACAAAAAGTTTCGCGCGACGTTCCGGCGGCTCTGCCTCCGCTGTCCCCCGATGCACCGCGCAACCGTCTGGGTTTTGCGAAGTGGCTGACAGATCCAAAGAATCCCCTCCCCGCACGGGTCGCCGTCAATCGCTTCTGGCAGATGTATTTTGGCACGGGCATCGTCAAGACCGTGGAAGATTTTGGTTCCCAGGGCGAATGGCCCTCGCACCCGGAGTTGCTCGACTGGCTGGCGACCGAGTTCATCCGTACCAACTGGGACGTGAAGGCCCTGCAGAAGACGATCGTGATGAGCGCGACCTACCGGCAGGCGTCGAAGGCGAGTCCCGAAGCGGCCGAGAAGGACCCGAATAACCGGCTGCTTTCGCACGCCCCCCGCTTCCGCCTGCCCGCCGAGATGGTGCGGGATCAGGCGCTGCTGGCCTCCGGCCTGCTCGCTGAAAAACTTGGCGGACCCTCCGTAAAGCCCTACCAGCCAGCCGGACTCTGGAAGGAACTGTCGGGTGGCGAAGACTACCGGCAGGACCATGGTGCCGATCTCTACCGCCGCAGCATGTACACGTTCTGGAAACGGGCCTCTCCGCCGCCCATGATGTCCAACTTTGATGCCGCCGGTCGGGAAGCCTGCATGGTGCGTGAGAACCGCACGAATACGCCGCTGCAGGCGCTGGATCTGATGAACGACGTAACCTTCGTGGAAGCGGCGCGCCGCATTGCGCAGCGCATGCTCAACGAAGGCGGTGCAGCCCCCGCAGACCGCCTGGCGTTCGGCTTCCGGCTCGTGACTTCACGGCGCCCCACCCCTGCCGAGGCTGGTGTTCTGAGCAATGCCCTGCGCTACAATCTCGACCGCTTCCAGACCGATCCCTCGGCTGCGGCCAAACTGCTGGAACAGGGCGAAAGTGCCCGCGACCCGAAACTGAACCCGAGTGAACTGGCGGCGTATTCGACGGTCGCCAGCCTGATGCTGAATCTGGACGAAGCGGTGACACGCCAATGATCCTCAATCGCCGTAAACTTCTGCAGACCGCCGCCGGTACCGCTGCATTTAGCTCGCTGCTGCGGGGGGACGACACGTCAGGCATCGTGGCCACGCCGCACTTCAAGCCAACGGCGAAACGGGTGATCTACCTGTTCCAGTCGGGCGCACCCAGTCAGCTGGATCTGTTCGATTACAAGCCCGTACTCGAAAAACTGCGGGCGAAGGATTTGCCGGATTCCGTCCGTCAGGGCCAGCGACTCACCGGCATGACGGCGACGCAGACCGCGTTCCCGGTCGCACCCAGCCTTTTCCAGTTCGCGCAGCACGGAAAATCCGGCGCATGGGTCAGCGATCTGATGCCGCACACCTCGAAAGTGGTGGATGACCTCTGTTTCATCCGGTCGATGAACACCGAGCAGATCAACCATGACCCGGCCATCACGTTCTGCCAGACAGGGTTCCAACTGGCCGGACGCCCGAGTATTGGGTCGTGGCTGGCCTACGGTCTGGGCAGCGAAAACAAAGAACTGCCCTCGTTTGTGGTGATGATTTCCCAGGGGTCCGGCAATGTGAGCGACCAGCCGCTCTATGACCGCTTGTGGGGCAGCGGCTTCCTGCCCAGCCGCTATCAGGGAGTGAAATTCCGCGCCGCCACCGATCCCGTGCTCTATCTCTCCAACCCGCCCGGCATCGACGGCACGACGCGGCGGCGTTATCTGGATGATCTTTCGGCACTGAACGCCATCAATCAGAACGAGTTCAATGACCCCGAGATCGCGGCCCGCACAGCGCAATACGAAATGGCATTCCGGATGCAGACGTCGGTACCGGAGCTGACCGATCTTTCGAAAGAACCCGAGAGCACGTTTGATCTCTACGGCCCCGACGCGAAGCGCCCCGGAACGTTTGCGGCGAACTGTCTTTTGGCCCGCCGCCTGGCAGAGCGCGGTGTTCGGTTTATTCAGTTGTTCCATCGAGGCTGGGACCAGCACACCAACCTGCCGAAACAGATCCGGGGCCAATCAAAGGACACCGATCAGGCGTCTGCCGCACTGGTGCAGGATTTGAAACAGCGCGGCTTGCTGGACGACACCTTAGTAGTCTGGGGCGGGGAATTCGGGAGAACTGTCTACTCACAGGGCAAGCTGACGGCTGACGATTACGGCCGCGACCACCATCCGAGGTGCTTCACCATCTGGATGACCGGCGGCGGGGTGAAGCGCGGCCTCATCCACGGGGAAACCGACGATTTCTCGTACAACATCACGCGAGATCCGGTAGATATCCACGACCTCCACGCGACCATCCTGCGCACACTTGGCCTGGACCACACAAAGCTAACGTTCAAGTTCTCCGGCCGCCATTTCCGCCTAACGGATGTGAAGGGGCGGATTGTGAATGAAGTGCTGAATGCAGCATAGTCACTTTTCCCCGTGCGGCGGGGAAGGCGTGTCCGGTCCGAACAGCGACACCGGGCGCTGCCGTCGAAACGAAATCGAGCTGAAGTCCTCATCCTTCCAGACAAAGAACAGCACCGGACACCAGAAGCACACGAAGATCAGCCAGCCGGAATAGTTCGACGCACCGGCATCCACCACCAGTTTGTACAACTGCTCCAGCGGAATCGAAGACACCAGCAAGCGCAGGACTGTCACACCCCGGTTAAGATCATCCGGGTCCGTTCCCGTTCCCTCACAGGTCCGGCAACCGCCCCTCCCTCCGCACGCCGGGCAGTTTGGATTGCTCGCGCTCAGGCTCAGATTCACGCCGGAGGCGAAGCACTGCGGACAATTCCCGGTCCCTCGACAGTCCTGGCAGGAACCCTTCTTCCTCAGCTTCTGTAAGTTGATCCGCACACCCTACTGATGCACCGCCAACTCCGCCACCGCGTTCCAGGTAAACTCGACGAACCTATAAATCGACGGTTCCCACAGCCGTTCCACATCACTGTGCGCCCCGTAGTTAATCCGGTCGGACTCCAGCGACGCCGGGCCGATCCCGTAGCTCGGAATCCCCTTCGCCCGCAGCTGCGCCATATCGCTCGCCCCGGTCGACATCGACGGCAGTACGGTCGCGGTCGGGTACAGCCGTTTCGCCACGCGTTCCAGCGTCCGGTAAGCGTCATTCGTCAGCGGCGAAGCCGGTGACGGCGGACGCATCATCGGCAGCGGCTCAATCTTCACCGCCGGGTCGTTAATCACCTTCTTCATCTCGGCATAAAACGCAGGGATGTCTTCACCCGGCACCGCGCGGATATCGAGCGTCGCTTCGGCCTCCGACGGAATCACATTCAGACCCACGCCCGCCTTCATCATGGTCGGCACCACCGAAGTCCGCAGCATCGAATAGCGTCCAGGTTCGTTCTCCCGCAAATACTGCTGCGATGCCTGGGTCGTCGCCGGATTCAGTAGACCCTTATACCGCGCCGCCTTCTCGGGCGAACTCATACCCGCCAGCTTTTCGAAATACGTCCGCGTCGTGTCGTTCAGCTTCATCGGCGGTTCCCACGTACCGACCTTCTGCACCGCAGCCCCTAGATGAATCAGTGCATTGTCCAGACGCGGCACCGATCCATGTCCCGAAGTGCCATTCGACACCAGCCGCACACGCGCCGGCAGCTTTTCGGCCGTCCCGATGTTCACCGACACTACGTTGCCGTTCTCCAGAATCGCCCCGCCACCTTCGGTTATGGCAAACTCGGCGTCGATCTCCTTAAAATGCTCGGCCACCATGTAATTGATGCCAACGCCCTTCGTGTCCGCCTCCTCGCCCGATTCCGCGAAGAAGATCACGTCCCGGTCCAGCACCGCGCCGGTCCGCTTCAGCAACAGGAAGCTCATCAGGGTCGCAGTCAGGACTGGCTTATCGTCCACCGACCCGCGGCCCCAGACGTACCCGTCCTTCATCACGGCCCCGAACGGATCAACCGGCCACTTTTCCCGCTGGACCGGCACCACATCGGTGTGGGCCAGGATGAGCAGGGGCTTTTTCGAGCCATTGCCCTTCAGTCGGGCCACCAGGTTGGCGCGGTTCGGGTCCATGGCGAACACCTGAACAGGAATCACCTCGGCTTCCAGCAACTTCTTCAGGTACTCGACCGCCCGTGTCTCGTTTCCCGGAGGGCTCTGCGTGTCCAACTGGATCAGGCTCCGGTAGCGGTCCAGAATCTCCGCCTTTTGCTTTTCGAAATCGACCTTCGGAATCTGCGCGGAGGCGCTGAAACATACCAAAATTGCGGCAATCAGAGTTTTCATAGGTGGGGCCGTTTGGAATGAGGTTAGCACGCGGATTTTCCCTGCTATACAATTCCACAGGAGCCCAAATGGACCGTCGCCTCTTCCTCGGAACCCTCGCCGCCGCGTCTCTTGCCGGCGCAGACACAAAAGCCTGGACCTTCGCCCCGAGCCCCAACGGCAAGACCCTGACGGCTCCGGACGGACGGACGATCCTGAGTTATCTAACATCCAGGCCCGACGGCGTTCCGCTGGCGGGCAACAGCACCTGCTGTTTTCATCCGCTGACAACGCCTTCCGGCGAACGGGTCACCGACATTGCGCCTCCGGACCACAAAGACCACCGCGGGGCCTTCCTTGCCTGGGGCAACATGGAATTCGATCGGCCATCCGGGATAAAGACCGGCGACTTCTGGGGCTGGGGCAAGTACGCGCCTGTCAAAGAGCGGATGCTTCAGAACCGGGCGATGCTGTTCAGCAAAGCCGCCGGGCCATCCGCTACCATCACCATTCAGAACGACTGGATGCTGGAGGGTGAGAAGGTTCTGGACGAGACCACCACGGCCGTCGTTCGCCTGGAAAAGGACGTCAACCTTTTCGACTTCACCTTCCGCCTGAAGTCCGACCGAGCCTTCACCATCCGACAGATGGCGTTCACCGGCTTTTGCGTCCGCTGCCGAAAAGACGGGCAGTACTTCATGTCGAACGCCAGGGGCCGCGTGGACCTGCCCGACTGCAACCCCGTGTTGCCGGAAGAAAACTGGCCGGCGGAACCCTGGTATTCCCATACAAACGCGCTGTCCACCGGGAAAACGATCGCCACCGCGCTGATCGACCACCCTGGGAACCCGGCCTCCACCTGGCACTACACAAAGCAAATTTCCTTCCTGAATGCCTCCATTTCCGCCCTGAAACCCGTGACCACCCGCGCTGGGAAGCCGCTAACCCTCCGCTACCGGGTCCTGACGCACGACGGTGAGTTTCCGGCCGGTCTCGTGGACCGCTATGCCGTCTCGTTTCGCAAGCGTTAGTACGATATGATCCAACCGATGAACAAGCTCGCGCTCGCACTCTGTTTCTCGGCCTGCCTGATTCCGGCGCAGACGCTCAAAATTCTCTACCAGGGAGGTGACGGCCAGGTTCTGCGGGATCTTCAGGCGGTGACTCCCAAAGCACGTGTCATCGCGGTGGACAGTTCGAACGTGATGACCGAAATCGTTGACGCGGATGGCTTTATCGGCGTCCTGACGCCCGCCATGTTCGCTGCGCAGAAGCAGCTGAAGTGGGTTGCCAGCAATTCAGCCGGGGTGGAAAACCAGCTTTTTGTCCCCGGAGCCGAAGGTTTCCGCAACTCGGACATCATATTGACCAGTAACCGCGTCGTCCAGGGCATTGAAATTGCCGACCACGCCATGGCGTTGCTCCTCTATACCTCTCGCGGCCTCCATGTCTTCCAGGAGCACAAACGGACCGAAACCTGGCAGCCGCGTCCCTTTCCCGGCATCGAACTGCGCGGCAAGACCGCCCTCATCATCGGCGTCGGCGGCATCGGCACCCAGATCGCCATCCGTGCCTGGGCCTTCGGCATGCATGTCATCGGCGTGGACCCGGAAGACAAGCCCATCGTCCCTTATATTGACCGGATGGTCCACCCCGACCAGCTCGACGAAGTGGTGCCGCAGGCTGATGTCGTTTTCATCTCGGCCCCCGACACCCCCAAGAGCCACAAAATGTTCGGTGCCAGGCAGTTTGAGCTGATGAAACAGAAAAGTTATTTCGTCGCGGTGAGCCGCGGCGGCGTCTATGACATGGGAGGTCTGGTGAAGGCGCTCGACTCCAACCGGCTGGCCGGTGCCGGCGTTGACGTGATGGACCCCGAGCCGCTCCCCCCGGGACATGCGCTCTGGAAGTTCAATAACGTTATGATTACCCCCCACGTCGCCGGTCGTTCTGACCATGATGCGGAGCGCATGGCGGGCACCATCAAGGAAAATCTTCGTCGATTGGCCGAAGGTTTACCCCTCATGAACGTCATAGATAAGAAGCGCGGGTATTGACATTGGGTGCGCCGGGTAACTATTTGACGGCGGACAACGCCTAACCAAAGTAGGGTTAGCGGCTGTATTTCGTATGCGATTCTGATATTTTGTGGCCTAAGCGCTTGACTACAGAGATGTTAAAGGATAATGTGAACCGAGAGGCGTTAGTGAGCTTTTCCCCCTGTATTGGATCCAAAGCGACCAGTGTATTCAAAGCGGCCAGTGTCGCCGCAGTCGCTATCTTTAGTTCTTCCTTCGCCTTTGCACAGGCCCCCGCCGCTCAGGCTGGAACCGCCCTTGTAAAGCAGTACTGCGCCGGGTGCCACAGCACGAAGGCCCGCGCAGGGAATCTGGCCCTGGAGGGTCTGGACCTCGCCAAAATTGGCGACGATCCGGCAATCTGGGAAAAGGTACTGCGCAAGGTTGCCGCGAAGCAGATGCCTCCGCTCAATGTCCCTCGTCCGGACGCTGCCGCGCAGAAGCAGTTCCTGACTTATCTCGAAACCGAACTCGACAAGTCGGCCGCCGCCCACCCGAATCCCGGGCGCGCCACCATCCATCGTCTGAATCGCTCGGAATACTCGAACGCCGTCCGCGACCTGTTCGCCCTCGACGTTCGCGCGGGTAATACCCTGCCGGTGGACGACACCGGTTACGGCTTTGACAACATCGGCGACGTTCTCTCGCTCTCTCCCGTTCTCCTGGAACGCTACCTGACGGCCAGTCGCATGGTGTCCCGGCTCGCTGTTGCGGATACGGATCTCAAGCCGGAAGTAAACATCTTTGAATTGCCGCGCAACGGTCGTGGGTTCCGCAACGAAGCGATCAGTGAAGACCTGCCTTTCGGTTCCGGCAACGGTCTTTCCTTCACCTACACGTTCCCGGTTGACGCCGAATACAACTTCAAGGTTCGGATGCCCGCCGGCGCCGCCGGCTTCGGAGAAGCTGCCGCTCCCACTGGCCAGGTTTTGGAAATCAAGGTTCCGATGAAGGCGGGCATCCGCCATGTCGGTCTTACCTTTATGCGCTCGAACGCTGTGGCCGAAACGCTGCCCGTCTTCGGCAATGGCCGTGGTGGTGGCGGTGGAGCTGGTGTAGGCCGTGGTGGTGCTCCCGGCGCCGTGATGGCGCGCCTCGATCTCCGGGTGGATGGCACTCGCGTGAAGATGTGGGAAGTTCCAGAGGGTCCCAACGGTGCCCGGTTTAACGACCTCTCCATCGGTGGACCCTACGATGTCCAGAAACAGAGCGAATCTGCCAGCCGCAAAATCATCTTTGGTGTCTGCCGCCCCGGTGGCCCGAAGGAAGAAGATGTCTGCGCGAAGAAGACTCTGCAGACTCTCGCTCGTCGCGCTTATCGCCGCCCCGTCACCGACGCTGACATCAAGCCCCTGATGACCTTTTACGCGAACGGTCGCAAGGAAAAGTCTTACGAATACGGCATCGAAACCGCCCTGCGCGCAATGCTGGTGGCTCCCGACTTCCTCTTCCGCGTGGAACGCGATCCGGCGAACGCCTCAGGTCCCTCCCACCGCGTGAACGACTACGAACTGGCCTCTCGCCTTAGCTTCTTCCTCTGGAGCAGCATCCCGGACGACGAACTGCTCACTCTGGCCGACCAGGGCAAGCTCCGCGATCAGGCGACCGTCGAAAAACAGGTCGCCCGCATGCTCGACGATCCGAAGTCGAAAGCCTTTGTCAATAACTTCTCCGGTCAGTGGCTTTTCCTCCGCAATCTGGATCAGGTGAAGCCCGATCCGGACGAATTTCCCTTGTTTGACGCAAGCCTGAAGAAGTCCTTCCAGCAGGAGACGGAACTGTTCTTCAACGCCATCCTGCGCGAAGATCGTCCGGTCAGCGAATTTCTGGACGCGAAGTACACCTTCCTGAACCAGCGTCTCGCCGAGTTCTACGGCGTTAAGGGTGTCTACGGTCCGCAGTTCCGCCGCGTGGAACTCAACGATCCGCGTCGCGGTGGTCTTCTGGGTCAGGGCAGTATTCTGACCGTCACTTCCTACCCCAACCGGACTTCGGTTGTGCAGCGCGGCAAGTGGATTCTCGAGAATCTGCTCGGTACGCCGCCTCCCGCCCCGCCGCCCAACGTGCCACCACTCGATACGCACGGCAAGGAAGGCAAGCTGACCATGCGTCAGGCGATGGAAGCGCACCGCAACAATCCTGTCTGTGCCTCCTGCCATTCGAAGATGGACCCCCTCGGGTTTGCGCTCGAGAACTACAACGGCATCGGCCAGTGGCGCGATACGGACGGTGGTTCCGCCATCGATCCTTCCGGCACGTTGCCGAACGGAGCTGCCTTCAAAGGTGGACCCGGGCTCCGTGAAGCCCTGCTGAATAATCACCGTGAAGAGTTCGTTTCCACGTTTACGGAGAAACTCATGATCTACGCGCTCGGCCGCGGTCTGGAACCTTATGACCGTCCGGTGATGCGCTCCATCATGCGTGAAGCCGCCCGCCACAACACTACAATTCCGGCTCTGATCAACGCCATTATCCAGAGCCCCCAGTTCCAGATGAGGAGAAACCGCGAGTCATGAGTTCCCTGAGAAACGCCTTTTCGAACAAAGCATTAAACCGCCGCACCCTACTTCGTGGCCTCGGAGCCACGCTGGCACTCCCGATGCTGGATTCGATGGTTCCGGCCATCGCCGCCACCGGCCAGGCTGCCTCGAAGCAGCCGGTTCGTATGGCGTTCTGCTACGTCCCTAACGGGATCATCCCGAAGGACTGGCTGCCCACCACCGCTGGCCGCGGCTATCAGATGATGCCCACCATGAAGGCCCTGGAACCGTTCCGGGAAGACATGCTGGTGCTCAGCAACCTGGCGCAGATTAATGGCCGCGCCCTGGGCGACGGTGCCGGCGATCACGCCCGTGCTGGTGCCACGTGGCTGACTGGTGCTCACCCGAAGAAGACCGAAGGCGCGGACATCCACGCCGGTATCTCGGTTGACCAGGTGGCTGCCCGCCTCCACGAAAAAGAAACCCAGTTCGGTTCGCTCGAACTCGGCCTGGAAGAACCCTACCTCGCCGGTGGGTGCGACTCCGGTTACAGCTGCGCCTACACCAACACCCTGTCGTGGCGCGGTCCGACGACCCCGAATCCGGTCGAAATCAGCCCCCGCGCCATCTTCGAACGCCTCTTCGGCGACGGCGAAACCACTGATCCGGCTGCCCGCCTGAAGCGCATGGCGCAGGATCGCAGCGTTCTCGACTTCGTTCGCGGCGATGCTACCCGCCTCGCTACCGGCCTCGGTGCCCGTGACAAGAACAAACTCGACGAGTACCTCGAAGCCATTCGCGACATCGAACGCCGCATCCAGAAGGCGGAACAGCAGTCCTCCACCATCAAGATGCCTGTGATGGAGCGCCCGGTCGGTATCCCCGAGACCTTCGAAGAACACGCCAAGATCATGGCGGATCTGATGGTTATCGCCTTCCAGACCGATATGACCCGCGTCATCACCTTCATGATGGCTCGCGAAGGTTCCAACCGCAGCTACCGCGAAATCGGTATCTCTGACGGTCACCACTCGGTCACGCACCACCAGAACGATCCGGAAAAGATCGCCAAGACGCAGAAGATCAACGAACACCACGTGAAGAGCTTCTCGTACCTGGTGAAGCGCATGAAGGAAACGCAGGACGGCGACGGCAGCCTGCTCGACCGCACGCTGCTCCTCTACGGTTCCAGCATCCGCGAAGGCAACATTCACGATCACCACGATCTCCCCCTGGTCCTCGTCGGCGGCAAAGCCACCGGTATCAAGGGCGGGCGTCACATCCGTTACAAGGAAGAGACCCCGATGAACAACCTGCTGATCACCATGCTCGACAAGTCGGGTGTGGCAGTGGAAAAGCTCGGCGACGCGAACGGTAAAGTCGATCAGCTGAGCGAGGTCTAAACCATGAGAAAAGCTGTACTGGCAGGAACCGTGGCGCTCGCCCTCGGCGGGGCGAGCCTCGCCTCGGCGGTGGAGTTGCGTCTCGTGGACGTAATTCGCGAGCAGAATCGCAAGGCAGCACTGGCGTTGATTGGCAGTAAGGCTGACATCAACGCAGCCCAGCCGGACGGCTCCACGCCGCTTGCCTGGGCTGCGCACGAAGATGACGCTGTCGTTGTGGCCGCTCTGCTGAAGGCGGGCGCAAAGGTCAATGTTGCCGACGAGTACGGCGAAACACCTCTGACGCAGGCTTGCGCCAATGGGAATGCTGCAATTGTGAAACAGCTCCTGGACGCTGGTGCAGACGCCAACGCCGCTCGCTGGAATGGCGAGACGGCGCTGATGATCGCAGCCGGAACCGGCAATCCGGATGTCCTGAAACAGTTGCTGGCGCATGGCGCGAAAGTGGAAGCGGTGGAAAACGTGAAGGGGCAGACGCCGCTCATGTGGGCCGTGGCTCATGGCCATCCCGAAGCGGTCGACGTCCTGATCAAGGCGGGCGCAAAAGTCAATGCGACGTCAAAGGCTGGTTTCTCGCCTCTGGTTTTTGCAGCGATTCAGGGTAATGCGAAATCGGCTGCAACGCTGATTGCCGCAGGCGCGGAAGTGAACTACGCGGTCCCCGCCGGGTTGAATCCTCTCCTGATCGCAGTGACGGGCAAGAAGAACGAAGTTGCCGACGTCCTGGTTGCCCACGGTGCCGATGTGAAGGGGAAAGATCGTACCGGTAATACCGCCCTCCACATTGCTGCGCAGTTGGGTGACGTGAATCTGGTGAAAGCGCTTGTTGGTAAGGGCGCCGATCCGAATGCGAAAACCAACAAGCAGCAGGCTGCGGGTGGTCGTGGCGGTGGCGGTGGTTTTTTCCGCGGACCGTCCGGCGAACAGACTCCTCTGATGCTGGCTGCCCGTGCCAATCACGCCGACGTCATGAAGGCCCTGGTTACTCTCGGGGCTGACCCCAAAGTTCGTGCGCAGGATGGCGGTACCCTCCTCATGGCAGCCGCCAACAGCGGCCATCTGGACCCGGTTGCCCTGGCCTGGGAGCTTGACCCCGCTGCCATTAAGGCGCAAACGGACACGAAGTCGGAAGTGATGCATGCTTCCGTCACCGGTTCCCTGCAGGTCTCCACGCAGGACGAAGTTTGTAAGGTGGTTCAGTTCCTCGCCGACAAGGGTGCGGATCTCGATCCGCTGGACGCCAACGGGCGTACGCCCATTATGATCGCCAACGTTCTGCCCATCGACAAAGCGGTGGACCTGATCACGAAGCTGATCAAGGCTTCCGGCGCGGAACCCAAAGTCAAAACCACTCGCTGATCGAAACGGGTTCTGTGCCCGATATTCAGGCAAAATTCGAACGCTTCCGGTTGCTCCACCAGCAGCCGGAAGCGTTTGTCATTCCGAACCCCTGGGACGCTGGTTCCGCCCGAATTCTGACCGCGCTCGGCTTTAGTGCACTCGCAACGACCAGTGCCGGATTGGCCTTTTCACTGGGCCGTCGCGATGCTGCCGGGCGAGTCAGTCGCGATGAGGTTCTCGCCAACGCCCGCGCGATCGTCACTGCAACCGACTTGCCGGTTTCGGCGGATCTGGAGAGCGGGTATTCCGCCGGCACCCACGGTTGTGCCGAGACCATCCGCCTGGCCGCCGCAACGGGTCTGGTTGGCGGGTCCATCGAAGATGCGACGGGGAATCCCGCCGCTCCGATTCGTGACTTGCAGGAGGCCGTCGAGCGGGTGGCTGCCGCCGCCGAAGCCGCCAATGCGCTGCCCTTCCTGCTGACCGCCCGCGCCGAGAACTTTCTCTGGGGCAGGCCAGAACTGGACGACACGATTCGACGGCTGCAGGCTTACTCGGCCGCCGGAGCTTCCGTCCTCTATGCGCCAGGCCTGCCTTCGCTGGAGGCGATCCGCACCGTCTGTCAGTCCATCGACAAACCCGTGAATGTCGTGATGGGCCTGAAGGGGCCTGCGTTCTCGGTTGCCGAACTCTCCGCCGCTGGCGTGAAGCGCATCAGCGTTGGCGGTTCATTCGCACGTGCCGCCCTCGGAGCGCTGGTTCGGGCGGCCCGCGAAGTCCGGGAGACAGGCACCTTTACCTATGCCGCCACCGCGATTTCCCACGCGGATGCGAGCACGTTTATGCCGTTTGAGGAGATGAAATGAAGAAGTTCCTGCCGCTGTTTCTCGCCCTGCTGGGCAGTGCTTTCGCTCAGACCCGGCCCGCCAACACCTACCGCGCCTCCGGTGCCGCCGCCGCTCCGCGCCTGGTTTCCCCCGACGTTCGCCCCGACCGCACCGTCGTATTTCGCCTCCGTGCGCCCCAGGCAAACTCCGTGGTACTTTCCCTCGCCGGGCAGAAGCCGATGCAGAAGGGCACGGACGGTATCTGGTCCCTCACCGCTGGGCCACTGGCGCCTGAAGTCTACACCTACAACTTCGTGGTCGATGGTGTCCGCATCCTCGACCCCGGCACGGCCAACATCAAGAACGGCCGCGCCATCGATGCCAGTGTCTTTGAGATTCCCGGCACTCCCGCCAGGTTTGACGAAGTGCAGGATGTCCCGCACGGTGCGCTCAGCATTCGGCCCTACCGCTCCACGCCCCTGAAGCGCCTCCGCCAGGTCTACGTCTACACGCCGCCGCAATACGATCTGGAGCCCGGCCGCCGTTTTCCGGTGCTGTACCTTCGCCACGGCAGCGGCGACAACGAAGAGAACTGGAGCGGCGCTGCCGGGCGCGCCGGTGTCATCCTTGATAACCTGATCGCCGCGAAAAAGGCCGTCCCTATGATCATCGTGATGCCGAATGGTGACACCGATGGCTCCTGGAATGGCGGCAGTTCGGCGGAGGGTATCGAAATCCTTGGCCAGGAACTATTGGCCGATATTATCCCGATGGTGGAACGTACGTACCGCGTCTCTCCGGAGCGAGACAACCGCGCCATCGCGGGCCTCTC
>CANIHR010000073.1 GCA_947467185.1 Bryobacterales bacterium
AGCGTCTCCTCACTCATCCCTCTCACCGCAATCCTTTTCAGCTGTTTCATGCCTCTTACCGGTGAAAGCTCTCTTACCGCGGTCCCTCTTATGTCAAGAACCTGCAGCTTCGGTAATTCTGCCAGCGGGGAGATATCGGAGATTCTGGTGCCCTGCAGATAAAGCGTTTTGAGCGACTTCAAATCCCGCAGCGGCGACACGTCAGTTACGTGCGACCCCGACAAGTCGAGGATCTTCACAAAACCCAGGCCGCGCAAGCCCGGCGTATCGAGCGGTGTGTTTCTCAGGTCGAGGTGCCTCAGGCTCGTCAGTTCAGCTAGTGGAGCGGTATCGGTTATCTGTGTTGCCCCCAGGAACAGAGTCTTCAGCTTCGTCAGGCAACCAATGGCGGACAAGCTCCGAATTCCGGTTCCATCCAGTTCCAGGTGTCTCAGGTTCCCGAGACCTCGGAGTGTTTCTTCTTCGACCGGTGTACGGTTCAGCATCAACTTTTCCAGGTGCGGCAAGTCTCCGAGTGCCGAAGCGTCTTTCACGCGCGTACCTGACAGGTCGAGGTCTTCCAAAGAACTCAGATTCCGGAGTGGAGTGACATCCACAACTCTGGTGCTGGAAAGGTCCAGCCGTATTAGTCGTCGCGCGTGCATCAGCGCGGAGATGTCCGATACAGGGGTTTTACTCAACTTGAGGTATTCCAGGTCGAGTTCTCTCAATACGGATATGTTCGCCACGCGCGTGTCCGACAGGTTCAACTCCTTGAGGCGGTTCAGGCCGCGGAGAGCCGAAATATCGGAAACTGGTGTCCCTTCTAAGTTCAGGGCGGCCAGATTTTCAAGGTTTTCCAGTGCCGAAATGTCGGCGATACGGGTACCCACAAACAACAGAGATGTGAGTTTGGTCAGTGTCCGGAGCGCCGAAATATTAACCGTCGGTGTGTGGGACAAGCTCAGTGAGGTCAGGTTCTTCAGCGCGGTGAGCGGAAAGATATTGGCAACCCGTGTCCTGCCCAGGTCCAGGGCCGTGAGATTTGTCATCCCGTGAAGGGGAGAGATGTCCTCAACCCTGGATCCCCAAAGACAGAGATCTCTCATCCCGCTGAACTCTCGCAGGGGTGTCAGGTCGGTAATGCTTGTCTTGTCGAGTTCCAGCCTGAATGGCACCGAGATTCCCCGGAGGGTCTCGATGCCGGCAAGCGGAATCGTCCTGTCCACGGGGATTGGCCACTCCCACTCCCGTCCGTGCTCCGGATGCACCCAGCCTCGGGTGAGCTTTTCGGGAGTTGCCTGCGTGCCGGGCCCCGACATGTCGAAATGCGGCGCCTAAATCGCCCCGGACTTCATCTGCTCCGCCAGATACTCCGCCGACCGCATCGCGAGCGCCATCATCGTCAGCGTCGTATTCTGCCATCCGCACGTCACAAAGCACCCGCCATCCACCTGGAACAGGTTCTTCACATCGTGGGTCTGATTCCATTTGTTCAGCACGCTCTTCTTCGGGTCATCACCCATACGCGCACCGCCGACCTCGTGGATACTGTACCCCGGCGGATGGAACTTATCCGTCTTCGACAGGATGTCCCAGCCGGCGGCCTTCAACATATCTTCTGCCGTGTCCGCCGCGTCCTTCGCCATGTTGTGCTCGTTGGCGGAGTCCTTCACTTCCACATGCAGCACCGGAATGCCCCACGCGTCCTTCACCATCTTGTTGAGCCGGACGTGGTTCTCATACCGGGGCAGCCGCTCGCCATAAATCGACGCCGTCATACAGGCTCCCGCGTGCAGATCCAGCTTCTTCTGCAGCGATTCCCCGTAATCCTGGAAGAACCCGGGCTGTGCCGCGCCACCGCTCGCGATCATCATCCCGTAGCCCTTGCTGAAGTTGTTCTTCTCGCCCTTCTGCAGGTTCCGGAACCGGGGCAGCAACGCTGTCCCGCCCATCAGCCCTTCCGCCGCATTCCCGCCGCGAGCTTCCGGCACCGACGCCACTACCTGTACGCCGTACAACTGGTCGATGATGTACCGCCCCAGCATCCCGCTCGAATTCGCGAGGCCGGAATTCATCAGCAGACGGACGCTTTCCAGCGACCCTGCAGCCAGCACCACCACCCGAGCCTTTACATGCAACTCCTGCTTCGAATGCCGGTCCACAAAGTTCGCGCCGTTCACCAGCCCCGTGTTCTTATCCACGGTGAGTTCACGCACAATCGCATTCGGAACAATCTGCAGCTTGCCCGTCGCCACCGCATCCGGCAGCAACAGATTCATCGAACTCGCCTGGCCGTTCCGCCCGTTCGCCGCACGGATCTTCGACACCAGATACCCGCGCCCCTGTGCGATCTCCGTAATCTTCTTCACGGTTGCCGAATCCGGACCGTAATCCGCGTCCAGGAAGTTCCCGTCCGGGAAGTGGGGCTTGCCTTCTTTCCGCCCCGACACCCGGAAGATTCCTTCCACCCGTGAGTAAAACGGATCGAGCTCCGCATGGGTGACCGGCCAGTTTTCGCCAACCCCTTCTTTGTCCAGCGACTTGAACTCCCAGTCGCTCATCCGGAATGACTGCCGGCCCCAGAACAGGCTGCGTCCGCCGATCAGCCGAACACGGCACCAGTTATAGGGCGTCGCCGGATCGTGCGTGTAGGGAACTTCTTTCTCGTCCACCCACTGGTTGGCGTTGAATTCATTCGCCTGCACCACATGCGGCAGCCGGCCGGGCTTGTTCATGCCCCGGTACGGCAGTTCCCACGGGTTCTTCGTCGCCCGGTTCGTCGCCAGATTTACTTCGGGACCCGCGTCCAGCATCAGGCACGAAATCCCCTTCTGCGTCAGAACACTCGCCGTGATACCCCCGGAATGGCCGGAGCCAACAATCAGAACATCAAACTCTTGTTTCGGCATTGGATTTTACGGGGCCTATCCCTTGTAAACCGGATCCACCGGGAAGAAGTACAGTTGCGCGCCAACCGGACGCCGTCCGGCCGCGATGGCCGCCTGCGTCCACTCCCGCGAATTGCGGGTGGCGACACGAATATCGTCGTGAGCTGCCGCCATGAACCGGGCGCCTGGCTCCTTCGGTAACTCAAACTGCCACGGATTCAGAACAAACAGAGGCCGGATGATGGCATCGGCCTGTGTCGCTTCGAGAGCCGCGAATGCCTTGCCGAATTTCGCCGTTGACCGGGAGTTCAGCAGGTCCAGCCCACCCTTATACATCTGTTGGCGTTCCGCGGGTGCCTGCCCCACCAGGAAGTCCAGAAACTCCGGTACCCCGGCTTCAATCGCCCCCGGATTCCCGTTCATCGGCGGCATCAGCAGTTCGCACAGCTTGTGCAGCGCGGCCAGCTGGGCGGCTGAAAAGAAGTGCGCAACCGGTTCCCCGATAGCATCACGTTTGCCAGCGGCTAAAGGTCCGGCCGGACGCGCGGGAGCGGCCTGGGCCTGCAGATTCTGCTGAGTAACAAGGGCGGGGGTGACAATAGCGGGGACTGCGGGCGCTGCCGCAATCGCCTGCATAAATCGACGGCGTTTCACGTTGATTAGGTTAGCAACTCAGATGCCACTCGCCAACGGGACGCCGTCCTCAGTTCTCTGTCGGGATCTTCTCCACGTGGTCCACCAGCAGGACTTCGATCTTCGTCTTTTGCTGACGAAGCGTCAGCCCCAGCTGGGTCCGAAGTGCGGTAAACAGGTCCGGGGCCTGCTCGGTTCCTCCCGCCTCGGCGACATTCAAAGTCGGTGTGTAATCCAGTGTGAAGTCGAAGAGGCCGTCCAGCCTTGATTCGTTGGAAATCGGTGCCCGCAGTTGTGGATGCAGGACATTCGCCGCCAGCTTATCCAGCGGCTGCGCCTGCAAGATGACGTGGACATGCCCTTCCACTGGTGCGATTCGGTAAACCGGGGTTGTCCCCGGAGCCGATGGCTTTATCTTCGCCCCGCCTTTCGCCACTTCCAGCGAATACCCGGCCCAATCCTTCATCTCTGTATGTGCTCCCAGAGCGAATCGCTTCCGCAACAGGTCCTGCAGCATCAACTTGTATTCGTCTTTCGTAGTCCCTGGCGGGATAACTGCGGATACGTCGTAGCCCTGTGACATCAGCAGCATCCACTGTGGTCCTGTCACTTCATAAAACTCTTTCCCGTACGCCGGCATCAGCAGCATAATCAGCGGCACGTTCGTACAGGTCAGCCGCCCCGGATCCGCCGTCCCCGGCCCGCCCACGCACTTCGCGGGCGGTGGCGTCGCCAGGTTTGCAACCGTCGCCTGCTTCACACTGGCAACTTCAAACTCAGCCGCCTGCAGGCCCCCTGCCAGCATGCACACCATTCCCGCGCAGATCCACTTTTTCACGTCGTCAAGGCTATCAGCCCTCGCCGCTGCGGCACAAGGCCCGGAATCTGCGCGGAAATACGCACAGAACCCCGCCCCCCGGCCACTCAGCCATCTCCGTTACAATTGTCTCCACGCACGCAAAAATGACCTCCCTCCGGCAGCAGCTTTATCAGGACATGGCCCCGCTGCACCTGACTCCCCTCTGGGAGGTTCTGCATGCACTGGTCCCTCCGCACCCTGTCACCCCGTGCCTGCCCGCCCTCTGGAAATACTCGGACCTCCGCCCCTTCCTCATGCGCGCCGGTGAAGCCATCACCGCCGCCGAAGCGGTTCGCCGTGTGCTGATCCTCGAAAATCCGGCCCTCCGCGGCCAGTCGGCTGTCACCCAATCTCTCTACGCCGGCCTCCAGTTGATCCTGCCGGGCGAAGTCGCCCCCGACCATCGCCACACCCAAAGCGCCTTACGTTTCATCATCGAAGGCTCCGGTGCCTTCACAACCGTGGAAGGCGAGCGCGCCACCATGCACCCCGGCGACTTCATCCTGACCCCCAACTGGTCCTGGCATGGCCACGGGTCCGAAGCGGAAGAACCCGTCATCTGGCTCGACGGCCTCGACATCCCGATGCTCCGCTTCTTCGACGCGGGCTTCGCCGAAACCTCCACCGCAACCGCGCCCCCGCGCCCCGAAGGCGTCAGTTTTGCCCGCCACGGCAACAACATGGCCCCCGTTCGCGATACCCGCACCGGTGCCTCTTCGCCCGTTTTCAGCTATCCCTACGACCGTAGCCGCGAATCTCTTGCCCAGCTCGAACGCAATACCCCGTGCGACTCCTGGGATGGCTACAAGCTCCGCTACATCAACCCGGCGACCGGCGGCTCCCCCATGCCGACCCTCGGAGCCTTCCTGCAACTGCTCCCCGCCGGCTTCAACGGACGAGCCTTCCGCCAGACCGACGGAGCCGTCTACAGCGTCGTCGAAGGTGAGGGTGAAGTCCTCATCGAAAGCCCCGACGGCGAAACCACCGCGTATTCCTTCGGCCCCCGCGACCATTTCGTCATTCCGTCCTGGCACCTCGCCAGTTTCCGCTCGGCCCCAGGTTCCGTCCTGTTCAGTTTTTCCGATCGCCCCGTTCACGAGGCACTCTCCATTCACCGCGAAGAAAGGCTTTAACCCATGAGCTACGTCGTTCCCCCCTCCCCCACCGTCTCCCTGCCCATCGTGGGCTCCCCCAACCGTTTCCCCGTCCACCGCATCTACTGCGTCGGCCGCAACTACGCGGAACATGCGCAGGAAATGGGCTACACCGGCCGCGAAGCCCCCTTCTTCTTCCTCAAGCCGACCGACGCCATCGTCTCCATCGAGCAGGGCCACCCCGGCACCATGCCCTACCCGCCCCTCACCAAAAACCTCCACTACGAAGTCGAACTCGTCGTCGCCATCGGTGAAGGTGGTTCCAACATCGCGGCCGACGACGCCCACAAGCACATCTACGGTTACGCCGTCGGCTTCGACATGACCCGCCGCGACCTCCAGACCGACATGAAAAAACAGGGCCGCCCCTGGTGTATCGGTAAGAGCTTCGACCACTCCGCTCCCACCGGCCCCATCCTCCCCGCCGACCAGGCCGGTGACGTCGTCTCCGCCGCCATCCGCCTCTCCGTCAACGGCCAGGAGCGCCAAACCAGCACCATCTCCCAGCTCATCTGGAACATCGGCGAAGTCATCGAACACATCTCCGCAGCCTGGACCCTCCAGCCTGGAGACCTCATCTTCACCGGTACCCCCTCCGGCGTCGGCCCCGTCGTCCCCGGCGACGTCATGGTCGGCTCCGTCGAAGGCATCGGCTCCATCACTGTCAGCGTCGTCTAAGCGCCGCTGAAAACCAACATGCCCGATTTAGCCGCACTCTTAATCGACGAAACCCGCCGCCGTCTGGCGGGTTTCGTCACCGAAGTCCGCACCTGCGTCGAACTGTACGACGAAGACGAACTCTGGACCCGCGCCAATGAGAAGAGCAACTCCGTCGGCAACCTCGTCATCCACCTCTGCGGCTCCACCCGCCACTTCCTCTGTCGCGGCGTCGGTGGCACCGACTACGTCCGCAACCGCCCCGCCGAATTCGCCGAACGAGGCCCCATCCCCCGCGCCGATCTCCTGAAAATGCTCGACGCCATCGCCTTCGAAATCGCCCAGGTTCTCGATAACGTCGATCCGGCCCGCCTCCTCGAAGTGAACGAACGCACCGGCAAGCCCTTCAGTCAGGTCCAGCTTCTTCTCCGCGTTTCCCACCACTGGTCCACCCACGCCGGCCAACTCGTTTTCGACCTGAAAGCCCGCAAGCCCGACGCCGTCTCGGAACTCTGGATGAAGGCTCTCCCCAACCTGTAGCCGGAATGCCTGAAAATTCGCCCCAGCCCCGTCTCGGCTACGCGTGGTACGTCGCCATTGTCCTCATGGTGATGAACACCCTGTCGTACGTGGATCGCCAGATCCTCGCGCTCCTCGTCGGCCCCATCAAGCACGAGCTTGGCATCAGCGACACGCAAATCGGCATCCTCCAGGGCCTCGCCTTCGCCGTCTTCTACACCGTCTTGGGCCTCCCCATGGGCCGCATCGCCGACCACGCCAACCGCCGCAACCTCATCTCCGCCGGCGTCTTCGCCTGGAGCATTATGACGGCCCTCTGTGCCGGAGCCCGCAGCTTCCCGATGCTCTTCCTCGCCCGTCTCGGCGTCGGCGTCGGCGAAGCCACCCTCGGACCCTCCGCCTTCTCCCTCACCTCCGACTATTTCCCGAAAGAACGCCTCGGCACCGCGCTCAGCGTCTTTTCCGCTGGAATTTTCATTGGCTCCGGCCTCGCCCTCATCGTCGGCGGAGCGGTCATCGCCGCCGTCACGGGTCTGCCCTCCGTCACCGTCCCCATTCTCGGAACTATCGCCCCCTGGCGACTGACCTTCATCGTTGTCGGTCTCCCCGGCATCCTCGGTGCCCTGCTCATGTTCACCGTTCGGGAACCCATCCGCCGCAACGCCGTGCAGGGTGGCCAGCAGTTATCCCTCACCGAAGTCGCCCGTGAGGTCCGCCTCCGCTGGCAGTCCGTCGTCGGTGTCTGTGTTGGGCAATCAGCGCAGGCAATGTGCGTCTTCGCGCTCCAGGCCTGGCTCCCCACCTTCTTTATCCGCGCCTTTGGGTGGACGCCCCAGCGCACCGGCATCACCCTCGGAATCATCATTTTGACCACCGGTTGCCTCGGTATGTGCGCCGGCGGCACCCTCTGCGATCTGTGGCAAAAACGAGGCCTCCGCGAAGCCCCCATCAAAGTCGGCGTCGTCAGCACTATCGGAGCCGGCCTCTGTACCTGCCTCGCCCTCGGCTTCCAGTACCCCCTCTGGACGGTGGCCCTCATGATCCCCGCCTACTTCCTGTTCGCCATGCCCGTAGGCAGCTGCTATGCCTCGCTCCAGCTCATCTTCCCCAACCAGCTGCGCGGCCAGGTAGGAGCCCTGCTCATCTTCGCGATCAATGTCGGTGGCATGGTCATGGGACCCTGGCTGGTCGGCATGCTCAACGACATTCTCGGGGCGCAGAAAGTCGGCTACTCCCTGGCTCTTGCCATCGGCGTCGCCACCACGTTGTCCGTCACTGTCTTCCGCCGGACTTACGCTCCCTACCGGCGCCACCACGCCCTCATGCACCCCTGACAGCAGGTTTTTACTTCGCCGCCGGTTTGGGCTTACCTTTATTCCAGAAGATGAAGCTCCCCACCTTTGTCGACGTCAGGATCTCCGGGGCACCATCGCCGTTCAGGTCCGCTACCGTCACACTGCTCCCCACCCCGGAACTGTTGTGAATCAGCTCCGGTACAAACTCTGCCCCGCCGGGGGCTTTGGGGTTCCGCACCGTCCGGTAGACATACAGTACAGGGTCGCCGAACGGGTCCGGATCAATGAAACTGTCATGGTGTGAGAAGTAACGCTTGCCCGTGATGAAGTCTGGAATGCCGTCCCCATCCATGTCAGCCGACGTGGCACCGTGCGGCTCGGTAAAGGTCACCCCACCGGCATTCTTGCTGGCGAAGTCTCCCATAATGTCGTGCTGCACGAAGCTGATCTCGCCCGCCGCGCTCTTCTTCTGCTCGAACCACGCCAGCCCGAAACCGTGCGCGTGCAGACTCGTCACCACATCCTTCAGCCCATCGCCATTCACATCGTAGACGGCCATTTCCGCGCCCCCGGGGCTGGTTCGATTCCAGTCGCTGAACGCCCATGGATGATACTTCCACGGCCCTTCCGCCGCCCCGTTCTTCGGCTGTTCCCACCACCCCACCGGGTTCAGCATGTCCATCCGGCCGTCGCCATTCAGGTCGCCCAGCCCCAGCCCGTGATTGGGCCACGGTGCCTTCTCGCTGATGGCGTGGACCTTCCACATCGCCGTCGGGTTTGCCGGGTCGGGCTTCACGTAGACATACTGGTTCTGCGAGTTCTTAAACACCAGTTCCGGCTTCCCGTCACCATCCACGTCCCCCATGAGCGACATTTCGCTGGAAAGCACGTCCGTGATCGTGTACTGCTCCCAACGGTGTGATGCGCCCTTCGGATTGATGAACAGCAGTGACGGCTTCGTGAACTCCACGTTCAGAATGTCGGTCCAGCCATCGCCGTTGAAGTCGCCGGCATACTGTACGCCCAGGTAGAAATCCGTGCTCGGATTGATCGTCTTCGCCAGATAAATTTCCCGTGCCACCGTGTAGCTCGGTCCCGCATACCAAAACGGTCCCGCCACCACGTCCTTCACGCCGTCGTGATTGATATCGGCGACCGTTGGCCCCCACCCGTAGTAATAAGGACTCAGCGTCTGTTTCCGGAACTTAGACGAAATTTTCTCAGGAGAATTGGGCTTGGGCTGCAGATCACGCCACGCCAGATCCCGGAACCGAACCTCGCCGCCGCCACTCACCAACAAGGCCACCGGGCCGAACCGGGCAAACTCCTCGTCCGCGACCGTCTGCCCCGTCGACAGGTTATTGCGCCACGTGCGCAGTACATTCGCGTCCAGCGCAAACTCGATCGTGTTCCACTCGCCCGGTCGAAAGTCCGCCGCGGGGCGGGGAAGCGGTATCAGGGTTCCGTCCGCCGTACGCGCCGGGCCCCCGGCAGGTGCGGGCCCTGCAGTCGCCAGTTCTGCCGACGCAATCCGGTATACGCCCGCCGGCCCGGTCCGCAGTTTCTCGCGGGACAGTTCCTTTCCCTGTCCATCCAGCGTTACCCGGTACGATGGCGCACCAGGCTCCGTCAGGCTGCTTAGAATTCCCCGCATCCCCCCGCTGGCCAGCGTTTCCGTCCGCAGCAGCACGCCTGCATTACACGCCGCCGCACACCGCCATGAGGCGGCAAATGCCACGTCCTGCAGCACTCGGTCGTGCACCAGCAAGCCGCTTTGCCCGGGCTGCGGCGACGCGACGATCTCCCCACTCTCCGCCCGCCACTGCACGTTGCCCAGCGTCCGCCAGCCCGTCAGTGCCGATCCCTTAAAGACCGCATCCGGGACAAAGTTCCCGGTGACTGCTGCGAACATCGCCGGCGCTGCCAGCACCGTGCCGGTGGCCACGGTAAGACGAAGAAACTTCCAGAGAGCTGTCATTTTGAAATTTTGTTTGCGTATTGCGCAATCCGACAGGATGCTATCAGGGTGCTCCACTTGTGTCAAGGTCTGCGCCGGGTAGCGGCGTATTCTGCGCCGGATCACCCAGAATGCCTCCATTTTTAGTCCCGAACTGCAGCGAAACGGCCTCTCGGGCTGGAAGTTGACGTGCACCACACCAGGGAACTGAGGCCTTCAATGTCTGAAACCTTTTCACGCCGCTACTTTTTCTACGGAAGTCTCCTGGCCGGCCTGGCCCCCACCACGCTCCGGGCTCTCGGCTACAAGTCGCCTAATGAAAAGCTGAACCTCGCGGCCATTGGCTGCGGCGGGCAGCCCTTTGGCGATATCGTCCGGGCCCAAGCGGGCGTCGAAAATGTCGTCGCTCTGGCTGATGTCGACTGGAAGCGTGGCGAGCAAGGCTTCAAGCGGTGGCCGAATGCTGCGAAATACAAGGACTTCCGGCAGATGCTCGATAAGTCCGGCAAAGACATCGACGCCATCGTAATCGGCACCCCCGACCACATGCACGCCACCGCGGCCCTCGCCTGCATGCAGGCCGGCAAGCATGTCTACGTCGAGAAACCCCTCACCCGCACTCCCTGGGAAGCCCAACTCCTCACCCGTGCCGCCGAGAAATACAGGGTCGCCACCCAGATGGGCAACCAGGGCTACTCACATGACGCCACCCGCGTCGCCTCCGAAATCTTCTGGTCCGGCGAAATCGGCGAGGTCCGCGAAGTCCACGCCTGGCATGGTAACCCCGGCTGGCCCCAGACCATGACTTCCATCCCCGCCCCCACTGCCGTCCCCGACACGCTCGACTGGGACCTCTGGCTCGGCGGAGCCGCCAACCGACCCTTCACTGAAGGGGACGACGCATATAAAGCCCTGGCAGCAGCGCGTGGCGGTGGCTTCGGTGGCGAAGACTTCGGCTTCTACCTCCCGTTCAACTGGCGCGGCTTCCACGATTTCGGTACCACCCTGTTCGGCGACTGGGGCGTCCACATCCTCGGCCCCGCCAACTGGGCCCTCAACCTCAGCGGACACCTCATCAGTGTCGAATGCGTCAAAAAGCAGGACACCGGTGCCTTCGTCTACTCCACCAACAACGTCGTGAAGTACGAATTCGGAGCCCGCGGCAATCTCCCGCCCGTCACCATCCACTGGCATGACACCGTGGTCGGCGATGCCTGGCTGCCCCCCGGGATGTCCGTCGAAGAAGCCCGCAAGATCCCTGGTCAGGGTCCGCAGGTCGGTCCTGTCGGCGGTGGACGTGGTCCCGGCGGTCCCGGCAGACCCGGAGGTCCCGGAGGCGCAGGTCGTGGCGCAGGTCGCGGCCCCGCAGGTCCCCCGCGTCAGCAACAGGGCACCGGCTACAACTCCATCTTTGTAGGCTCCAAAGGCTACATGGGTACCAGCGGACGCGGCGAAGGCGTCGGCCTCCTCCCCGGTTCCAAATGGGCCGAATACAAGCTGCCGAACGCCTACCTCCAGCGCTCCCCCGGTGCCACCACCGGCGACAACGCCTCCGCCCACGCCCGCGACTGGGTTCGCGCCTGCAAAGGCGGCACCCCCGCCTGCTCCAACTTCTCCGTCGCCGGACCCTATACCGAATGGCTCGTCCTCGGAGCCATCGCCACCCGCGTTCCCGGCAAACTCCTCTGGGATTCCGCCAAAGCCGAATTCACCAACAGCAAAGAGGCCACCCGTCTCGCCAGACCCGTCTTCCGCAAAGGCTGGGAGATCAAACTCTAGCCCTCCCCGCACACCGCCGGATGCCCTATATTGGTTCTTGAGGATGAATATCGTGAAACGTGTACTCCTGATGCTGGCCGTTGCCACACTCGCTTCCCTCTCGGCTTTCGGTGCCGACATCGCCGGGGCATGGAAGTGCCCCAAGCCCAGCCAAACTCTGAACATCAAACAGGACGGAGCCAAGCTCACCGGCACCCTCCAGAACACCATCGGCAACCTTCGCATCGCCGAAGGCAAGATCGACGGCGACAAAATCACCCTCCTCTTCATGGTGGTCCTCAGCAACGGCGTTGACCCCCTGGGCGTCGCGGGCTATGACTCCCTCGCCGAAGAAGGCCAGGTCACGGAAATCACCTACAAGGGCACCATCACTGGCGACGAGATCAAGTTCAAGATCACCCAGGAACGGTTAGAAACCGTCCGTGAGCTTACTTTTAAGAAAACTACCTAAACCAGCGCTCATCTTCGCCCTGGCGCTGCCCTTTCTGTGGCTGCGTTTCGGACACTGGTTTTACCTCTCACTGGACGAAGGCATCTATCTCGAAGCTGCCCGTCGTGTCGCGTCCGGAGAGGTTCCGTACCGCGACTTCTTCGCCATCACCGGCCCCGGTACTTTCTGGCTCTACGGGGCCGTTTTCCACTGGTTCGGCACGTCGCTGGCTGCCGCCCGAGCCGTTCTCTGTCTGGAACTCGCTGCAACCTGCGCAGCCATTTACTACCTCGTCAACCGGACCGCCTCAGCCCTGTTCGCCGCCGGAGTTTCGCTGCTTTACCTCGCGATGCTCCTCACCACCCTCTACCCCGTCTACATCACCCACCGCTGGGACAGCAATACCTTCGCTCTCCTCGCCCTCTGTTGTGTCGCAGCGTCGGAGAAGGACGATCGGTACTTCTCCCGGTGGCTTACCGCTGCTGGTATCTTTGCCGGAATCTCCGCCTGGATCACCCCGCCACTGCTCTTCGTTGGCATGGCTCTCGGCATCTGGATCGCCTTTTCACCCCGTCCCCTCCGTGCCTGGCTGGTCGGTCTCGCGTTGCCGACCACTGCGGCCCTTGGAACGTTGCTTTATACCGGAGCCTTCACCTCGTTCCTCCACTCGCTGTTGTGGGACACCTCGCACTATGCCAGCGCCAACCGCCTGACCTACGGGGCGCTCTCCGGTACCTTCCGGAGCTTCCTCGCGCAGGGCTCTGCGCCTGTCGCCCTCGTCCACTACCTCGATTCCATCCTGCCCAACATCCTCCCGCCTCTCGCCGCCATTGCCGCCGTTATCCCTGTTCTGTCAAAGCCCGCCTTCGCCCCCCGGCGCTTTGAAGCCCTTCTTTCCATCACCGCCTTCGCCGCCCTGGCCGCCTGTTATCCCCGTCTCGGCGCCGCGCAACTCCTCTTCGCTGCCGGCTTTCTGTGGGTCGTCTGTGCCTCCGCTCTCTACGACCTGCTGACTCCCCGCCTCCGGACCCTAAGCGCGATCGCCGCGTTGCTCCTTGCCGCCGGTGCAACCGCCGTTGCCTGGCCCCGCGAAACCCTGAAAGGGATCGACACTCCCGTTGGCACCCTTCAGGTCTCTCGCCGTCACTTCGTCACTCTGAACGACATCCTCTCCGCCACCCGCCCCGGCGACACAGCTTTTGTGTACCCCTACCTGCCTGCGCTCTACTTCGCCGCCGGCCTCCAAAACCCCACCCGTTACGCCTGGCTCCAGCCCGGCATGATGGCCCCGGCCGACGTCCAGTCCGCCATCACCAGCCTCAAAATCAACCCACCCCGCTGGATCATCTGGCACGACTTCACTGAAGCCTATATCCTGAAAAACTGGCCCGCCAGCGACCGCGCCCGGCTCCGCTTCCCCGAAATGGAAAGCTATTTGCAAACCAACTATCACGTGGTCACGCCCGACGGAGTCCCGACAATCGGCTTCAAACTCATGGAGCGCAACCCATGAAGCTCCTGTTCATCCTCGCCCTCGCGCTGCCTCTTGCCGCCCAACTGCCCAGTCGCGCCGCCATCGCCGGCAGCAATCTCGATGAAGCGGCCATTGAGCGCGGTGGTGCCCTCTTTGCCACCCAATGCGCCCGTTGTCACGGCCCCGCCGGACGAGGCACGAATCCTGCAACCGACCTGATCCGTTCCCCTCTCGTTCGCCGCGAAGAGACCTCCGAAAAACTTGCCTCGCACCCCAACGCCACTCTGACGAAACCTCAGATCAACGACCTCAACGTCTGGCTGAAGCTCCTCCTCTTCTCTGTCTTCAGCAAAGGCAATCAGGACTTCCTCAACATCCTCACCGGCGACCCCCGAAAAGGCGAGCGATTCTTCACCGCCAACTGCGCCGCCTGCCACTCCGTCAAAGGCGACCTCGCCGGAATGGGCGAAAAATACGACCCTACCGTCCTCCAGTCCCTCTGGCTCAATCCCCGCCGCGCCAAAACGCCGCGCACCGTCACTGTCACCCCGCCCGGTATCACCGGAACCCTCGATCGCATCGACGAATTCACTCTCGTCCTGAAAAACCCCCGTCGCGAAATCCCCCTCAACGACGACAGCAAGGTCGAAATCAAAGACCCCCTCCAGCCCCATTACGACCTCTACCCGCGCCTCACTGACGCCGACGTCCACAACGTCACCGCCTTCCTGGCCTCTCTCAAATGACCGCCCGAATCTGCATCGCCGCGCTCACTCTCGCCGCCAGCCTCCTCGCCCAGACCGACGCCTGGCCGAACTACAACGGAGACTACTCCGGCCGACGCTTCTCCCCCCTCACGCAAATCAACGACACGAACGTCCAGAACCTCTCGCTTGCCTGGTCTACGAAGGTGAAGAATGGCGCGGAGGGCTACGCCGTCCGTATCTCCGCCACGCCCCTCATGGTCGACGGCGTTCTCTACGTCACCTCGCTCGATAACGTCTGGGCTATCGACGCCCGCACCGGCCGCGAACTCTGGCGCTACTATCGCGAATCAAAAGGCGACATGCCCCGCACCGGCAACCGCGGCGTTGCTCTTTACGGCAAGTGGCTCTACTTTGTCACCCTCGATAACAACCTCGTCTCCCTCGACGCCGCCACCGGTAAACAGCGCTTCCTCGTCAATTTCGCCGACCCGAAACACCTCTTCTTCTCCACCGTTGCGCCCCTCGTCATCCGAAACCACGTCATCATCGCGACCGGCGGCGATGCCCTCGACATTCCGGCATACGTCCAGGCCCACGACCCCGAAACAGGAGCCCTGCAATGGAAATGGCGTGTTACCCCTGCCCCCGGCCAGCCCGGCGCACAAACCTGGCCCAATGAATATGCGGCGTCTCACGGAGGAGGCCACCCCTGGATCACCGGCACTTACGACTCCGACCTGAACCTCTACTACGTCGGCACCGGCAATCCCGACCCGGTCGGTTCCGGCGAAAGCCGCAAGGGAGACAACCTCTACACCTGCTCCATCGTCGCGCTCAACCCCGACACCGGAAAACTCGTCTGGCACTTCCAGGTCTCCCCGCACGACACACACGACTGGGACGCTGTCCAGACGCCCATCCTCATCGACGGCACGATCAACGGAAAGCCACGCAAGCTACTGGCTCAGGCGGGCCGCAACGGTTACTTCACCCTGCTCGACCGGACCAACGGCCGCAACCTTCTGACCAAGCAGATACTCCCCACGCTCAACTGGTCCAAAGGCCTCAATAAACTCGGGCAACCCATTCCCGACCCAGCCAAAGAGCCGCACGCCGACGGGACCCTCGTCTCCCCCCCCACCAGCGGTGCCACCAACTGGCCCCCCCACAGTTTCAGTCCGCAGACCGGCTACTACTACGTCGGTATCAACGAAGGTTTCAGCCTCTACTACCTGACTGACCCCGACAAGCAACCGCAGGGTTTCGCGTTCCGCGAAGCCGGCCTGGGAGGCAACAAATCCGCTCTCCTGGCTATCGACTACAAGACCGGAAAACCCGCCTGGAAGCACTACTGGAGATCCCCCGGGGGCCCAAATGGCATCCTCAGCACAGCGGGCAATCTCCTGATTACCGGCCACGGAAGCTACCTGATGGCCTTCGATGCCGCCAAAGGCAAAACCCTCTGGCACACGACCCTCGCCAATCCGCTGACCAACGGCCCCATCACTTACACCTTGGACGGAAAGCAGTACATCATCGCCGGCGCCGGAGAGAATCTCTACGCCTTCGCCCTGGACCACTAAATCCTCTGGCACTCAAACTGCTCCATTCTCCCCCAATGACCCAACTCACCTGGGCCAGAAAGGAGATTCAACTGATGAAACTCACCCGCCGCGGCTGCCTTTCCGCCGTCTCAGCCAGCCTGATCTCGGGCACCTCATTCCGGCTTGATGCCTTCCAGGACCAGGGCAATCGCCCCCCCGGAACCCACGAGGACAAAACTGATGGCAAGACCTGGATCAAACGCCTGGAACGCCCGGATCGCATTCCAGGCCTCAAGACCGACCAGGTCATTCAGTGCCTGAAGCTCAAACCCGGCATGGTCGTCGCTGACATCGGCGCGGGCACCGGAGCCTACTCCATCCCCTTCGCCAAAGCCGTCGCTCCTTCTGGTGTCTCGCTCTCTGTTGACATTTGGCCTGAACTCCTGGAATACGTCGCCGGAAAAGCGAAAAAACAGGGCGTCACCAACCTCAAGCCAGTCCTCGCCAAACTCGATGATCCCAACCTGCCGCGCAATCAGGTAGACCTCGCTTATTTCCACGACGTCTTCCACAACACCAACGACCGACAGGCCTACCTCAGAACTCTCGTCTCGGAACTCAAGCCCACCGGCCGAATCGCCATCGTCGAGCAGGAATACGACGACCCGATCGCCAAAAAGTGGGACCACGACGCGGATCGCATCAGGAAGGAACAGGTCGACAACTGGATGGCCAACGTCGGTTTCAGGCTCGTTGATCAGTTCGACATCTTCGAGGGCAGGAACAATCCGTCCGGGACCGGCATGCCCGCCCGGTGGTTCGTCGTCTACGGAAAGAAAGCGTAGTCTCTACTGTCGTCCGGCCCGGGCCAGTGCCAAACCCCGTTGCACAGTCAGATCCTTCCGCGCGTTATCGCAGTGCAGAAGGATCACTTTCTCTGCCTCCGCGCTGTCCCGGGCCTCCAGCGCGCCAACCAACTGCCGGTGCTCCGCAATAATCTGCGCATCCCGGTCCGGGCCGAAGCCAAACGTTCGACGCAACCCCCGAATCAGACCCCAGTTCCGCTCCAGTAATTCCAGGGCTTCGGGGTTATCCGCCGCCCTGTAAACCACCCGGTGCAGATTCTGATTCTCCAGCAGAATCCCGTCCCGATCTCCCACTCGCACGCACTCTTCGTACCGCTCAATAATGGCGTGCAATTCCCCTAAATCCGCCGCCTGAATCCTTGCCACACACCGCCGCACCAGCATTGCTTCAATGGCCCCGCGGATGTCGTACATATTCTGGATCACGCGCTCATCCACGTAGCGGACACTGGCACCTTTATTGGGCGCAATCGTCACCAGACCCTCGCCCTGGAGCATTTGCAGCGCCTCGCGGACCGGCATCTGGCTCACCGCATACCTTGTCGCCACGTCTGCAATCTTGATGCGGTGCCCGGGCCCAAAAATCCCCGCGAGAATATCGTTCCGCAGTTGCTCCCGGACCACCACATAAATTGGGTCCCCAACCTCGGCGGCCGCCACCTTGCGGCTGTTCTTCGCCCTCTTCTTCACCACCAGCGATTATCTACCACGCCTGTTCCCGGTTATAGATCTTCACCCGGAACAGTGGCTTCGCTTTCTCAGCCGCATCCATTTCAAACACCTGGTCTGACTTCCCCGCGTCATACCCGCGCCACAGCCACGCCAGCGCTGCGGGCATTTCCGAATTACTCTGTGAGTGGTTATGCGTCCCGGTTCCATAGGTGAGGTGAAAATCGTACTCCCGCATCTTCAGTGAGTTCGCCATCTGCAAGCTCTGCAACGGCCAGCTTCCCGTCGGCTGCTCCAGATCTTCCGATCCATCCTGCATCCACACCCGCAGATTCCGCTTTGCTTCCTTCCGCACCCGGAAGGGATAGATGTTCCCCCCGTCCAGTTCTCCCGGCTTCCACTGAATTGAGGTGAAACTCGGTATCCGCATCAGCACCCGGCTGAACAGTTCCGGCATATACCAGGCCGCATTAAATGCGCAGATCCCGCCCGACGAATTCCCCGCGATCGCGTGACTGTAAGCGTCCCGCCGGACGTTGTACTTCGCGTAGATCTCAGGCAGTATCTCGTCGCGCAGAAAACGCGGATACAAATCCGAGACTGTGTCGTATTGGATACTCCGCATCGCCTTGTCTCCCGTTGTGCCCGGGTCAATCAGCAGATACACCGCCACCGGAATCTCCTTCCGGTGCGTCAGGTTGTCGATCACATTCTGCAGCCGACTCGGAGGCTGACCAGTGGGCGGTACCTGCGCTGCTCCGTCACGCTCCACGTGATAGTGCCCGTCCTGCCAGATCATCAGGGCTGCCGGTTTTGCCGCATCATACTGCGCCGGCACATAAACCCAGTACTCGCTTTTCATCCCCGGATACAGCTTGCTCTCGTGCAGCATCTTTGCGGAGAGCTTCCCCTGTGGAACTCCCGGCTGCGCGTACGAATCTGGCCCGAACGCGGGAATATCCGTCAGTCCACCGAACTTCTTCCCCTCCACCATGTAATAAAACGAGTGCGACGTTCCGGTCTGCAGCTTCCCACGGAAGGTCCACGTTCCACCTGCCTTCTTCATCGGACCCAACGCCCGTCCGTCCACGTACAGGACCGGCCTCGACCCGGCCTCCACGGCCCAAAGGAAATCTGGTCCGACTCCAGCCACAGCGACGCCCTTCTTCACGTCTTCAGCCCGCAAGGCGGAAACTTCAGGTGCCGCGCCCCAGGCACTGACACACACCCCTAATACGACCAACGGAAACAGGAATTTCATCTCTGGAAAGCATATCCAATCTGCGGCCCGTTACCTGCCCTCCTTCGAGCAGATCCAACTATGACGACAACCGAGCGCCAGCCTACTCCCCTTGCCGGGAAAACGATTCTCGTTGTCGATGACAACCCGGCCGTGCTGAAGACGGTTGCCGATATCCTGACTTTTTCCGGCTACAACGTTCTCACCGGCAAATCCGGCGAAGATGCGCTCCGCGTCTCCGGGGAAACCCCGGGCGCTATCGATCTGCTTCTCTCCGATGTCGATATGCCCGTCATGTCCGGGCCCGTTTTAGGCCAAAAACTCAAGCAATGCAGGCCTTTGATACGGATCATGCTGATGTCCGGTGGCGGCGTTGATGGCAGTCTCCTGGTCCTCAACTACGGCTGGGCATTCATTGCTAAACCCTTCCTGTTCCACAAACTCATCGAGATGGTCCAGGAAGTACTTTCCACTAAGGATCGTTCGCAGCCGGGCGGGGCCGAGTTCGACTCCCGCCGGGACGTCGCACCGAAAATGACCTGACGGCTGATTGTCAGATGACCCCATTTTGTCATCGAAAACCACCGCAGCGAATCGCCTCTTGACATTTCGCCCCGAAACACCATAAACTCGATCTAGTTGGTCGGTTACTTCCGCCAGCCAGTCAGCACTCAGCGGTTGCTGTCTGCCCGGTCGCCCTGGATTCGGCCGAGCCCTGAGATCAAAATGAATTTCCGCAACTCCGCCATCTCCGCAGCCTGTTGTTGTTGCCGCCAGTCCACTCGGCAACTCACCGCAGCGCACGCAACCCCAGGAGATGGTCATGAAAGAACAGGAACTACACACTGAAATCGCCGGAATCGTCCGCCGGGCTCGAAGCCTGGCTCCGGCACTCCATGAAATTCGCAGTCTGATCGCCCGTGAGTTTGGCGCAGCGCTGCTGGTTGTTCGCCCCACCACCAACGGCTCCACTCTTCCGGCCTCAGTGGTTTCGGAATTCCTCGAAAGCCGTGAGTTCCCGGTCCGGGCTCTCTACACAACTCCCCTCAAGTCCGAGGGCAGGGAAGCCGGAACTCTCGTCGCCTGCATCGGCTCATGGGGCACGTTCGGTGACGTCCTCCGCCGCATCACAACGTTTGCTGGGGAGCAGCTCGCTTCGCTCCTCCGCCGTCTGCCCGCCCAGCCTCTGGTCTACACGGAGGCCGCATAATGCGCCGCTGGCAGGATCTTCTCGCAACCCCGAACCTGAAAGTGCTCCTCGTCGTCGCCCACCCCGACGACGAATCCGAGTGCGCCGCCACTCTTTACCGCCTGACTCACGAACTCGGCGGCGTGGTGGACCAGCTCGTTGTTACCAACGGCGAAGCTGGCCACCGTTTCTCAGAACCGGCGCTTGCCTGGTACGGCCTTTCCGCCGCCGACATGGCGAAGCAACTCCCCAGTCTGCGCCGCGAGGAACTGGCCCGCGCTGGCCGTATTCTCGGGATCCGGGATCACTACTTTCTGGACCAGCCCGACACCGGATTCACTCTGGATCCTTCGGAAGGTCTCCGCGCCTGGGACATCCCTTTTGTGCGCAGCGAACTCCGCCGCCTCCTCTACCGTGAACAGTACGATCTGGTCCTGACGCTCCTGCCCGAACCCGGCACGCACGGTCATCACCAGACCGTCGCGGTCCTCGCGCTCGAAGCTGTCGAGGAGTTGCCCTCGGAACGCCGCCCCGCCGTTGCGGGTGTTCGCACCGGTTCTTCCACGAAGCCGCAGTTCGACGAACTGCCCGACTTCCCGTCTACTC
>CANIHR010000074.1 GCA_947467185.1 Bryobacterales bacterium
GGAACGTATTCGGGTCTTCATCAGTCAGGCACAAGGGGAGAAGCAACGGGATTTGGCGACAGCGCTGCAACTGGCGCGCCGTGCCGACTTACTGGGGCAGGATTTACTGAAGGGCTTACAGCAGTAGAAACGCAAAAAGCGGCGCGGTTAACGTGGAAACCGCGCCGCCCCGGAATACTTCTGGGCCTCAACCCGGAACTCTGGTTCCGAGCGGTTAGCTTCGAGGACCAGAGATTCCGAAATTGTTTAACTCGCCGCCTGAACCGTGACTGCTCGCTCCAGGCGGAACGTTATCGGCGTCTCCGCCGGCAGGCGAACCTGACGGCGGCCCGTGATAGCCGCTCCCGTTAACCCCGCGGCTGCTCCGGCCCCGGCACCAATGCCAAGGCCCACCGGACCACCCGCCAGGCCGCCGATCAGCGCTCCGGTGCCTGCGCCTCCGCCCAGCCACCCGAGATTCCTGCGCTTGTGCGCTGCGCTTTCCCAGCGCTTCGAACTGGTAGCCAGGGCCAGCCTGTGCCCGTTCGCTTCCACACTGTCCACCGTCAGGATGAGCACTGCCCGGCCTTTCAGCCGACCCGAAGGCTGTGCCTCCCGTACCAGACCCCGTACCACCGAACCACCCGGTGCGATGGTCTTGCCATCTGCGATCAGCGGCCCGTCCAGCGTGGCGTCAAAATGATCGCCGGGACGATTGATTCCCGACCCGACAGCCTCATTAATCCGCACCCGCACCGACGTTCCCGCCGGCAGTACGACCGCGATGGGCTGCGCCGCTGGCGCCGTCGCAGTCGGTCTGGTGGCGAAGGGACTCGGTTTCCCTTTGGCCGCCACCCCCGCCAGCAACCCTCCCCCCAGGAGGAGGGTTGCTGTTGCAATCACTACGGATTGTTTGCGCGTCATGCCGTTCTCTCTTTAACGAACCGGCTCATTGCGGGAAAGCGTCATCCGGGGCGTTGCCAGGTAGCCCACAATGCGGTCCTTATCAACCCGGTTCACGACCACTTCGTAAACCTGGCGGGACTTCGATGTGTAGAACTGCACCGGCTCGTTGGTGTTCTTGTCACGCTTCTGCACCAGCTTGTCGTCGGCGAGCACTTCCACCGTGAAGCGATTGTGGCGGGGGTCCGTCTTGCGCAGCGCCAGCTGAATGTCGCCTACCTTCTGCATCCCGCCAGCTTTCGCGATATTGAACTCGAAGATGTTCCGGTCGCCCAGTTCACGCAGGTACTGGATGTCCTTCGAATTCGTTGCCACCAGGCCGCCCATCATGCCCATGTCGCCGCGAACGCGCTGCAGATCGCTGCGGGTATCGGCGATTTCGGTCTTCGCGCCGGCCAGTTCCGTCCTCGTGGCATCCAGGTCGGTCTTCGTGGAGCCGAAGGCAGTCGAGATGTCATCGATTTTGGTCGCCGTCTCGGTGGTCGATTCCTTCACCTTGCCCAGTTCGGCGGCCAGTTGCTCGTTCTGGACCGACTGCTTTTTCGCCAGCGTGTCGGCATGGCGGACAGCCACCACGCGGACCTTGTTGACATCCGCTTTCGCCGCCGTCAACTGTTGTTCCAGGCTATCCTTCAGGGCCTGAATGTCGGTTGTCAGGTTAGCGCGGGCGTCGCCCATCTGCGTGCGCAGAGTGCTCGCTTCCTGCTGAGACGCCGTCAGCTGCTTCTGCAGTTCCTGCGTCTGCGAGTTCTGGTAGAACGTGGCGCCGCCCAGCAGGGCAAGCCCCGCGCCGAGTACTGCCGGCCATACAGGACGGTTGGGCGTAGGAAGCCCCGAGTCCTGCGGATTGTTGCTGGTCTGATTCATCGAAGTATTCATGGGGTAGAGCCTCCGCCACCCATGAATGCAAATGCTGTGCCAATCCGTAAGTCATTGAGTCTATTAGAAAATTTCGAGGGAAATCAGAGGAACGTGCACTTCTTACCGGCTCCCGCAGCCGCGCCCGTCCCGGGATCGGTAATCTTTACCGGTTACGCCCGGGATTCAGAACAAACGACCCTGCGCTGCCACTTCCAGTCCCGGTTTTGGTGCCCGTGGCCCCGCCGCCAGACCATTCGCCGCTCGCACCTTCGCCAGTCGTGTCCGAAGCAGATCCAGATACGGACCCTTCAGATACGCATCGCTCTCGTACCGCTCCCGATACCGCCGCAGCAGCAGGGGATAATGCTTCGCCACGAACGGGAAGAAGACTCTCTGCGCCGAGGGCATCAGGAACAACGGTCCACCCCCGAAGTACTCCGCGCCATGCTCTCTCGCGGCCTTCGCCAGCGCGTTCAGACGAGCCTCCTGATCGGTAATCAGCGGCATCACGGGGTTCGGAAACACGCCCACGTTGATCCCGGCATTCGCCAGGTCTCGCACCGCCCGCAGCCGCAGATCCGGACGAGGCGCCTTCGGCTCCAGTTCCCGCGCCAGTCCGACATCCAGCGTTGTGATCGTCATGTTGACCGACACCGTATTCCGCTCGCTCACCGCTCGCAGCAACTCCACGTCGCGCCGGATCAAATCCGACTTCGTCGTGATCGATACCGACAGCCCGCTGCGCTTCGCAAACAGTTCCAGGATCGACCGCGTCCGCCCATAGCGCCGCTCGGCTGGCTGATACGGGTCGGTGGCGGTCCCAATGGCAATCATCTCGCCCGGGCGAACTTTGCGAAGCTCACCGGCCAGAATCGGCGCCAGATTCCGCTTGGCATAGATCTGGGTCTCGAACTCATCCGCCTCGCGCAGTTCCATGAACTCGTGCGTGTACCGCGCATAGCAGTATTTGCAGCCAAACTCACACCCCCGGTAGGGGTTCAGGCTGTAGTGAAAGGGCATGCCGGACCGGACACGGTTTAGCGCGCTGCGGGTATCGATCTCGTAATAACGAACCACCCGCCGCGCCTCCAGCAGTTCGCTTTGGGCGGCAAGACGCGCAATACCAGTCAGGTCCGGCTCGGGAACGGCGCCGGACTGCATTGCTCTATTTTCGCCTTTTATTCGCCCAAGTCAAGGGCAAAACCTCTAACGGTTTCGCTTAGCCGGAATCGCACCAATCACAGACACCAGCAGCCCCACCGTAATCCAGATCGCCTGCTTGAAATCCTGCATGTTGGAGAACTGCCAGCGCGACCAGAACAGCCCCTTCGCCACCAGTACCAGCACCACCAGCGAGAACAACACCAGCAACCAGCGCAGGCGCCCAGCCAGCGCCAGCAACACCACCGCGATACCTGCCACGCCAAGCGCCGCCAGGCGCGACCCCAGTTCTTCCCCGGTCCACGGCAGCCAGCCAATCCGGATGGTGTGGTTCGGGGTCATCAGGATCAGCGCGGACATGGCCAGGGCTGCCGCGGCTGCGCCGGTGTTCACCAGGTAGCTATAGATTCTGAGTATGAGCCTGAGCGCTTGCAAGGGTTAGGGTCTCCGGTTATTTATGTGGAATCGCGCCGTTCGGTTGTTTCTGCGTGACTTCCCGGTAAGCATCCGCCACCTGAGTCGGCAACGACCCGCCCACCCAGTTTTTCACATCGTCCGGCAGCGTGATGGAAGTGGCCGATGGGGCGCCGTTTTTCATAGTCACCAGATCTTCCAGTTTCTTACCCTGCTTCACTTCCGCCGACACCGACTTCAGCAGGTCCACCATAAACGCTGCCTGACCCTTCAGGATCTCCGGCCCGCCCGGCCCGCCATGGCCCGGCAGAACATGCAGGGGATTCATCTTCAGCGCCGCTTCCATCACCTTCGGCCAGTTGCCGATATTCGCGTCGGCCGTGTAATTGAACGCGCCATTGACGCCCGCGTCGCCCGAAGCGATGACCCGCTCCTTCGGCAGCCACGCGAAGCCATCGCCCCGCGTGTGCGCCCAGCCCAGGTGGTAGAAACGGATCTCGCGGGTTGAGTCCTTCAGGATGTAAGGCAACTTGTCGAACGTCTCTTTCGGTACCTCGGGCTTGTCGCGATTCATGTCGGCAACGTCCTTGCGTGTCTTCGCCGCTTCCTGCCAGCGATTCGGCTCGTAACGGGCCAGTTCTTCAGCCACGCCTTTGTACGCGAACGTCGTCGCGCCAGCCTCGGTCCAGACCGCGCTGCCGTAGTCATGGTCGCCGTGGTGGTGCGTGATGAACACGTACTTCACGGGCTTGGGCGAAAGCTTCTTCGCGTCCGCCAGCACTCCACGCGCACCGCTGGGGAAATTGGCGTCCACGACGACGAGGTAATCCTTCATCTCGATGATGGTGTTGTTGCAGTGCCCCTGCCCCTTGATGTCGCCCTCGCGGAACCAGACACCGTCGGCAATCTTCGTGATCTGGTTCGGCTCCGCGTCCCCCCGGCTCACAAAGAAAGCAGCCGTCAGCACAGCTGCAAATCCACACGTCACCAGCAGTCGTTTGTTCACGTGGAACATTGTCTCTCATTCCGGAGTCCATTCACCAGCAGGCACACAAATACAAAGGGAGGCAACACCATGGCAATGGATCTCAATTCCGGCGGGCGGGTTCGGGCGAGCATCAACATGACGCCGATGATCGATGTTCTGCTCGTCTTACTCATCATCTTCATGGAGATTTCGCCGCAGACGCCTGCCGGCCTCAGCGCCGCCGTACCGCGTGATTCCGCCGCGCAGGTGGCCCCGGAACCCGAATCCGCCGTCGTGCTGGAGATCGCCGGCAATGGTAAATACACCCTTAATACCGAGGCGGTTTCCACCGAAAGTCTGGCCGATGAACTGACCCGCATCTACGCTCGCCGGGCCTCCCGAATCCTCTTCCTCAAAGGCGCCCCGGAACTCGAATTCTCCACAGTTGCTTCCGCCATTGACACCGCTCACGGAGTCAACATTACGCAGATCGCGCTGATGCCTCGCTGAGCCTTCGTTACGAGCGGTCTCACTGCGAGATAATTCAAAAGCGCCATGAAGATTGCTATAGGGTCCGACCACGCCGGACTGGAACTCAAGAACGTCGTCGCCGCCGACCTGAAACAAGCCGGACACGATATTCTCGACCTCGGAACCTACACGACGGACCCCGTTGATTACCCCGATTACGCCGCCAAAGTGGGCCACGCCGTTGTGAACGGACGCGCCGACCGCGGCATCATTGTCTGCGGTTCGGGCGTTGGGGCTTCGGTCGCTGCCAACAAGATCCATGGAATCCGCGCGGGTCTCTGTCACGATGTTTATTCCGCTCACCAGGGAGTGGAGCATGACGACATGAATGTCCTCGTTCTCGGCGGCCGTGTCATTGGCATCGCCACCGGCAAGGAACTGGCTCATGCTTTCATTGGTGCCGAATTCACCAACGAAGAACGCCATGTTCGACGGCTGCAAAAAGTCCAGGCTCTCGACGACCGTTTGTGATAGCATTCCCCGGTGCCATCCAGCCTCGGGGATACAGGGACCAAACGAACCGCGAACGCCGCCCTCGCCGTTCTTATTGCCATTAACGTTCTGAACTTCTATGACCGTTACATCCTGGGCGTTCTCGCCGAACCGATTCGCCGCGAGTTCCATCTCACTGATACTCAACTCGGCTTCCTGAGTTCCGCCTTCATCTGGCTCTACGCCATTGTCGGAGTGCCGCTCGGCACCCTGGCCGACCGCTGGAGCCGCAAGAAGTTGCTGGCCGGCGGCATCGTCGTCTGGAGCGCCCTCACCGGCATGGCGGCGCTCGCCACCTCATACATGATGCTGATGTTCAGCCGTCTCGGTTTCGCGATCGGCGAAGCGGCGGTTGCCCCGGTTGCCACGGGGTGGATCGGCGATCTGTTCCCCGCCGACAAACGCGCTCGCCCGCTCGCCCTTTTCATGGCCGGAGTACCGGTCGGTGCCGGTCTCAGCAACTTCATCAGCGGCCCCATTGCGCAGGCCTTCGGCTGGCGTCACGCCATGGTGCTTGCCGCCGCGCCAGCCCTGCTGTTGCTGCCGTTGCTGCTGATGTTGCGTGAGCCGCTGCGTGGTGCCACCGAAATTCGCCAGGACACAAAAAAGCGCTCCTGGCGCGAATTCCTCACTATCCCGACCTTCTGGTGGATCGTGGCCTCCGGTGCACTGCTCAACTTCAACATGTATGCGATGTCGACCTTCCTGACGGCCTTTCTCAGCCGCATCCACCACGTCAGCCTCGCGCAATCCGGCACACTCTCGGGCATCACCTACCTGTGCGGTGGCCTCTCCGGCTCCCTCATCGCGGGCTGGCTCGGAGATCGTGTGGTCCACAGGAGCGGCAACGCCCGGATGCTCTGCGCGGCGGTTTTTGCCCTCTCCGGAGCCCCGCTTGCCTGGCTGGGCATTTCGTCCGGCAATGTCACCGCTGCCGTCGTGATGCTCACTCTCTTCTACGGCACCCTCTGCTCCTACTATGGGTTCGTTTATTCGTCCATCCAGGACATCGTGGCACCCTCGTTGCGCGGCATCGCCATGGCCGTCTATTTCCTTGCCATGTACCTTTGCGGAGCGTCGTTCGGTCCGGTTCTTACCGGCAAAGTCAGCGATATGATGGCCCGCCGCGCAGCTGATCTCGCTGGCTCCCCCGACATCACCGAAGCCTTCAAAGCCATCGGTCTGCAGCAGGCCATGCTGATCATGCCGGTCCTGTCGGTGCTGCTGGCCGCCGTGTTGTTCGGAGGCGCGACGACCATCCGCAAAGACATCCAGCGCCGTCACGCCTGATTACGTCAGGCGATTGGGTCAGGCGATTGGGTCAGGCGAAGATAAGAAGGCAATGCGGGCCTATCTCATCAATTTGCCGGACGCAACAGCCAGGCTTACGCACATGCGGCAGGTGCTCGGCGATATTGGTGTTCCATTCGTTCGCTTTGAAGCTCTCGACCCGGAACGCGCGGCCCGCCATCCTGGTTATTCCCTCGTTCCGCCCCTGCCTGGACGGCCCTGGGCTCCGGGAGAACTGGCGTGCCTGCTCTCGCACTACGAGGTCTGGCGGCTGATTGCGGAGGGTCCGGACGAGTTCGGCATGGTGCTCGAAGACGATCTGCTGGTTGATCCCCGCTTGAAGAAAGTCCTCGAAGGCGAAGCGGGTATTCCGCCAGACGCGGATGTCGTCAAGCTGGAAACCGGCTCTCAGATGGTGACACTGTCCCGCCGTTCCGTTTCCACGGTTGGTGGCCCCGCCTGGCATCGCCTGCTGTCCGTTCATGATGGGGCAGGCGCTTACCTTCTCTCACGCCGGACAGCCCGGCTCCTGACCCCACGCCTTGCTTCTTTCCGCGCCCCCGCCGATGACCTGCTGTTCAAAGGAACTCTGGGCACCGGCAAACGGCTCCGCGTCTACCAGGCGGTGCCTGCGCTCGCGATTCAGAGCGTGATCCTACCCCCGGCCGCGCAATTGAAACACCTGAGCAGTGGTCTGGAGGACCAGCGTCGCCAGGCGTGGGAAAGAGCCACGGATGCAGCCGTTGCACCACCCACTCTGCACGCCCGGCTCGCCCGCCGTCTCCGCGAAGCGTACTGGAGCGCCTTAGCGCTGCGCCAGATCGTCCCGTTTGGCGATGCCACTTAGAGTCTCGTCGCAGGCCGCCCGCAACCGCGCCAGGATCTCCGGAATCCACGTCTCATGCTCGGGTTTCATCAGCACGGAACGCAGACAAACCACCTCCGCGCGATCCCGGACGAATTCCGCGCCGAACGCCGGAACCGCCTCAACGGGAACCCGAATCAGCGCCAGATGCAGATCCCGTTTCGCCGCAGAGTCGAATACCCTTTGTGCCAGTTCCGAAGACGCGCTGGCCGATCCGCTGCGCACGCCCCACACGACAATGTCGAGCTCCGGCTGCAACACCAGGGCGAAACGCCGATCGCCGGAAAGCTCCGCCGCCAGCGCCAGCGCCGCCCGCCGCCCCGCTTCCAGTCCCGCTGCGAATTCACCGCCAGGTACCAGCGGCAAAAGCCGCTGGGTAGACCAGAGCGCCACCGCCGAAGCCCCGGCGCGCGAACACTCCAGCGAAATTTCCCCCAGATGCAGCTCGGCCGACGAGAAATACGTGTACGGCGAATCATGTTTGTAGATCCGTCCGGTTGCCGGGTCGCGGAACAGCACGCACCCGCATCCATACGGCTGCAGACCATGTTTATGCGGATCGATCACAATTGAATCCACCTCGGTCAGCGCGTCATAAGCCCCCCGCGCCGAACTCTCCAGATTCCCCACCAGCGTGAAGTACCCGCCATACGCGCAGTCCGCATGGACGCGAAATCCATACCGCTCCCGCAGCTTCAAAATCGCGGGCAGGGGATCGACCGCGCCGAAACCTGTGGTCCCGAGCGTGGCCACAACACACCCTACCTCTCCCGCATCCAGTCGCCGCTCCAGCGCTGCCACATCCATCCGACCCAGAGCATCCGAGGGAATCGCCTCGAACGGCTGCTGCAGCACCCCACTGATCCGCTCATGCGTGTAGTGCGCCTGTTTTGACGCCACCGTGACCATCCCGGGCTGCAGTCGCCCCGCCACCCAGAGCGCCTCCAGGTTCGCCATCGTGCCGCCGCTGGTCAGGTGCCCCAAATGCGTCTGCCACCCGAACATCGCGGCGATCTCCGCCACCGCTTCCCGCTCCATGGCGGAACTCGCCCGGCCGCCATCCAGCGCGTGGTTGTTCGGATTTACCCACATCGCCATCGCATAGGCCGCCCGCGCCACCGGATGTGGCGGCTTCAGCATCTGTCCTGCGTACAACGGATGGAAGTACGGAAAATTGTCCCGCATTCGCTCAGCGGCGGCGGTCAGGGCTGCCTCCATTGCCGGTAATCCGGAAGCACCCGCGGGTAGCGCGGGCAACCCGGCAAACCCTGCCTCCAGAACGTCCAGGCCACCCGCCAACAACTGCAGGGAATCTCGCTCCAGGTCCATACCCGATGATCCAACATCTGCCTCGCGTACCATGAAATGTCGCCATGGTCTCGCGCCAACTTTCGATTCTCGTTCCGCTCTACAACGAAGAAGAACTCGTTGGCGAACTCCTGCGCCGAGTCATCGAAGCGCCCCTGCCCGGCGGCCTGACACGGGAAATCATCGTCGTCAACGATTGCTCCAAGGATGATTCCGCCGCCGTCGTCACAGACTTCATCGCCGCCAACCCAGCCCACAAAATCCGCCTCTTCCACCACGAGAAAAACCAGGGCAAAGGCGCTGCCATCCGCACCGCCATCGGTTTGGCGGAAGGCGAATTCAGCGTCATTCAGGATTCCGACCTCGAATATGACCCGAATGACTTCATGCACCTCCTCGGCCCCCTCGTATCCGGCAAGGCCGATGTCGTCTTCGGATCCCGCTTCCTCATCTCGGGCGAACGCCGTGTCCTCTATTACTGGCACTCGCTCGCCAACCACCTCCTCACCACCCTCTGCAACATCGTGTCGGACCTGAACCTCACCGACATGGAGACCTGTTACAAGGCCTTCCGCACCACCCTTGCGCAATCCATCCCGATCCAGAGCGACCGTTTCGGTCTGGAACCCGAACTCACCATCAAGTTCGCCCGCCGCAAAGCCCGCATCTACGAAACGCCCATCAGCTACCACGGCCGGACCTACGAGGAAGGCAAGAAGATCGGCCTGAAGGACGCTTTCGAAGCCGTTTGGGTTATCCTTCGCTCTAAATTCACGAAGCAGCTTTATAAGGATCACGGCCCGGAAGTCCTCGACGCCATGGCCCTCGCCCCGAAGTTCAACAAGTGGATGGCCGACACCATCTCCCCCTGGGCGGGTAAGAAGGTTCTCGAAATCGGTGCCGGGGTCGGCAACATGACCCGCCAGCTTGCCCCGAAACGCAAGCTCTACGTCGCGTCAGACCTCGATCCCGAACATCTCGCGCAGCTGAAAAACGCCTTCGGCCACCGCCCCACCATGCGGATCGCCCACCTCGACGCCACCCTCCCCGAGCACTTCGAACCCTGGGCGGGGCAGCTGGATACGGTCGTCTGCCTCAACGTGCTCGAACATATCGAAGACGATTTCGGTACCCTCCGCCGAATTTATTCCCTGCTGGAGCCCGGTGGGCGTCTGCTGCTCCTCGTCCCCCAGGGTCCGGAAGCTTACGGTGCGCTCGACGCCGCCATCGGCCACTTCCGCCGCTACACCATCCCGGGCCTGTCGGAACTGGTCAAAAGCGCTGGCTATGAACTCGAAGACATGCTGACCTTCAACCGGATCTCCTATCCTGGCTGGCGCTTCACCGGCCAGGTTATGAAAACCGCCAATCTTTCGCCCCTCGGCATGCGCATTTTCGACAAATTCGTCTGGCTCTGGCGCAGGATCGACAAGTCCCTCCCCTGGCCCCCGGCCTCCATCATCGCCATCGCCCGCCGCCCCGACTAGTACTCATTTCAGCAGTCACCTCTGTCAAGTGGTGACTTGTAATGATAGAATCCAGATAGCTCGGTTCAGATAACCAAGACCTACATGCCATCTCTTCACCCCCTGCCTGCTTTACTTGCGGCCTCCACGCTGACAAAGATCTCGCGTGGTATGTTCGACGACACCTTCGCCGGTATCCACCGCCTGGGTTGGTTCGATTGGGCCCTCCTCGTTCCTTACTTCGGCGTTCTCGCCATTCTGTCGATCTACGGCCTTCACCGTTTCGACACCATTTACACCTACTTCAAGTACCGGAAGAAGGTTGGCGCAGAATCCCCCACCCGCTTTGACCAGCTCCCCAAAGTCACCATTCAGCTGCCGCTTTTCAATGAACGCTACGTTCTGGAGCGCCTGATTGACGAAACCGTCCAGATGGAATACCCCCGGGAACTGCTGCAGATTCAGGTTCTGGACGATTCAACCGATGACACCCATGAATTCGCGGAAGCTCTCTGTGAGCGTTACCGCAACATGGGCCACGATATTCAGTACCTCCACCGGACCAACCGCGAAGGCTACAAAGCCGGTGCGCTGCACGAAGGCCTGAAAGTCGCTTCCGGCGAATTTGTCGCCGTGTTCGATGCCGACTTCCTCCCGCCGGTCGACTTCCTTACCCGCACCATCCACCACTTCAGCGATCCCAAAGTCGGCGTCGTCCAGACCCGCTGGGGCTACCTCAACAAAGATTTCAACGTTCTCACCGAAGTCCAGGCCATCCTGCTCGATGGTCACTTCGTGCTGGAACATGGCGCTCGTTCCCGCGCCGGCTACTTCTTCAACTTCAACGGCACCGCCGGTATCCTCCGCAAGTCGATGATTGACGACGCGGGTGGCTGGCAGCACGACACCCTGACGGAAGATTCCGATCTCAGCTATCGCGCGCAGGTGAAGGGCTGGAAGTTCGTTTATGTCCCCGGCGTCGAATGCCCCTCGGAACTGCCCGTCGATATGCACGGCTTCCAGGTTCAGCAGTTCCGCTGGGCCAAGGGCCTTACGCAGTGCGCCAAGAAGCTTTTGCCGATGCTGTGGAAGGCGGATATCCCCCGCCGCACCAAGATCGAAGCGTTCCTGCACCTCACCCCGAATATTTCGTATCCCCTGATGATCATCGTGTCTGCGCTGATGCTGCCGGTCATGATCGTCCGTTTCTACATGGGCATCTGGGAAATGATGCTGCTGGATTTCCCGCTCATCATCGCGTCGTTTTGGTCGCTTTCGGCGTTTTACATCATCGCCCAGCGCGAACTGCATCCGAAAAACTGGCTTCGGTCCATCTTCTTTATCCCCGCCCTGATGTGCCTGGGCGTCGGTCTGACTCTCAACAACACCCGCGCAGTTAGCGAAGCTCTGCGGGGTGTCGTCTCCAGCTTCGTGCGAACCCCCAAGTTCGCCATCCAGGGGAACACGGAAAAGAAGAGAGCCGTCACCAAGTACAAGCGCAAGAGCGGAATCCTGCCGTATCTGGAACTGGCCTGTGGCGCGTACTTCCTCTACATTTGCGGTTTCGCGATCTCGACCTACAACTTCATGACGCTGCCCTTCCTGCTGATGTTTGTCGGCGGGTACTTCTGGGCTGGCCTCTCCACGTTGTGGCATGAATACCAGGACCGTCAGCGCTTTAACGCTGCCTTGCGCCTCGAATTCGAGAGCGCCAACTAGAACTTATCCATGAACGCCACTGTCTCTCCCCAAATGGTGCGCGAGGCAGCCGAGCGCATCCGGCCCCTTGCCCGCCGAACGCCCGTTATGACCTCCCTCAGCGTGGATTCCCGCGCTGGCTCGCAGGTCTTCTTCAAATGTGAAAACCTGCAGCGTGGCGGAGCCTTTAAGGTCCGCGGTGCCGCTAATCTGGTTCTCTCCATTCCTCCCGCCGATCTCCCCCGCGGAGTGGTCGCGTTCTCCTCCGGTAATCACGCCCAGGGAACCGCCATCGCAGCCCGCTTCGTCGGTGCCGCCGCCACCATCGTGATGCCCGAGGATGCCCCTCGCTCCAAGATGGAAGCCACCCGGGACCATGGCGCACGTATCGTCACCTACAACCGCTTCACCGACGACCGCGAAGCCATCGCCGCCACCGTTCTGGCTGAAACCAACGGCACGCTCGTACCTCCGTTTGACCACCCGCTGATCATCGCGGGGCAGGGCACTACGGCTCTCGAACTGATGGACGAAGTCCCTGATCTTGACGCGCTCGTCGTCTGCATCGGTGGAGGCGGGCTGATTTCCGGGTGCGCTACCATCGCGAAGTCGATTAAACCCGGCATCCGCGTCTTCGGCGTGGAACCGGAACTGGGCAACGACACCTGGCTCTCCTTCCGCAAGGGTGAACGAGTCGCCATCGCGCCACCCGATACCATCGCCGATGGCCTCCGCTCGCCCTGCCCGGGTAAACTGACCTTCCCCATCATTCAAAACCTGGTCGAGGAGGTCATTCTGGTCACCGAAGACGAAATTCGTGCCACCGTTCGCCTGATGCTGGAGCGCATGAAGCTTCTGGTGGAACCCAGCGGAGCCGTTGCTGCCGCAGCCGTGCTCTTCGGCAAGATCCCAGCCGGTCTGGGTCGCGTCGGCGTCATCATTTCCGGTGGAAATGTCGACCTCGAATTCCTCGCAACCTGCTAGGATCCGGCTATTCGGACGCCTTCGGATGCGCCGAATCATAAACCCGCATCAGGTCCGTCAGTGAAACCTGCGTGTATTTCTGCGTGGTCGAAAGCCGCGCATGCCCCAGCAGCTCCTGAATCGCCCGCAAATCTGCCCCGTCGCTCAGCAAATGCGTCGCAAACGCATGCCGCAGCGTGTGGGGATGAATCGAGGAATCCCCTACCACCCAGGTCCCGTAGAACTTCACGATATTCCGCGCACCCCGGTCGCTTAGCCGCTTCCCCAGAAAGTTTAGGAACAGCGCCTTTGCGTCCTTCGGCAAAACGCCTCGGTCTTCCTGATACGCCAGCAGCGCCGTCTCTGCCTTGCTCCCATATGGAACCTGGCGCTCCTTCTTCCCTTTGCCGCGAACGCGAACCCACCGCTCCGTCCGGTCGAAATCTTCCAGATTCAGGCCCACCGCCTCGCTCACGCGCAGGCCACAGCCATACAGCAATTCCAGCAGCAATCGGTCCCGCCTGGGAAACGGCCGCTCCAGATCCTCCGGCAAATCGCCATCCACCATGGCATTCGTCACCTCAGCGTTTGGCACTTCCGGCAAAGTTTTTGGCATCTTCGGCAGCCGAAGCAACCGCGCCGGATCCGTCTGAATCACATGGTCCCGCGACAAAAACCGGAACAGGGCCCGCACCGAAGCCAGCTTCCGCCGCACCGTCGCCGGCTTATGTTCCCGCTCGTAGATATGCCCCAGCCACTCGCGCAGCGCCAGCATATCGATCTCGGTAACCAGCGGAGCCACCCCACCTGGAGGCGTGAAGTACGCTGCAAACTCCCGCAAATCCGCCCCGTAGTTCCGAATCGTATGGACGGAATCGTTCCGGCGCTCCAGCTCGCCCATAAACGCGGCGATGGCGGCGTTCAGTTCAGACATACTCGGCGGCGTAAGCGTCCAGCAGCCCCAGGGCCCGCTCGCAGATCGCCCCATGACGTGCCCTGCGGTCTGTAATCTCCACCCCAAGCGGAGAGAACAGATCGAACGCGATATTCGCCGGCTGATACCGCTTCGATTCCGCATGCGCCATGTAATGGCACAGCGCCCCGATGGCCGAATCGCGGGGGAACTCCTGCGGTGTCTTGCCGCCCAGTTGAGCCGCCATCAACAATCCCGCCACCAGCCCCGTTGCAATCGACTCCACATATCCCTCAACGCCGCAAACCTGCCCGGCGAACATCACCGAGGGATGCTTCTTCAGCTGCAGCGTTGGTGTCAGCAGCGAAGGCGCATTAATGTACGTATTCCGGTGGATCTGCCCAAACCGCAGGAATTCCGCATTCTCCAGCCCTGGAATCAGCCGCATAATCCGCTTCTGCTCCCCGAACTTCAGATGGTTCTGGAAACCAACCAGGTTGTAGCTGTCAGCCCGCAGATTCTCCTGCCGCAACTGCACGGTCGCCCACGGCCGCCGCCCGGTACGAGGATCAATCAGCCCCATCGGCTTCATCGGCCCGAACCGCAGCGTATCCCGCCCGCGGCGCGCGATCTCTTCAATCGGCAGACAAGCCTCAAAGTACGGAACATCATTCGGGATGTGCGCTTCCACCGCCCGCGCGGCCAGCAACTCATCCACAAAGGTCTCGTACTGCGCCTTGTTGAACGGGCAGTTCAGGTAGTCGCCCGTGCCATCCAGCGACTTGTCATATCTCGACGCGGCAAACACAATCGATCGGTCAATCGTGTGCGCATCCACAATCGGACTGATGCTGTCGTAGAAGAACAGGCGGCTCGCGCCCGTCAACTCTCCGATCGCCCCCGCCAGGGCTCCGCTCGTCAAAGGCCCGGTTGCAATAATCGTGGGCCGAGAAGGATCAATCGCACCCACTTCCTCGCGAACGACCTCGATATTGGCGTGCCCCTCAATCGCGTCCGTCACCACCTCTGCAAAACGAACCCGATCCACCGTCAGCGCCTGACCACCCGGCACCCGCGACTCATTCGCCGCCACCATCAGCAGCGAATCCAGCCGCCGCAGTTCTTCCTTCAGTAACCACGAAGCCGAAGGATGCTGGTCGCTCTTCAGCGAATTGCTGCAAACCAGCTCCGCCAGTTGGTCCGTCTGGTGCGCGTCGGTCGTCAGTACGGGGCGCATTTCGTAAAGCGCCACCCGAAATCCACGCTTCGCCAACTGCCACGCCGCTTCGGTACCGGCGAGTCCCCCGCCTACAACAATGACGTCTGCCAAACTACTCTTCATCCTTTACGTCTTCGGGCTTGATGCTGACCAGCTTGTAGACATCCCGCTTTGAAAGCCCACGTTCCTTCGCCACGGTCTTGATCGCGTCCATCCGCGGAATCCCGGCTTCCATCAGCAGAGTAATCGCTTCTTCAATCGGCAGATCCGTCGCAACCGGGGTTTCGCCCTTGCCGATCAGCACGACAAACTCGCCCCGAATCGAACCCCGCGATTCCAGTTGTGCCGCAATCTCCGAAGCCTTGCCCCGCAGCACTTCCTCGTGGAGTTTCGTCAGTTCCCGCGCCGCGCACACATCCCGGTCACCCAGCACTGTCTGGATATCGTGCAGGCACTCCACAATCCGGTGCGGAGCCTCGTAGAAGATCAGCGTCGCCTGCTCATCGGCAAAGCTCTCCAGAATCCGCTGCCGCGCCCCCTGCTTCGGCGGCAGAAAGCCTCCAAAGTGGATTTGGTCGGTCGGAAGTCCAGAACAAACCAGCCCCGCCAGCATTGCTGAAGGCCCCGGAATCGCCTCAATCTTCACGCCAAAATGCGCCGCGCCCCGGACGATGCGGAACCCGGGGTCGGACAGCAGCGGAGTCCCGGCATCGGACACCAGCGCCACACTCTCCCCCGCCTGCAGGCGCGCAAAAATCTCCGGCGCTCGCTGCATCTCATTGTGTTCGTGGTAGCTCACCGTCTTCGTGGTGATCCCGTAATGGTGCAGCAGGTGCCCCGTAGTACGCGTGTCTTCGCAGGCAATCCAGTCGACTTCCTTGAGAATCCGCACCGCCCGGTACGTGATGTCTTCAAGATTGCCGATCGGCGTGGAGACGATATAGAGGCAACCGGGCATAACACGAGTATAGGTCGCCGTCGGCGATTTGGTAGTCTCAGGGTTAACACTCAAATGCACAACGTCGTCATTATTGGATCGGGTTGCGCCGGAAACACCGCCGCTGTTTACACCGGGCGCGCCGGCCTGAAGCCCCTCGTGATTAAGGGTTGGGAAGCGGGCGGTCAGCTCTCTATCACCAGCGAAGTCGAGAACTTCCCCGGCTTCCCCCAGGGCATCCTTGGCCCCGAACTCGTTGAAAACATGAAGCAGCAGGCCGAGCGCTTCGGTGCCGAGTACATGGACGGCGCGGTCTCCGAAGCCGACCTCTCGAAGCGCCCCTTCCGCCTCCGCGTGGAAGACCAGTGGATCGAAACCCGCACGCTGATCATCGCCTCTGGCGCCTCGGCGCGCTGGCTCAACCTGCCCAGTGAACAGAAGCTCATCGGCCACGGCGTTAGCTCCTGCGCCACCTGCGACGGTTTCTTCTACCGCGATAAGCAGATCATGGTCATCGGCGGCGGCGACACCGCCATGGAAGAAGCGAACTTCCTCACTCGCTTCGGCCGCAACGTGATGCTGGTCCACCGCCGCGATACCTTCCGCGCCTCGAAGATCATGCTGGAACGCGCCCAGGCCAACCCGAAGATCGAATTCATCATGAACACAGGCGTCGAAGAAGTCCTCGGTCTGGAGCAGAACTCCGTTACCGGCGTTCGCCTGAAGAATCTCGTCACCGGCGAAGAAACCACCCGAGCCGTCGACGGCCTCTTCGTAGCCATCGGCCACATTCCGAACACCAAGCCGTTCGTCGGCCAGCTCGATCTCGATGCCGACGGCTACATCGTCTCCCACGGCGGAGCCCGCACCAACATCCACGGCGTCTTCCACGCCGGTGACGTGCAGGACCGTGTTTACCGCCAGGCCATCACCGCTGCCGGCGCCGGCTGCATGGCGGCCATCGAAACCGAACGCTTACTGGAAGCGGAAGGACACTAAAAAGCAATGATCGAAAGACTCACGCCTCCCGGCACCGCCGCCCCTCGTGGCCCCTACTCGCCCGCCGTCCGCGCCGGCGACTTCATCTTCGTCTCCGGCCAGTTGGCTGTTGACCCCGAAACGAATCAGTATGTTGCGGGCGATATTCAGCAGGAAACCAGGATGACGCTCAACAACATTAAGCGCATCCTGGAAGGCGCGGGCGCCAGCATCTCCGACGCAGTCCGGGTTGGCGTCTTCCTCGCCGACGGCACCGAATTCGCTGCAATGAACGAAGTCTATGCCGAGTTCTTCGGAGACGCCAAACCGGCCCGCACCACCATCGTCTGCAGCTTCGCTTCGAACATCAAAGTCGAAATCGACTGCGTGGCGTACAGCCCTAAGAAATAACTACTTCAGTTCAACAACGATGGCTTCGAGGGCCTGATCGCCGGTGTTTTCCATCTGGCTCGGGCCCGAAGTCACCCACTCCGCCGTATTGGCCTTCGCTCCGCTGATGTACGCGATCACCGCGTTCCCTGTGCGTGTCACCTTACCGCCTTTGGCGTGCGGTGCCAGCTTAACCCGCAGAATTCGAACCTGGTCGTTATCCAGTTCCACCTTTGAGTTCTTCTTGTCCGTCTTCGTTGCGTCCGACACCTGAGCCGCCTTCGCCACACCCGGCTTCTTCAGTTCCACTTCGATGATGTTGAAGGAGTTATCGTCCGTCACTTCCGGCTGGTGAATGCCTTCGGGCGTGCTCCACTCCAGCTGACCCGCCTTCCAAACCACATCGCGCCCCGGCCGGCCATCCTGAAAATCGAAGTGCTGCTTGCCGTTCTGCATGTAGACCATTACGCGGTTGACCTTGTGCTCGTGGAACTTCGCCTTCACATGCGCCTTCTCGAGTGCGCGGAAGACCTTCACCTGATCATTCTCAAAGAACTGCGCGCCGGGCTCCGCCGCAATCGCCGCCAACCCTGCGAGGCAGAGGGCAACCTGGACCTTCAAAAGTGTTTTCATAACTCGCCCATTGTATTGGATGCTGTCCTGTTTTGTAGCCCGCATTCGCAATTCGATGCGCCCCGTCCGCACCCGGACTCCCCTGCTCGGCACTAACCGTCCAACTGTCAACAGTTTGCAACCCGCCAGGGACTGGCTACCTGTCTGCACCAATCCAGCTCAGGAGCACTCCATGATACAGACCACCATCACCAACGTCCGGATCCTCAATATGGGAATCGACTTTGCCGTTATGACGGTTCGTTCGGATTGGTGGAGAAGCCCCATCCCTGTTACCGCACTTCCGCCCGCGCCGAGTGCACCGTCCGGCAAAAGTGCTGAGAAGAAAATAGTCAGACCGCCACGCCGCCGCAAATAGGTCGTTTCCTTCCACTGCTGTTTGTTTCCCCTCCCGGCTCCGCTTCTCGCTGTATCATTCCCTTCCTCTGCAAGCAGGCTGTCGCATTTTGATGCTAAGTCGCACTTTCAGTCCCCCGTACTTTTTGTCGAAACACTTGTTGTCTTTTGGATTCATTGAGTTACGTGGTGGCTGGTCTTTGGCCAGTGTCCTGCATCAATGGAATTCGAAGCGGCCGCCACCGACGGTCGCCTGGAACGGACGGAGAAAATGAAGACCGCAAAACACCACCTCGCAGCCGCAATCATGTCGCTTGCGCTGATCGCTCCGGTTTCCGCAGCCACACAGGTCCCCGGACGCCAACCTGGCGTGCCCGCCACCGGCCGCGGAAACCTCGTTCGGCAACTCTTCACCGGCCCGGTCACCGCCCAGGCGGTCGTCACGGGCAACGGCATCGAATATCACAACGGGGCTGTCATGCACGACAGCGTCAACGTCTATTACATTTGGTACGGGGACTGGACAAAGGCTCCCAAAGGCAATGCCATCCTGACCGACCTCGCGAAGAACCTCGGCAACTCCTCCTATTACAAGGCGAATACAACCTATGGAGACACCGTTGGCAATGTTAACGGCGTCGTCAATTATGTTTCCGCCATCGCTGACACTGGTTCTTTCGGTACAGCGCTCCCCGATGTTGGCCCCTGGACTCTCGTCAGCAATGCCATTTCCGCCGGCACGCTGCCCGCCGATCCGAACGGCGTCTACATCGTTCTCGGCGCACCGAATGTCTCCCTCAATGGTTTCCTGACCGCCTATTGCGGCTGGCACAACGTCAATGATTTCAATGGCATCCCGATCCGGCACCTGTTCATCGGCAATCCGGCTGCGAACCCTTCCGCCTGCTCCGCTCAGACCGGTAGCAGCCCCAACGGCGACCCCAACGTGGATGCCATGGCCTCCATTCTGGTCCACGAACTGAGCGAGACAGTCACCAATCCCGACCTGACCGCCTGGTGGGACTCCCTGGGGCTGGAGGTTGGCGATAAGTGCGCGTGGAGCTACGGCCCCACCTACACCGCTTCCAACGGCAGCATGGCCAACGTGAGGCTCGGCCTCCGCGACTACCTGATCCAGCAGACCTGGGTGAATGCCGGTGGTGGTTACTGTGCCACCTCCTACGACAACAGTCCCGACTTTACCCTCGGGGTCAACCCCATCACGCAGACCGTCGCCCCGGGCGGCACCACAGGCAGCTACACAATGTCCGCCACGGGCACGAACGGCTGGTTCGGAACCCTCACCTACTCCGTCATCGGCGGTCTGCCCGCCGGAGCCTCTGCAAGAGTGAGCGGCAACGGAATCACCCTCGCCACGACCAGTTCTGTCGCCCCCGGCACCTATACCTTCACCATCCAGGGGACCGACGGCCTGAAAACGCATACTGTCGGTGCCTACCTGGTGGTCGCGGTACCCAGCTTCACGCTGAGCATCTCCCCCGCCTCCCAGAGCAAGACTCGTCCCACCACCGGTACCGCCACCGCTACTTACGTGGTTACGGTAACCCCGGTCGCCGGCTTCACCGGCACCGTGAACCTGACAGCCTCCGGTTCCACTACGGGCCTGACGGTTGCGCTGAGTTCTGCCACAATCACGGGCTCCGGTACCGTGAACCTGACGGCGACCCTGACGTCGAACGCCAAAAAGGGCAACCGCACGCTCACTGTCACCGGCACCAGCGGCACGAAGACCGTTTCGGCCAATGCAACGCTGGCCGTCAACTAACTGACGCGGGCGACGCCGAGCCGCTCGCCCGCTGAAACTACCAGCCGGTGGAGGCCCGCGCCACCGGCTGCCAGGTAAGCCAGCAACTGCTTCCGCATTGGTGGCGCCCAAAATTTCCGCAGGTGATCCTCCACCGACGCTACGGCCTCTGCCTCCGGGTAATTCGCAAAAAACTGTGCGATCTGGTTCGCCTGATGCACCATATCTGCGGTTTCCATAAGGCTAATCGCCTCCCACCTGGGTGGTGCTGGCCCGCTCC
>CANIHR010000075.1 GCA_947467185.1 Bryobacterales bacterium
CAACTCCTACAACGGTGTCTCCGTGGTTCGGGCCTTCTTTCAGCCCAACGTCCATATCGACCTCGCCATCACCCAGATGGTCGCCGTCACCTCGCCAATTCAGCGCATTATGCCGCCCGGTATCTTCCCCCCGGGCGTTATCAAGTACGATGCGTCATCCGTTCCCATCGTGCAGCTCTCGCTCTCCAGCGACACTCTTTCGGAACAGGATGTCTACGATCTCGGCCAGAACTTCATTCGCAACCAGCTCGGCACCATCCAGGGCGCCACGGTCCCGCCCCCCTTTGGCGGCAAGCAGCGCCAGATCATGGTGGACATTGACCCCAATGCCCTGTTCGCCCGCGGTCTCTCCGCCACAGACGTTTCTACCGCGCTCAACCAGCAAAACCTCATCCTCCCCGCCGGCACCGCAAAAATGGGTGACCGCGAGTACTTCGTTCGCCTCAACTCCAGCCCCACCACCGTACAGGGCGTAAACGACCTCCCGCTAAAGAACATCAACGGCAACATCGTCTATCTGCGCGATGTCGCTCAGGTCCGCGACGGCTATTCCGTCCAGAGCAACATCGTCCGTGAAAACGGCCACCGCTCCGCACTCATGATCATCATGAAGAACGGGCAGGCCTCCACTCTCGATATCGTCAACAACATCAAGGGGGCTCTCCCGAAGATCCTCGCCGGTCTCCCCCAACAGGGCCTCAAGGTCAAGGTGCTCTTCGACCAGAGCGTCTTCGTCCAGGCCGCCATCGATGGCGTTGTAAAGGAAGGCGCTACCGCCGCGTTCCTCACCGCCATCATGATTCTGCTGTTCCTTGGATCCTGGCGCAGCACCCTCATCGTTTGTACTTCCATCCCGCTCTCCATCCTCACCTCCTGCATCGTCCTGTGGGCCATGGGCCACACGCTCAACACCATGACGCTCGGAGGCATGGCGCTCGCGGTCGGCATCCTCGTCGATGACGCCACCGTCGAAGTCGAAAACGTCGTTCGGAACATGGGTCTCGGCAAACCTCTCACCCGGGCCATCCTCGAAGGTACCGAGCAGATCGCGGTCCCCACCCTCGTCTCCACCCTCGCTATCTGTATCGTCTTCATCCCGGTCCTCCTCCTCACCGGTCCGGCCAAATACCTCTTCACACCCCTGGCGCTCGCCGTTGCCGTCGCCATGATGATGTCCTACTTCCTGACTCGCACTTTGGTTCCCACCCTGATGCACTACATGATGGGGCCGGAAGTGGAAATTTACGCCGGTGGTGAAGCGGCCGTCGCCAATGCCCCCGGCCCCGTCTGGCGCGCCCACCACCTCTTCAATCACGTCTTCGAAATCTTCCGCAACAAGTACCGCCGGGCGCTCGGCTGGAGCCTCCACCATCGCGCCTGGGTCACGTTCATCTACCTCGCCTTCGTCGGCGCATCGCTCTTCCTCGTCAGGGTCGTTGGTACCGACTTCTTTCCCTCCGTCGACTCCGGCCAGATGCGCCTGCACGTTCGTACCCCGGAAGGCACTCGCATTGAGGAAACCGAACAGATCTTCAGCCGCATCGAGGAAGCCATCCGCCAGACGGCCCACCCCGGCGAGATTCAGTCCATCACCGACAATATTGGCCTGCCCAGCTCGCCCTTCGTTCTGGCCTGGGGCGATTCCGCCACCATCAGCGCGGCCGACGGCGAAATCCTGATTTCTCTCCAGCGCGAAAATCGCCGCTCCACAGATCTTCTCCAGCGCGAACTCCGCAAAGCTCTCCATGCGAAGTTCCCGGAAGAGACCTTCTTTTTTCAGGCCGCCAACATCACCAACCAGATTCTGAACTTCGGTATCCCGGCCCCCATTGATGTCCAGATCATCACCCGCGACACAGTCGGCGGCTACAAGCTCGCGCAGGAACTCGAACGCAAACTCGCCATCATCCCCGGCGTCGTCGATACCCGCGTGAACCAGCAGGTCAACACCCCCCAGCTCAACGTGACTGTGGATCGCTCGAAAGCCAGTCAGGCCGGCCTCACCCAGCGCGATGTTGCCAACTCCATGTTCATCTCGCTCAGTTCCAGCGGCCAGACCGCCCCGAACCAGTGGCTGAACCCCGTCAACGGCGTCAACTACAGCGTCGCCGTGCAGACCCCCCAGTTCAAAATCGACTCCCTCGACGCCCTGAAGCGCACCCCCGTTACCATCCCGGGCGGTGGCAATACCCAGCTTCTGGACAACCTCATCACCGGCGTCAACCGCACCGTCACCACTTCGCTCGTCAGCCACTACAATGTGCAGAACGTTTTTGACGTCTACGCCAATATCGACCAGCGCGACCTCGGCGGTGTCGCCGGCGACATCCAGAAGATCATCGGCAGCATGAAACTCCCGCGCGGCACTGTTGTGAACCTCCGGGGCCAGTCCGAAACCATGCAGACATCCTTCCGCCGCCTCGGCTTCGGCGTCGTCTTCGCCATCCTCCTCGTCTACCTCCTCATGGTGATCAACTTTCAGAGCTGGCTCGATCCGTTCATCATTCTCACCGCGCTCCCAGGGGCTTTCGCCGGCATCCTCTGGATGCTCTTTGCCACCCAGACCACCATCAACGTTCCCTCGCTGATGGGGGCCATCATGGCCATCGGCGTCGCTACCGCGAACTCGATCCTCATGGTCGCCTTCGCCAACGACGAACGCCGCGAAGGCCTCAACGAAGTCGAAGCCGCACTCTCCGCCGGCTATACCCGCATCCGCCCCGTCGTCATGACCGCCCTCGCCATGGTCATCGGTATGATCCCCATGGCCCTGGGTCTCGGCGACGGTGGCGAACAGAACGCACCCCTCGGCCGCGCTGTAATTGGCGGCCTGATCCTGGCAACCCTGAGCACGTTATTCTTCGTCCCCATCGTCTACAGCTTCCTGCGTAAGAAGCCACCTGTCGATCAGGACGAACAAATTGAACTGGAGTCGCATGAGGAACTCATCCTGAGGCCGCAACAATGAGCGAAACCAATCAACACCACATCTCGGCCTGGAAGGTCATTCTCGTCATCGTCCTCATCGTGGCCACGGTGGCCGGTATCGGAATCCTCGGCTACTTCCCGCGCAAAGAGCGCGAAGCAGCAGCCAACGCTGCCGCCCGTGAAGAGCGCGACACCCTGCCCAGGGTCCTCTCCGCCAAAGTGAAACAGGCCCCCGCCGATGTGGAAGTTGCCCTGCCCGGCACCATCTCCGCTGTATCGGAAGCCTCCATTTATGCCCGCGCCGCGGGCTACGTGAAGAAGCGCTACGTTGACATTGGCGACCGTGTCAAAGAAGGCCAGCTTCTCGCCGAAATCGAAGCCCCCGAACTCGACCAGCAGGTTGCTCAGGCGAAAGCCGCCTTCTCCCAGTCGCAGCAGCAGATCGCCCAGACCCGAGCCTCTCTCCTCCAGGCCCAGTCCCAGCGCGACCTCGCCAAAATCACCTCCGAACGCTACGCGGGCCTGGTTGCCAAAGGTGCCGTCGCTCGTCAGGATGCCGACGTCCAGGCCGCCACCTGGAAAACCTCCGAAGCTGTCGTCGCTGCCCAGGAAGCCAATGTGCGGGCCGCCGAAGAAAACGTCCGCCAGGCGCAGGCCAATCTCGACCGCGTTACCGCCCTTCAGGACTACAAAAGTGTTCGCGCACCCATGGCGGGCATCGTCACGGCTCGCAATATCGATGTCGGTTCACTCATCTCGGCCTCAGGTGCCGGGCAGGGTGTCTCGGCGAATCCCTCCGCGGCTGGTGGAGCCAGCGGTAATGAACTGTTCCGCCTTGCCCAGACCCGTACCGTGCGCATCCTTGAATCCGTGCCCCAATCCAGTGCCGGCTCCATCGTGGCGGGTATGAAGACCGAAGTCACGCTTGTCGAATTTCCCAACCGCAAGTTCGAAGGTAAAGTGGTCCGCAGTTCGAACTCGCTCGACCCTGGTTCCCGCACCATGCTCGTGGAAGTTCAGGTCGCCAATGCCGACGGCAAGCTGATGCCGGGTATGTACGCGGAAGTCCGCTTCCGTAATCACCGTGATACCCCGCCATTCCTCGTTCCCGGCGACTCTGTCATAGGCGGTACCACCGGCACCCGTGTGGCGATTCTGGAAGACGCCCCTGGTGGCCAGCCCGGTGCGAAAAAAATCCGTTTACAGGCCGTCCAGCTCGGCCGCGACTACGGTGCGCAGACCGAAATTATCGGCGGGCTCACCGGCAATGAAATAGTAGTTGTGAATCCGGGTGACGATGTTCGCGAAGGCGCCATCGTCCTCGCAGATCCGCAAAAGGGAGCAGGAAAATGACGAGACAGACGGTAGCCCTGATCTGTAGCATTCTCGCCGCAACGAATAGCTTTGCCCAGACCCGCACGCCATCCGTTACCTATGGTGCCGGACGCTGGGGTTCGTACACCCCGGGCGAAGTGTCCCAGGCTGATTTCAAAGACTCCACGCGCATTCAGGACCTCATTAAGGCCGGGCAGCTCTACCTCTCGCTCCAGGACGCCATCGCTCTCGCCCTCGAAAATAACCTCGACCTCGAAATCCAGCGTTATGGCATCCGCATGACCTCCACCGATATCCTGCGCGCCTCCGGTGGCGGCACCCTCCGCGGTATTCCTCTCACCGTCACCGAAGCCCCCGCTGGTGTCGGTGGACCCGGCAGCTCTCTGAACAACTCGGCCGCCAGCGGGACCATCCCGCAGACTTCCGTCCCGGTCAACGTGACCGATACGGCTCTCATCCAGCAGGCCCAGAATAACCTCTCGGTCACCGGCCAGTTTCCGCTCATCAACGGTCCCGCGATCCCTCAGTTTGATCCGTCTTTCACGGCGCAGACCCAGTTACAGCATGTGGAAAGCCCGCAGACGAACACCGTCGTCACCGGCACGTCGCAGTTGACCTCCAATCTCTTTAGCGGCAACTTCGGTTATGTCCAGGGTTTTGGTTCGGGGGCGCAGATCTCAGCGTCGTTCCAGAACCTGCGCACCGCCAACAATTCGGCCCGCAACCTGGTCAACCCGTTTGTCACGTCGAGCCTCGGCGTTACCGTCAGCCAGCCCCTCCTGCGCGGCTTCGGCAGCGAACTCAACCGCCGCTTCATCCACATCGCGCGGAACAGCGAGAAGATCTCCGACCTCGTTTTTCAGCAGCAGGTCATCAGCACCGTCTCCGGCGTCATTCGCCTCTACACGGATCTGGTCAGCCTCAATGAAGACCTCCGTGTGAAGCGTCAGACTTTGGCGACCGCCGAGCGTCTCGCGCAGGATAACGCCAGCAAGGTGGAGCAGGGCACCATTGCCCCCATCGAACTGACTCGCGCCCAGGCGCAGGTTGCCGCCGCCCGGCAGGACCTCATCAACGCGGAAGGTTTCCTCCGCCAGCAGGAACTCATCCTCAAGAACACCCTCAGCCGGAACGGCAATGCCGATCCCACGGTGCACGCCGCGCGCGTCATCCCCACCGACACCATTACAGTGGAAGCGCCGCCTGTCCAGACCGCTGAAGAGTTTATCCGGATGGCGCTCCAGCTTCGCCCCGAAATTCAGGCCGCGAAGCTTCAGGTCAGTAACAGTGAGATCAGCCTGAAGGGTTCGCGAAACGGCCTGTTGCCGCAGCTCGATATCGTCGGCAATGCCACTAATAACGCTCTCTCGGGTGGCGTTAATCCCCAGTACGTCGGTGCTCTCCCGGCTCCGGGGACCGTCCCCGGTTATGGCGATGGCTACTGGACTGGCCTCGGTCAGCTCGGCAAGGCGACCAACCCTGTGGTCAGCGTCGGCCTCAATCTCACGCTGCCGGTCCACAATCGCGCCGCGCAGGCTGATTTGGTTCGCGATCAGTTGCAGGTTCGCCAGTCGCAGCTGCGGATACGGCAGATCGAAAACCAGATCCGCCTCGAAGTGGAAGATGCGCTCATTGCTCTCGAACGCACCCGGTCCGCTTATCTGGCTGCCACCGAGACCAGGAAGCTCCAGGAACAGTCTCTCGACATCGAACAGGAGCGCTTCACCGCCGGTCTGTCCACCAACTTTCTCGTGATTCAGTACGAGAATTATGTGGCGCAGGCCCGCTCGTCGGAAGTCGCCGCCCGCGGTGCCTGGGCCAAGGCGCGGAACCAGCTGGAGCGCGTCGTCGGCCAGATCCTGACCAATCACAATGTCTCGATAGAAGAAGCGCTCAGGGGCCAGGTTTCACGAACGTCCTCGGTGACCGTTCCGGCGAGGCCCCTGGGTCAATAGCAATGCTGAAAATCGGAATTGTAAAGTGGAGGGGCAAGTGCTCCAAACACCCGGGCTTTGATCCGTATTCGGACGGTCGGGGTGCCATCCGGGGTGGTTGTACCCGCTGCGAGTCCCTGCTGGAGATCTACGAACTCCACACCAAAATGCTGTCTCTGATGCGGCAGTTCAATCCGCCGGATCCGAAGAAGACGGCGGCAAAAAAACACGACGACTCGCACCTGCAGGAAAGCCTGTTCGACGAATTGGAGAATGAATAAAGTGAAAGCCCGCGTTTACGTAACTCTCAAAACTTCTGTGCTCGATCCCCAGGGGCAGACCATCCGCGCCGCCCTCAAAGGTCTCGGCCACGCTGGCATCGAGGAGGTTCGTCAGGGTAAGTACTTTGAGATCTCGTACTCCGAAGGCGAAGACCTCGATGCGATCGCCCGCGAAGTGCTGAGCAACCCGGTTATCGAAGATTATCGTATCGAGACCCTGGCGTAAGTCGGAAAACCGTACACTGAATCTATGTGCGGCATCGTAGGTTACGTCGGGGCTCAGAGAGCCGTCCCGATTATTTTGGACGGTCTCCGGAAGCTCGAGTACAGAGGGTACGATTCGGCTGGTATCGCTGTATACCAGGATGATGAGCAGTTAGGGATTCGCCGGGCCAAAGGCAAGCTTCGCAATCTGGAAGATGTCCTCCAGCTGAATCCTACCGATGGCCGCTATGGCATCGGTCACACCCGCTGGGCCACCCACGGTCGCCCCACGGAGGAGAATGCCCACCCTCACCGGGATTGCACCGGTGACATTGTGGTCGTTCACAACGGGATCGTCGAAAACTATCTGCAGCTCAAAGAGCAACTGCAGGGTGAAGGCCACACCTTCATCACGGAGACCGATACCGAGGTCATCGCCCACCTGGTCGAGAAGTATTTTGACGGTAACCTCGAACAGGCCGTCCGCCTGGCCGTGAAGCAGTTGCGCGGCGTGTTCGCGCTTTCGGTTCTTTCCCGCCGCGATCCCAACAAGATTGTGGCCGCTCGTGAGGGTCCTCCCGTTGTGATCGGCCTCGGACGCAACGAGTACTTCGTCGCTTCCGACGTGCCGGCGATTCTGAGCCACACGCGCGACATGTTCTTCCTCGCGGATGGCGACATGGCTGTCCTGACGCCCGATGGCGTGCAGTTGAGTGACTTCAACGGCAACCAGGTCACCCGCCAGGTCCAGCATGTTCTGTGGGACCCGATCATGGCTGAAAAGGGCGGCTACAAGCACTTCATGCTCAAAGAAATTTTTGAGCAGCCCCGTGCCGTCCGCGACACCACCCTCGGGCGAGTTGGCCAGGAAACGGGTCGCATCTTCCTCGACGAGATGGACATCACTCCCGCCGAGTTCCGGGCTTTCCGCAGCGTCAAGATCATCGCGTGTGGCACGAGTTGGCATGCGGCCCTTGCCGGAAAGTTCCTCATCGAGAAGCTGGCGCGAATTCCGGTGGAGGTGGATTATGGCAGCGAGTTCCGCTATCGCGACCCGATCATCACGCCGGAGATGCTCACCGTTGTCATCTCGCAGTCGGGCGAAACGGCCGATACCCTGGCCGCGCAGCGCGAAGCGAAGCAGAAGGGCTCGAAGACTCTCGCGATCTGCAATGTAGTCGGCTCCATGATTACGCGAGAAGCTTCGGGTACGATTTACACCCACGCGGGTCCTGAGATCGGTGTGGCGTCAACGAAGGCCTTCACCTGCCAGTTGACCGCCCTGGCCGTGCTGGCCGCCTATCTGGGCCAAATGCGTGGGCAACTGGATGATGAAGCCTCCCGTGATTTCGTTCAGGAACTGGTTCGTATCCCGGGTAAGATCGAAACCATCCTTGCGAACGACCATCAGTTCGAGGAACTGGGCCGCAAGCTGTTCCGCGCTTCGGATTTTCTGTATCTGGGCCGTGGCGTCCACTTCCCGATCGCGCTCGAAGGGGCGCTGAAGCTGAAGGAGATCTCCTACATCCACGCCGAAGGCTACCCCGCCGGTGAGATGAAGCACGGGCCCAATGCTCTGATCGATGAAAATCTTCCCGTTGTCATTCTCGCCACGAAGGACGACACGCCGGCAAGCGCCCTGCTCTATGAAAAAACACTCTCCAACATGCAGGAAGTGAAGGCGCGTGAAGGCCGGGTGGTGGCTATCGTGACCGAAGGCGATACCGAAGCCCGCAAGGTAGCCGACTATGTGATTGAGATTCCCATGGCTCCGGATCTCCTCGCGCCGATCCTCGAAATCGTCCCGCTGCAATTGCTCGCGTATCACATCGCGGTCCGCAGGGGCTGCGATGTGGATCAGCCCCGCAACCTCGCCAAGTCCGTAACGGTCGAGTGAGACAGGCGCACGGTCAAATTCGGGTTTCCACCCGGGGCAAAGGTCTCTACGACATCACGCGGCCCGTCCGCCACTGGCTGGGAGAGCAGGGAATTGAGAGTGGCCTTCTGACGGTCTTCGTACAGCACACATCGGCGTCCCTGACCATTCAGGAGAACGCTGACCCCGATGTGCTCCGCGATATGGCTGAGTATTTCGAACGGGCGGTCCCGGAGAACACGCCCTGGTTCCGCCACACCATGGAAGGGCCGGACGACATGCCGGCTCACATTCGCACGGCACTCACTTCGGCGAGTCTCGGTATACCCGTTCGGGATGGCTTGGTCGCCCTGGGAATCTGGCAGGCGATCTACCTGTTTGAGCATCGAGCCACCCGGCACGAGCGACAGGTCTTATTGCACGTGATCGGTGACTAGCTGCGGGGCTTCAGTGACCCGAGAACCTGCGCCATGGTGGCGTCGAACTTCTCCAGGCTGAGCTCCTGCTCAGCGAAAGCGCGGGCGGCAGCTGACTGCCGGGCGAGTTCGGCAGGATTCGACGTCAATCGGAGAATGTGTTCCACCCAGTGTTCCGTCGAACTGTTAAGCGGCAGGACATAACCGTTTTCGCCATGGCGTACCAGGTCGTGGGCCCCGTCCACCTCGCCCATGACGCACGGCAGGCCCACGGCGAGGGCCTCTGCCACAACCTCGGGAGTAAAATCCTGTGTGGTCGGAAATACGAAAACGTCATGATTGCGGAACACTTCTGGAAGCTCTTCGCGGGGCATGCCAGGGATGAAGCGGATACCCTCCGTGGCCGGCAACTGTGCCAGTTTGGGATCGGTCGAAATCATTGTCAGCGTGCAGGTGTCCCCGAGGTGTTTCGTAAACAGGTTGAGCAGAAAGTCCCCGCCTTTGCGGGCGAGATCGTTGCCGACAAATAGCAGGCGTGTTCGTGGTCCCGCAGAGGCTTTCTCCGGTGCGGGCTTCCATTCATGGATGTCCACAGGAGCCCGTGTCACCAGGCATCGTTCTGCGGGAATCCCGAAATCCACCTGGAGCGCCCGTGCGCATTCTGTGCTCTTCACGAGGAAATAATCGATGTCGCGGACAACTCTCCCAAACGCCCACTGGTTCAAAGACTGGGCCAGTTTTCGCTTCAGGGTCGCGCCCGTGCGCCGGTTCACGGCCACGTTGATGGTGGAGGGTATAGCGTCTGCCACCATGACCGTGGGCAAACGCCGGACCTGTTCGGGGAAGGCAACCGCCAGTTCCCACGCGTTAATCAGCAGCGCGCCGAAAGGCTTATCGGGGATCCCGACGGAAAGACGTGCAATGCCCACAGCCTCAAAGAGGCTGATGGCGCGTTTCCAGCGGGGCAAAGGTCTTGTATGGTCCTCGTCCCGAATCAAAGCATAGGTGGGATGGACCCCCGGCACCGATTCCACCGCGCGGCGGATTCGTTTGGAGACGGTCTTGTGCCCGAGGATCGTGGTCAGAACACAAAGGAGTTCCACGCTACCGCTCTAATGCTCTGACTCTGAATACACTGAGGCTTCGTTGGCACGGAGCCAATTGACTTCATCGTCTTGCGTCTTGATCAGACCACTAACCACGGCTTCCACGAAGCGACGCGTCACAATCGTATGTATTGGGGTTTCGTAATCGATACGCTTGTTATTGCCGGGCATCTTGAGAATCCACGGAACTCTCGGGTCCCACTTGCCATCCAGTTGACGGGAAGCCCTGAATGAATGGTCGGCTGTTACGAGGAGAATCGTGTTATTCCAGTTCCCCGCTTCTTCCAGCTTTTGTCGGACCGTCCCAAGAACGATGTCGGCCCAGGCCAGACCATCCACATAACCCGTGATAGGCGAGTTCTTTAGCGTGAATCCTTTGGTGGCTCGATCGTAGACATAAGGTGCATGAGTGGCTACATGGTGGATAAAAACAAAGCCTGGATTGGGTACTTCCAGGAGCCGCCGGAGGTCACGTTCCATGCCCCTTGCGTTAAAAATACGATGTTTGCCGAGGACAGACTGAGGGAATGGCGAGTACGTTGCTGTCTCGTACGGGGCTTGCGCCTGGTTGACTAAGTCATGGATAAATGAGTCACCCTCGACATTGAGCCGCGTACCCATGTCGTACCAGGAACAATAGGATAGGACCGAACTAAAGAGGCGACAATAGGGCAAATACCAGCCGATCACAGAAGTATTCATGCCCATGCGGCGGACCGATGCGAAAATGTTGTCGTTTGCGCCGATGGGGACCCGCGAACCCCCTCCGGCAGGGTCACCGGTTAGCTGATCGGGCCCCATGGTGTCGGTTCGGAGAAATCGCTTACCGACAAGCAGAGACGGGACCGATACCTGGGTGATCTTTCCGGGCGGGAATGCATGACTGGCAGAAAGCGATTCGCTTCGCAGGCGGTCAAATTCCGGGAGGTTCAGACCGGAGGGACGGTTTTCGAATAACAAACGGTAGTCCAGTTCGTCAATCAGAAGGATTACGACATTGGGCGAGTCGACGCGGGGTGGCAGGTAACCCGCTGGTGGCCTTGTCCTGTAAAGCTCTGATTTGTCCGTGGCAAAATGCCAGGCGACACCGGCCATTTCGAGTGGAAGTAACAGGATCAGGTTGATGATCATCCACGCAGAACCCTTCAGTATCCAGTCTGGCCAGCGCCAACCGATATAGAGAAAACTGGTGGCCACCAGACAGAGTGCCAAGATACCCCCGGCATCTAATTGTCGTAGCCAGTTCTGCGGTGCAAGCGCAGGGGCAACTGCAGAGAGAATTCCCGAAATAGAGTTGAATGCGGGTGCGATCAGGAGTGGTAACAGGAGGACCGCTGCCCGATCTCCCCATCGGTGAGAAACCTTGCGCATCAACCGAATGACGCAGTACATGAAGACACTTAGAAGAAGAACGTTGACTGCCGCAGCCGCGGCTTGCTTCGAAGTTGGCAGGGAGTGAAAGAAAAAAGCCTGCTCCTTCGAATAGGTCAGGAGTTCGTTCCACGTTCGGGCAAACGTCAGGTTTGCCAACGACAGCGCGGCCAATGCATCACGTTGTCGTTGTTTCCTTGCCGTCAATGAATTAACCTTGCGTGGTAAAGAATGCGGTCCATCCCGGTTACCGGGTGGAGTTCCACAATAACAAACCGTTTGCGCAGGGCTTCTTCGAAGACCGCCGAAGAGAAACCAGCATGGAGGGCATCTCGGCCGCGGAGGAGGATTTTGAACATCGGATCCTCCGGGCCGACATATTCGATGATCAGGTGGTCTGTAGTCAGGTCGGCAGCGAGGCCGACGATGTCATCAATCGATACCCGCTCCGAGACGAGCATGTGGTGTATGACAGCCAGCATCATCACCATATCGAAACGGCCCGCGCAGCGGGAAAGGAACGAGGGTTGTTCCAGGTTCCGCCACCCGGTACCCGGGGTAGGCCGGCAGGCATCGAGGCAAAGGGGCAGGATGTTAAGTTTTTTTGCCTGCGCCCGGCGATAAATACGCGCGACCGAAGCGACGTCGTAATCGACGGCCACGACCTTGCTGATTTCTGCGGCGATTTCACTGAACTGGCCCGTGTTGGCACCCATGTCCAGGGTCCACTGCGGGCTCGCAGCAGCAAGAGATTTGCGGACGAAGGCTTCTTTACCAGCGCGCTGCGTCGAATCGTAGTGAGTCAGCGTATCGGCGTAGTCGCTCCAGTGGCTTTCCGGAGGGTGCGACGGGGCCAGCCGTCGCAGATCCGCGCGTAGACCCCGAAAGAGTGAGTTCAGAACATACGTCGCCTGATCGGGGGGCATCGCCTGGGAACGTGGTGTGACATTGCTGCCGCCCGCCTTCTTTGTCATCATGGCCGGCAGGGTTACCAGGCCAAGCGCGGGACGTGAGAAGCGACGCAGGAGGGGCAGCCAGGGGTAGATACGTTCGGGATCGAGACCGTCCCGATTTTCCAGCCAGATTTGGCGCATGGAATAGCCCAGATCGCGGTTCGCCATCAGCGGCAGCAGGAACGTGCGAATGAACTGGCCGTAGGGTGTCCAGGCGGGATCTTTGGGATCGCGCTGCTCGAAAGACAACAGGTCTATGAATACCGGGTTCGGGCCTTCAAACAGGACGTTGTACGGGGTAGCGTCTTTCAGACCCCAGCCAAGAGGCAAAAGGGCTTCACAGAGATCGAGGGTGAGGCTGGCGACCGAAACCAACATTTCGGGACACCATTCGGCAGGGTAGGAAGGAAAGGATACAGGCTGGTGTTCAACGACACGGGTCTGGAGATTTTCCAGATCAGAGGGAAGGGACGCGGGCTGCCAGGTGGCGGCAAGACTGCCGTCACGCTGGAGCTTAGCGGATATATCAGTTTTGAGGAACTCGTCCAGGGTCAAACTTGCATCGGAATGTACTGCCCGAAAAATACGACCAGCACTCCGGAAAACTCGTCCGCCGGGGTCTCGAAATGATGCGTTTTGTGAGTTTGCCTCAGGAGCGGCCATTATCGGGGGCCGTCGCCGACTTACGGGATTTGAACCACGTAGCGAGGCGCTTTACCCGGAACAATACTCCGACAATACCGATAAGAAATATCTGGTAGTAAGCGGCACCTGAGCCCGGATCCACATAAGCTTTCGCCTGGCTCTCCGCAACCAGAAGTAAGCATAAAAAGAGGGGCAGTTTCGTCAACACTGCTCTGTTCATAAACATAATATAAAGCATTCCTCATGTTGGTGCAACCACGATAGTCAGGCTACACCTTCTTTATTATTGTCACACAACGAGCAGTCAAAGAAGCGGAAGGGTACTGTCGGTACTGCCTGAGTCCAGGCCGTCGGCAAGCTGGCCGCTGCTGCTTCACCCGCGTTTATTTTAAAACTACTTACGTAGTTTTGATTTTCGCCATTCGTTCGCCGTCATTGCTGCTAATAGTGGTCCCGGCTGCCGCCCTGCTTACCTGTTGTGATCCGTAAAACACACGTACGCATATAGTTACGGAAAAATAGCCCTTGCAACCCGAGTTGGGTAGTGGCACAATCGATTGTGTGGCCGACAGTGGCCCAAAAGGGATAGAAAGTAGTAACTAAGTGGCTCCTGAATCCCCAGAATCGCCGGTATTGCCTGTCAGGCCTCCGCTTGGCATGTATCCCGCGCGGCTGGACGAAAAGGGGCGCATCAAATTGCCGGTGGACTTCCAGAACTTCTTCGCAGCGTTTCCGGAGAAGAGAGTGTATGTCACATCGCTTGATGGGCGCATAGGTCAAATCTACCCTATTTCGGTGTGGAGAGCGAACCTGGAGTTCCTGTCGGGTTTGAAAGACAACTCGAAGGTTGTAAAGAAGGTGCTGTTTAACGCGAACGATTTCGGCGCGGAAGCAGAGGTGGATTCGTCGGGCCGGGTGACGGTGAACTCGCAGATGCGGGAAGACCTGAACCTGATGGGACAGGAATTGCGGTTGACCGCTGTTCGTGGGCGGGTGGAGATTCTGAACGAAGAATTGTACCGGCAGATGCGCCGCGAAGCGCAGGAAGATGCGGAAGCGAACGTATCGACGCTGGAAGATTTGGGGATGCTGTAAGCGGTATGTATGCCGGAACACGTTGCCCCACACTACTCGGTCATGCTCCAGGAGTCGCTGGAGTATCTGGCGATCAAGCCGGAAGGATTTTATCTGGATTGCACCGCCGGCATGGGCGGGCACTCCAGGGCGATTGCGGAGCGCTTGACGCCCGCGGGTCGTTTGATTGTGAACGACAGGGATTCGGAGTCGCTGGAGATGGCGAAACGAACTCTGATGGATTTTGTGGATCGTGCCGAGTTTCAGTGCGCCCCGTTTTCGATGTTGAACGAAAGCGGTTTGGACGGCCTGCTCGCAGATCTGGGTACCTCAAGGTTCCAGCTTACGGAACCGGACAGAGGTTTCTCGCTTTTACAGGATGGGCCGCTCGATATGCGCATGGATCAAACCCGTGGCATGACGGCAGCCGATCTGGTGAATCACTCGGCCGAGACGGCCATAGCCAATTGGATCTTCCAATTTGGACAAGAAAGGAGGAATGCGCGGAAGATAGCCAGAGCAATTCATGCGGCACGACCCCTTCGGAGCACACTTCACCTGGCGGGTGTAGTGGAAGGGGTCGTCCCCCGCGTGGGACCCATCCATCCGGCGACGAAAACGTTCCAGGCGTTGCGGATTGTGGTGAACGAAGAGATGAAGGAACTGGACGCGCTGTTGAATCGCGCACCGCGAATGGTGGCCCCGGGAGGTCGCATCGTGATGATTTCGTTCCACTCATTAGAAGACGTTCGTGTGAAAGACAAGTTTCGGGAGTTGCAGCGGGCCGGTATCGCGCGCATCCTTACCAAAAAGCCGGTCGTACCCGGAGATAAAGAAGTCCGGGCGAACGCCGCATCGAGAAGCGCCAAGCTCCGAGCGGTGGAAATTTTGAAGACTGAAGTTTAGCAACTCTTTTGCAATGCAGGGCGATACGGAGAGGCAGGAGGAACGAGATGGCAACCTGGTCAGGATTTTTTAAGGGGAATGCGATGACGTCGGGTAGCGGACGCGATGCAGTGCGCGCCCAGATGGACCCGTACCGTCTTCGTTCACTTCCGAACGACGACATTTACTTCTGGGCCAAGCGGATTGACAACAGCCGCGTCGTCGGGCAGGCCGATCCGGCTGCCCGTGGCGAGATGGCCTCGGCAGTTGCCGCAGCTGCGTTGCTGCTGGTGCTGGCCGTGAGCATCATCATGCCCAAGGCGGCCTGGATGCTGGAAGGCTACAAGCTGGAAGCCCTCAAGGTTGAGCGGCAGACGCTGCTGGACCAGAAGCGCGAACTGGAAGTTCGTGAAGCCTCGCTGCTGAGCCCGGAACGCCTGGGTGAACTGGCGAAGGCTAACAATCTGACCAGCCCTGGTGTGGACCAGATTGTCCACCTGGATGGCCAGAATGACGCTGCTCTGGCGGCGAACCGGACGCCGGCGACGTCCACCGTGGTGAGCGGTTCCACCGATGCCGCCGCGGCTGCGCGGAACCACTAGGACACGGGGTACAAAGTCGTGGCTGGGGAGCGCGAGGCCGGGTACCGTCCAGTTATTGAAACCAGGGGGATGGCAGCGATTAACCGGCTGACGGTTATTGCGCTGCTCCTTCTTTTATGGGGTGTCCGGATCGTGTGGGGGCTTGTGTCCCTGCAGATCCGGCATCACACGGACTACGTCCTGCAGGCGCGGAAGCAGCAGGAAGAGGAAGTCTCCCTCCAGGCGCCGCGTGGTTCCATCTACGACCGTAACGGCCAGGCGCTGGCAATCAGTGTGCCGGTGGAGTCGGTTTCGGTCAACCCGATGCGAATGAACAATGTGCAACTGGCCTCAAACGTTCTGGCCGGGATGCTGCATCTGGATCAGAAGGTTCTGTTTGACCGCCTGACCACCGCGCGGGCGAACCGCAAGGGCTTTCTGTGGGTGAAGCACCGGCTGGACCCCTTTGAAACTGAGCACCTGAAGAACCTCAATCTGGAATGGGCCACCTTCCACACGGAAAGCCAGCGTCACTATCCGAAGGCGGAGACCGCGGCACACGTCATCGGCAACGTCTATGAGGAAGAAAAAGGCGCTGCAGGCGTGGAAAAAGCCTTTGAAACGACCCTGAAAGGCCGGGCCGGATCCGAACGTCTCGTGATGGACGTGAAGCGCCGCGGCCTCGAGTCGCACATCGACTCGGTACCGCAGTCTGGCATCCCCCTGACTCTGACGATTGACGAGCGGTTGCAGTACATCGCCGAAAAAGAGCTCAAGGCGCAGGTGGAGTTGAAACATGCGCGTTACGGTACGGCGATCGTGATGGACCCCTACAACGGGGAGATCATCGCCCTGGCGAATTACCCCACGTACGACCCTAACAAAGCAAAGCTGCCGGGTGAAAACAAGTGGGCCCGCTTCAACCTGGGCGTTTCGGTACCGTTCGAGCCGGGATCTATATATAAGGTAGTCACCCTTTCGGCCGCACTGGAGACGACGAATCTGACGCCGGAGTCGATGATCCCGACCGGAAACGGGACGCTGAAGCTGCCGGGGCGCGTGGTTCACGAAGCGCACGGTGGGTACGGCACGATTACGCTGCAGCAGGTTCTGGAGAAGTCTTCGAACATCGGTGCCATCCTGATTGGAACCCGGGTGGGCCGGGAGAAGATGTACGAGTACTCGAGGAAGTTTGGCTTCGGGGAAAAGTCGGGTGTTGGGCTGCCTGCGGAATCGCGCGGGTTACTGCGGACGCTGGACCGGTGGGGCACGACCTCCCTCGCGTCGGTCTCGATGGGGCAGGAAATCAGTACGACATCCGTCCAGTTGGCTCGGGCCTGTTCCGTGATTGCCAACGGCGGCATGCTGGTGAAGCCGAAGCTGGTGCTGAAACGCGGGGACAAGCTGGAACCGACGGAAGCTCCGGTGCGGGTTTTGAAGCCGGAAACCGTGATGACGATGCGGATGATGATGGAAGGCGTGGTGCTGCGCGGCACCGCGAAGACGACCGCTCGCCTGGATGGGTACACGTCGGCCGGTAAGACCGGCACGGCGCAGATCTTCGAAAACGGCCATTACACCCACCTCTACAACGCGTCTTTCATGGGGTTTGCACCCGTGACGAATCCGCGGTTGGTGATTGTGGTGACGCTGAACGGTACGGAAGGCAATTCCGGGATGGGCGGATCGGCGGCAGGCCCGGTGTTCAAGGCGATTGCCACCGAAGCGATGCGGCTGATGGATGTCCCGAAGGATATTCCGGATGATGAAATTGCGTTGAAGAAGGAGTTGAAGTCGGCTCCGGTGATGGAAGATGTATCGATTGCCGGCCTGAGCGAACGCAGCATCATGGAAGACGATCCGAGCCTGAAGGAACTGCTGGCGGCGCAGGAAGCCGAAGCGGCGTTGCCGAAGGACGAAGTGATTCCGGCGGCTGCGGCGAACGCGAAGATCCAGAAGGTCCCGGTGGTGCCTGATTTCCGGGGTAAGTCGGTACGAAATGTAGTGGAGATGGCGTCGGCGGAAGGGATTGAAGTGACGATCCAGGGAAGTGGCGTGGCGCGGGCTCAGTTGCCTGCGGCTGGCCGGCCGATGCATCGAGGGGAAAGGGTCAGGGTCGTCTTCGCGCGCTGAGATGCAGTTAAGTGCAGTATTGACGGGAGTGCCGCTGCTCGCGGAGCTGCCGTCCCCGCTCGCCCTGACGAATGTCAGCGGGCTGGAGTATGACTCGCGGAAGGTGGCGGAAGGGAACCTGTTTTTCGCGTTTCCGGGCGCGAAGGCGGATGGCCGGCAATTTGCGGCGGATGCGCTGGCGAAGGGTGCGGTTGCGGTGGTGAGCGAACTTCCTGCGCCGGCCGGGTTTTCGGGACCGTGGCTGCAGGTATCGCACGGACGCCATGCGCTGGCCCTGGCTTCACGGACCTTCTTCGGGAAGCTGGACGAAAAGCTGCAACTCACCGGGATTACCGGAACGAACGGGAAGACAACCACCGGGTATCTGATCGACTCCATTCTGCGAACGGCGGGTAAGACGACGGCGCTGATCGGGACCGTGGAATACCGGCTGGGCGGGAAGGTACTTCCGGCCGTGAATACGACACCGGAATCTCTGGACCTGCACCGGATTCTGGCGGGTCTGGATGCGATTGGCGGGACGCACGCGACGATGGAAGTTTCGTCTCACGCGCTGGCATTGGGGCGCGTGTACGGGGTGGGCTTCCACACTGCTGTGTTCTCGAATCTGACGCGCGATCATCTCGATTTCCACGTCACGATGGAGAACTACTTCGAGGCGAAAAGGCTGCTGTTCACGGGCTCGGGAGGTCCAGTACCGAAGTGCGCCGTTGTCAATCGTGACGACGAATGGGGCCGAAAGCTGGTGTCGGAACGCAGCACGTCCGAGGTACTTTGGTACGGCCTTAGTCCGGATGCGATGGTACGGGCGAAGAATATCCACACAGGGCTACAGGGTTTGCGCTTTGAAGTGGCTTTTGACCGGCTGAAGTTTGAGATTCGCTCGCCGATGATCGGGCGGATCAATGTCTACAACATTCTGGCCGCGTGCAGCGCGGGGATGACGTATCAGCTGGATCCCGAAACGATTGCCGCGGGCATTGCAGCGTGCACCGGCGTGCCGGGACGGTTTGAACGCGTGGACGAAGGCCAGCCGTTTGCGGTGGTGGTGGATTACTCACACACCGACGACGCACTGCGGAATGCGCTTGCGGTGGCTCGCGGGCTGGAACCGAAGCGGATTATTACGGTGTTTGGCTGCGGTGGTGATCGGGACGTGACGAAGCGTCCGCTGATGGGTAAGGCGGCGTGTGAAGGCAGCGATCTGGTGATCGTCACCAGCGACAACCCCCGTTCGGAAGATCCACTGCAGATCATCAACGACATCATGGTGGGGGCGCGGCGGACCGATACGAAGACGATTGTGGAACCCGATCGCGCTGCTGCCATTCGAAAAGCGATCGAGAGCGCTAATGCGGGCGATCTGGTGCTGCTGGCCGGCAAGGGCCATGAAACGTATCAGATTTTCGCAAAAGAAACCATTCACTTCGATGACCGTGAAGTAGCTGCGGAAGCGCTGCGGTCGTTTGGTTTTGGGAAGAAGGCGGCGCAGTGACGCTGACTTCCACACAGATGGCGGCGGCGATGGGCGCGGTAGCTCCCGCGGTGGAGGTCCCCGTTTCGGGCTGGAGCATTGACTCGCGCACCACGCAGAAGGGCGATTGCTTTTTCGCGCTGCGGGACGTGCGCGATGGACATGATTTTGTGGCCTCGGCGTTTGAGCGCGGAGCGGCTCTGGCTGTGGTGGAACGCGATATTGCCGGCGCGGGACCGTTGCTGACGGTTCGCGATACTCAGGCGGCGCTGCTGCAACTCGGGGCGGCCGCTCGCACGATGTGGGGCGGCACGGTTATTGGCGTGACGGGGTCGGCCGGCAAGACGAGTACGAAGGACGCGGTTGCGGCGCTGGTGGGGACGGCGTTCGCGACTGGCCGGACCGAAGGGAACCTGAACAACCATCTGGGTGTGCCGCTTTCGATTCTGCGTCTGGCGCCGGAGACGAAGGTCGCCGTCCTGGAGATGGGAATGAACCACGCCGAAGAGATTCGGACTCTGGCTCAGGTAGCGAAGCCCTCAATTGGCGTTATTACGAATGCCGGTTGGGCGCACGCGGAGAATTTCCCGGACGGGATCGATGGTGTGGCGCGTGCCAAGCGGGAACTGATTGAAGAGCTTCCGGCAGATGGCGTGGCTGTGCTGAATGCCGATGATGTGCGGGTTCGCGATTTTGCGAAGGTGCACGAGGGGCGCTCGATTCTGTATGGTTTCGCGGACGACGCGGAGGTTCGTGCGGAAAATGTAGAGCTTTCCGAGGCAGGCGCGAAGTTTCGGGCGCTGGGTGTGGATTTTGAATCGCCGCTGGCCGGTCGCCACGGTGTGAGCAACGTGCTGGCTGCGATTGCGGCGGCGCGCGCTCTGGGAATTGAGGCCGCCTCGCTGCGGCCGGCCGTTGCAGGCTTGCGCGCGGGCCACATGCGTGGCGAACGCAGCAGCCAAAACGGCGTTACGATTATCAACGATTGCTACAATGCGAATCCTGAGGCCATGCGCTCCATGCTGGAGCTGCTTGCCGGGATTCCCGCCCGCCGGCACATTGCCGTGCTGGGCGAAATGCTTGAACTTGGCCGTGAGGCCGAGACCCTG
>CANIHR010000076.1 GCA_947467185.1 Bryobacterales bacterium
ACGCCCGAATACCCCAACGGGACGTACGCCTATTTCGTCACCATTGACGCCAACGGTGCCCCTGCCTTCCCCTACGTCATCGCCGGCCAGTATTACGGCACGGCCAGCGGCGGGCAAATCCAGGGCAGCATCTCCCCCACCGCGCAGGACTACTTCAATAACAGCGTGTACGTTCAGGACAGAACCACCGGTACCCCGGCCCTGAACTCCTGGGCGACAGCCAACTCCGCGAAATTTGCGCAAATCATCTCTGGTTTCGACCCAACTGCTGGCCCTCTCACGGTCTGGCCCGGGACGACGCCCTCCGGCGCGCAGGTTTCCGGCGGCGTCACCACCCCCACTTACGCCGAAATCCAGCGCATCCGCACCGCCACCGGGGCCGTCATCGTCAACACCTACGGTCTGCCGGGCTACGTCTTCGGTCCCTGGTTTGGCTTCTTCAATAACGGTGGAGTCTTCGGGAACTTCCCCAGTTCCCAGAACCTGACCTTCCAGTTCCCTGCCACTCCTGCACCCGCCACCACCCGCACTTCCACCGGCGGCGGAGCTTGTGGTCTCTGGGTGAACGGTGTCGCCGTCTTCAATTTCATTGACGGCGCCAGCTACAGCAATTCCACCTCAGTCGACGTCGGTGGTGGTCCGGTTACCCCCGGTGTTCTCAATCTCTCGGCAGCATCGTTTGAACATGGCCCCACCGCCCCCGGTTCCATCGTCGCGGCGTTCCCTATGTTCGGAGCCGTTATCGCGTCGTCGACGGAAGCGGCCACTACCGCCTCCTGGCCCACCACGCTCGGCGGCGTCACCGTCTCTGTTACCGATTCCGCCGGCACCGCTCGCACCGCCCAGATCGCCTACGCCTCTCCCGCGCAGGTGAACTACGTAATCCCCGAAGGCACCGCCACCGGCATCGGCACCGTCCGTTTCACTGTGAACGGCACCACCGCCAGCGGCAGTCTCAACATCGTCGCGAACTACCCCAACCTGTTTACAGTGAACGCGTCCGGTCTGGCTGCGGCGTATGCACTACAACCCCAGTCCGGTCAGATCACGACTGCGTATCAGGTCCAGAGCGGCAGTATCGTGCCACAGGCGGTTCCCGTGGGCACTGCGGCCGAACCCTCCTTCCTCGTGCTGTTCGGTTCCGGCCTGGGTTCCGCCACCTCCACCACCGCCACCATCGGAGGTGTCGCCACTACCGTCGGCTACGCCGGAGCCCAGGGAACCTACAAAGGTCTGGATCAGTACAACATTCTGATCCCCACGTCACTTGCCGGCAAAGGCTCTGTGGACGTGGTTCTCACCGCAGCGGGAAAGCCGTCGAATTCGGTCAACGTCACCATCCGGTAGGGCGCGCGGTGGCATATCATGGTTCAGGCGCGACGTCCAGGCGCCCCCTGACCTATGCGGATCAACCCAGATAAATGTGTCGCCTGTGGCAACTGCACCTACGTTTGCCCCATGGAGGCGATCTACATCGACCCCGTCATCAAGCGCGCCACCATCAAGCGCGATGAATGCGTCGAGTGTTACGCCTGCTTCAATGGCCTGAGTCAGGAACACCTGAATCCGACCATCGTCCGGACCACGCGCAAGCTGTTCGCCATGCTGCGAATTCGCTTCGAGCCCGAACCGGACGTCTGCCCCACCGGCGCGTTTGAACCGGACGAACTCGTCTGGCCCCGTGTTGTCCGCCGCGCGTTCTCGGACCCCCGCGTGCCGCATGAATCTACCGGCGTGGAAGGGCGCGGCACGGAAGAAGTAAAAACCAACGACGTTACGGGCCGCGTCAAGGTCGGCGAAGTTGGTTTCACCATCGAATTCGGCCGACCCGGCGTCGGCGCCCGCTTCACCGAAATCCAGGAAATGTGCTGGGCGCTGGCCAAAGTCGGCGTCTCCTTCGAAAAGAAGAACCCCATCACCTCGCTGATGAGCGATGTCGCCACCGGTACTCTCCGTGAAGACATCCTGAACGAAAAGGTGATGTCGGCCATCGTCGAAATCAAGACGACTATCGACCGCACTGAAGAAATCATTCGCCTCGTCTGGGACGTGGAAAAGCGTCTCAAGACCGTCATCGCGATCGGCGTTGGCACCCGCTGCGACGAAAACGGTGAAGATCACATTGTGGAGCCGATTCTGGAACGCCTCGGATACAAACTGCAGCGCGCCAAGACCAACATTGGCCTCGGGCGCCTCTCGCCCGCCCAAAATCCCGCAGCCGCGAAGGAGACTGTCAACGCATGACAAACACTCTGCACCGTTATGGAGACGCGGAGAGCTTCCGCGACGATTTCGTCATCTTCGCGATGGCCTGCAAAGGCGGCAATGACGCTGATTCCCTCCCAAAACTCCGCCGTTTCCTGGAAATCGCGGCTGAGTACAAGCCCGTGAACCTGGGTGACGCCCGCCACGGTGGAGCGCTCCGTCCTTCAAAGGACATGAACCCGATGGCTCACTGGAATCGCGACATGACGCCCGATTTTCAGACCGTCATCGAAGGTCTCGATAAGCCCACTACCTGCGCCGCTGTCTTCGACAACAAGGTTGCCGCCGAAGATTTCGTGAAGCGTATTAAGGAGGAAGATCTTGGCCTCAGCATCAATATCTCCACGTCCATTGACGGCGCGGAACAGTGCTGCAATCACGCCGGAATTCCCCGCCACAGTGTCGGCTACTCTCTCGGTTTCGAAGGTGGGACCGACAACCTGCCCTCCGCTCAGGTGATGATGCTCTCCACCATGTGCGGTCACGGTATGGTCAGCCACTCCCTCGCGAAGAAGATGACCGATTGGGTGAAGGAAGGTCGCCGAACTCCCGCCGAAGCCGTTACCTACATGGCCCGCTTCTGCTCCTGCGGCGTCTTTAACCCGTCGCGCGCCAAACGAATTCTTGAAGGTGTTATTGATGCGAAATAAGCTTTCCCTGCTCGCGCTGGCTACCCTCGCCGCCCTCCCTCTCGCCGCAGAAGTGAAGGTTCTGAAGAACTTCACCCTCATCGATGGCAATGGCAAGGCACCTGTCCCTGCCGCCGCCATGATCATCGACAATGGCCGCATCTCCTGGGTCGGCGCTGCCGCCCAGTTGAAGGTTCCAGCCGGGGCGGATGTGGTTGACCTTGCGGGCAAGTTCGTCATGCCCGGCATCATCAATCTCCACGGCCACGTTGGAGCGGTGGTTGATCTGAAGCAGGCCGCCGAAAATATCACCCCGGCCAACCTCGAAAAGAACCTCAAAACCTACGCGTCCTACGGCGTCACCTCGGTTCTCAGCATGGGCACCGATACCGACATCGCTTTCGCCCTGCGCGATAAACAGCGCGCCGAACGCCCCGGTGAAACCCGCCTCTTCACGGCTGGCAAGGGCTTCATCTTTGCAGGTGGCTACGGTGGCCTCGCCGGCGTCAATGAAGGTACCGCTACCCCCGCCGAAGTCCCCGCCGCTGTCGCCAAACTCGCTGCGCAAAAAGTGGATACCGTCAAGTTCTGGTTCGACGATCACAACGGCGAAATGAAGAAGATGCCTTTCCCTATCGCGAAGGCCATCGTCGAGAGCAGCAAGAAGAACCACCTCATCGTCTCGGCCCACGTCTTCTATCTGGACGACGCGAAGGAACTCGCCCGCTACGGCCTCAATGGCTTTGCCCACAGCGTCCGGGATAAGGCAATCGACCAGGAACTGATCGACACCATGAAGAAGAACGGTGTCTGGCAGCTCGCCGCCACGCTCAGCCGTGAGGCCTCCATGTTCGCGTACACGAAAGACGCGCCGTTCCTCTCGGAAACGTTCCTGACACGCAGCCTCTCCCCGTCCGTCATCACAACCATCAAATCCCCGGAATTCCAGAAGACGCTGGCGGCTGACCCCCACTTCTCCCACTACCCCGACTACTTCGAAACCGCAAAGAAGAACTTCAAGAAGATGGTCGACTCCGGTATCAAATACGGCTTTGGCACGGATTCCGGACCTCCCGGACGCTTCCCCGGCTTCTTTGAACACTGGGAAATGGAATTGCTCGTTGAAGCGGGCCTTACTCCCATGCAGGTCATCCAGTCGGCCACGAAGAATTCCGCCGAATACCTCCACGAGAAGGACCTCGGCACGCTCGAAAAATCAAAGTGGGCCGACCTCGTCGTCCTCGACAAGAACCCGCTTGAAAACATCCGCAACAGCCGCCTGATCGACTCGGTCTACATCGCCGGCAATCGCGTGAAGTAACGCTCAGGCGATCTTTCTTTCCGCGCTGATTTGGGTGAAAAGAGCTGCGCCCAGTATGCATATCCCTGCCATCGCCCCGAAGGCTGCATCCCAGCCAGAGTTTTGAATCAGGGTGCGCGACGCCACAAGGGCCGCGCCGGCGATCAAATTGCCGATGCCATTCATCACCGCGCACACGGTTCCGCACGCATCGCCCCCGATATCGAGTGTGACCGCCCACGAAACAGCGACCGTCATCTCCAGGCCGAACGTCGCCAGGCAGGGATACCAAAACATACCTGGTGAATGGTGCGTCAAACTTCCGGCCATCGCACTGATGCCGGCAAGGAGGAATCCGCTCGCGGCAATAACCCGGCGTCCTGACGCCAGTCCCAGTCGGAGTACGAGGCGGTCGGAAGCCCAGCCACCCACAATGGCTCCGAGTGCGCCGGTTACCATCAGCGCCCACGCAAGGACCTCCATTTTCGGCCTACCCCCAGGCTGCGTCGTCAGGTACTCCGGGAACCATCCTTTGTAGGCGGCAAGCGCGTACAAATAGCATCCGTAGGCGGCGGCCAGGGTCCAGACCTGACGGCTCTTGAGGATTCGCTTCCATGGAACGGGGTAGCCAGGTGATTCTCGCAACTCGATGCTCTCTGAAATACGGCTGAGTTCCGCCTGGTTTACTCCCGGGTGATCCAGCGGAGAGTCGCGGTAGTACCGACACCAAACCGCCACCCACATTGCTCCGATGACTCCAAGGCAGATGAGGGGGGGACGCCAGCCAAAGTGACTCAACCCCCAGGCTGCAGGTGCCACTGCAAAGGCGGTTCCCAGTCGCGCGGCACCGTGTGCGATCCCCATCGCGCCCCCCCGTTCCGACGGCAGTATCCAGCGCGCCAGCGATCGTGTTCTCAAGGCGTATTCGCCGACAGTTCCCAGACCCCAAAAGAAGCGGCAAATGACCAGAGAAGTTACACTCCACATGCCCCCGGTGGCGATGCAACAAATGGACCAGAGGGCAACCGCACCCGCGACGACTCGGCGCGGTCCGAACCGGTCTCCAATCCACGCTCCGGGAAAACGGCTCACTGTAGCTGCCAATTGGAAGGCTGCGAGGATCGGGCCTATTGCCTCCATCGACAGTATCAACTCCGTCCGGATCTGTGGCATGACCATGCCAAACACGGGTTGTACCAGTTGGGTTATGACGTGACCTGTTACGGCAAGTGCAAGGATTCCGTATCGAACACGGGTGGGTGGGGTCGAGTGCGCCATCGCCGCCATCGTATTCCTTCAGAGCGTCCGAGACAAGCGCAATACGATCGTCCGTCTAAGCCAAAGCTACGAACAGCGCAATATCGCGCCTCAGTGCTTGCGGATTTCGGTCGGATCTCCGGTCTGGTGATCGGAGATCTGGAATCGCAGGAATTCATGTATCGCCTGGACCGCCTTCGGGTCCTTCGTGGTGATCCGGACCTGCCCACCCTTCGGCGTCGGCGCAAACCCATACGAAATCGCCGTTTGCATCTCTTTCATGGCAGGCACGCCCGGCGGCGTCTGATCATGAATCAGCATCGGTGTCTGAAAGTTCCCCGCTGAAAACATCACCGCGATATGCGTCAGATGCCGCCGGATCTGATCCCGACTCTGCGTGTCTTTCGCATCATTGGCCTCCACCTGAATGGTGCCGCCATCTTTCGTCAGCAGGAAGTGGTGCGTCGTCTTCTCGTGCGAAAAGCCCATCGCCCGGTCGCCCCGCGCATTCACTGCCGCGTGATGCTCGTCATGCTGAGCGCTCAGCCCAGCCACCGTAATCACAGCAACCAACAGAAGACGTTTCATCTTCTCCAATTATGCGATCTTCTTCTCCGCATTGATACGCGTGAACAGTACTGCTGCCACCACTGACAGCGCCGACATCACAAAGAATGTCGCGCTCCACCCGTAATACTTCACCAGGTATCCGGAAAGCGTCGTTGCCACCGCGCCGCCCATATTCCCCAGCGTATTCATTACCGCTGAAACCGACCCCGCGAAGTCGCCGCCGATGTCCAGCGGAATCGCCCACGAAACGCCAACCGTCAGCTCCAGGCCGAACATCGCAATGCACGAATACCAGACACTCTGCTGCGGGTCGCCCACTGTACAGGCCGCCAGAATACTGCACGCCGCCAGCACAAAACCGCTGATTGCCACCGTACGCCGAGCTGTCGTTAGCCCCAGTCGTACCGTCAGCAAATCCGAAGCCCAGCCCCCCGCGATATCGCCCAGCGTACCCGCAAACAGCGGCAGACTCGCATAGAAACCCATCTTTTCCAGGCTGAAACCCCGCTCGGCGTTCAGATACTTCGGGAACCAGTCCAGATACACCGCCAGCGAATACCCATAGCAGAAATACGCCGACGACAGAATCCACATTTGCCCGCTGGAGAGAATCTGCCTCCACGGCACTGCGGCCGGCGCAGCCTTCTTCACCGCCACGTTCTTCGAAATCAGCGCCAGTTCCGCCGCGTTCACCCGGCCATGCTCCGCCGGCGAATTCCGGTAGTACCAGTGCCAAACCGCCGCCCACACCAGCCCCATCGATCCGAACGAAACAAAAGCGGCCCGCCACCCGAAGTGAACAATAATCCAGGCCACAATCGGAGGCGTCAGTGCTGCTCCCAGCCTCGAACCCGCGTGAGTAATCCCCTGGGCGAACCCGCGCTCCGAAGGCAGCATCCACCGCGACAATGAGCGGGTCGCGATCGGAAACGCTCCCGCCTCACCCATGCCGAACAGGAACCGACACGCAATCATTGACGACGCATTCCACATACCCGCCGTGGCCGAGCAGAAAATCGACCACCATGCCACAATCCACGTCAGCGCCCGGCGCGGCCCCAGTTTGTCGCCCAGCCAGCCGCCCGGAATCTGGAAGATCGAATAAGCCCACCGGAACGACCCCAGAATCCAGCCCATCGTCACAATCGAGAAGCCGAATTCCTTCTGAATCGACGGCACCGCGGCCGAGATCACCACCCGATCCATATAGGTGATCATGTACGCGGCCACTGTCAGCCATAAAACGACATGCCGGACGCGGGTTGGCCTGATAGTTTGCATGAGCCTGACTATCATATCGGGTGCGCCGTGTCGGCCACACCTCCTCCGCATGCTAAAATTAGGGGTTACTTTCTCCAGAGGTCCTTGTGTCAGATCATCTTTCGCGCAAAGAATTGAAGCACGATACGGTTGCGCCTTCGCTCGACGAAGTCTTTACGAACGTTTCCAGCCATAAAAGCCAGATCACTAAGTATGGTGGCGCGATTCTTGCCGTAGCCCTCGTCGTGGGTCTCACGGTTTACTACCGTGACTACACAGCCGGTGTTCGCCAGCAGGCTCTCGGCGACGCCATCCAGACCCAGAGCGCTCCCGTTGGCGCGGCTCAGGGTGGTGGCCCCAGCTTCCCCTCGGAAGCGGCGAAGAAGGAAGCCGTCATTAAGGCTTACACGAAGCTCTCCACCGACCACGCCGGTTCCGCTGAAGGTTACATCGCGGAATACGCGCTGGGTTCCCTCGACGTGGACAATGGCAAGCTCGCTGACGCCCGGAAGAAGTTCGAAGACGTCATTAGCGGTGGTGGCGCGGAATACGCCTCCATGGCACGTCTCGCCCTCGCCCAGATTGCCTTCGCCGAAGACAAGACCGACGAAGCCAAAAAGCTCCTGAAGGAACTGGCCGATAATCCCACCGCCATGGTCTCGAAGAATCAGGCGAATTTCGCCCTGGCCCGCGGCATTGCTGCGAAAGACCCGGCGGAAGCCCGCAAGCTCCTGATCGCGATGGCCGAATCCAAGTCGGAAATCAGCCAGGTCGCGGTTCAGGCTCTCGGCGAACTGCCTCCGCAGTAGTTTCGCCGCGCTCCGGCGCGACCTCCCATGCTTGAGCATCTGCGCTTCCCCGTCGCGTCCTCGCGCGGGCGCCGTTATCCCGAAGCCGAACATCCCTATCGCAACGTCTTTCAGCGCGACCGGGATCGCATTATCCATTCCCGCGCCTTCCGCCGGCTGGAAAACAAGACGCAGGTCTTCGCGCCTGAAGTCTCTGACCATTTCCGCAATCGCCTGACCCACACTATTGAGGTTTCGCAGATTGCCCGCACCATCGCCAACGTCCTGCAGCTCGACGAGGATTTAACCGAATCCCTCGCGCTCGCTCACGACGTCGGCCACCCGCCCTTCGCCCACGCCGGCGAGTCCGCGCTCGATGACATGATGCGCCGTCACGGGCAGCGTTTCGACCACAACGCCCAGTCCCTGCGGGTACTCGACTCCGTCGAGCGCCGTTACCCCCGCTTTCCCGGCCTGAACCTCAGCTTTGAAGTTCGCGAAGGCATTCTGAAGCACTCCCGCGACATCGAACCCGGCGACAGCCCCACCGGCGATGCCTCTCTCCCTGGCTTCCGTCCACCCCTCGAAGCCCAGATTATTGACCTCGCCGATGAGATCGCCTACAACACGGCCGACCTCGACGACGCCTGGAATGCCGGCCTCATCACGGTGGAAAAAGCTGCCGAAGAAGTTCCCGCCTGGGCCAATATTGTCGATACCGTCGAAACTCAGTTCCCCGGCGCTACAGACCACGAACGTTTCCAGGAAGCCGTCCGCCATCTGGTGGAGCACCTGGTCTCCGGGCTGATTGAAGGTACGGTCGATACCGCCCGTTCCATCGCGCTCGGCAGTGCGGACGATGTCCGTGCCTACCCTGACCGTATCGTTCGGTTCACGCCCGAAGCCGCCGAGACCAGCCGCCTGATGAAGCGCTGCCTGCATGCGAACGTCTACTCGTCACCAACCCTAAGCGCTGACCGTCAGGCCTCCATCGAGCGACTGACCCGGATGTTCCTTCACCTGATGGACCATCCGGAACTCCTGCCACCGCAGGATGAGGACGCCCCTCTACCCCTCGAACGCGCCGTCTGCGATTTCATCGCCGGCATGACGGACCGCTACTTCTTCAAGACCTACGAAAAGTACTTCGGCTCCGTCTACTTCCTCTTTTAGTCCTCAACCGGCGCGTAGCTCGACAACTCGGCCGTCCGGACCACAAAAAACTTCTCCAGATTGCGGCAAAGTTCCTTGCCCAGCTTCTCTGGCTTCTCGGTCGAATCGTGTTCAACCACGACCTTGATAAACAGGTTGGTGCGCATTCTCCCCATTGTCTCTAACGCCCCCGCGCAGCGCACGCCGCCTTCTTATACTGAGAGACAAGTGAATTGCGCCATCTGTAATACTCGTAAACCGAAGCGTGCCTGTCCCGCAAAAGAAGCCCTAATCTGCACCACCTGCTGCGCTACCGGCCGCGAAGACACCGTCGATTGCCCCCTCACCTGTGAGCACCTCCACACCGCGCACCGGCACGAAAAAGCGGCCCTCGACTTCGACATGAGCAAGGCGCCGAACATGGACGTCAAAATCACCGACGCCTTCCTCGAACAGTTCCAGATCCCCCTCGCGCTCATCGCCACCGCTGTCGCCGACGCCGCCATCCGCTCCGGCAAAGCCACCGACTACGACGCTCGCGAAGCCCTCGAAGCCACCATCCGCAAGTACCGCGCCGCCGATTCCGGCCTCATCGTCGATACCGCCGGCGTGAATCCTTACGCGACCGCCATCCGCGAAGGTCTAGAAAAAGGTATCGACGTCTTCCGCAACCTCGAGATGGAAGCCACCGGCAAGCTGCAGACCGACGACCGCGACATCCTCAAAATGATCGTCTTCCTGCAGCGCCTCGAATTCGCCAACAACAACGGCCGTCGCCTCAGCCGCGCCTTCCTCGACTTCATCCACGGCTTCCGCATGCCGCTTCCCGCCGAAACGTCAGCCGAAACTCCTGCATCCGAAGAAGCCCCGAAAGTCATCCTCTAAACATGGCCACAGGTTTTGTAGTTTTCGGGCACGGCTCCAGCGTCGCCGCCGCCAATGACGCGGTTCGCCGCGTCGCAGCCGGAGCTGCCGAACAGGCTGGCTGGGCACACTGGGACACCGCGTTTCTGGAGGTCGCGCCCCTGCTTGGCGAAGCCGTTGAAAAGCTGGTAGCTGCCGGTATCCAGGAAATCGTCGTCCTGCCCTACTTCCTGACTCTCGGCATCCACCTCCGCCGCGACTTGCCCGCCATCGCCACCGAACTGGAACAGCAGTACGGCATCAAAATCCGTATCACGCCGCCGCTCGATGGCCACCCGGCCCTCAGCCGCATTCTGGTAGAGCGCGCGGAGGCGGCTGCCTGATGAATCAAGCAATGACTGCCCGTTTGGTCGAATCGCACGAACTGGCCCCCGGAACCCGCCACTTCGTCTTTGAAGCCGAGGGCGGGGAATTCCACTACGAGCCAGGCCAGTTCGTCTCCCTGGTGAAGCAACTCGAAGACGGAGAAATTACCCGGGCCTACTCCATCGCCTCCGCGCCCGAAGCCAACCGCTTCGCCCTCTGCGCCAACCTCGTCCCCGAAGGCCGCTTTACCCCGTTCTTGTTCAGCATGCAGCGCGGCGATACGGTCGATCTCAAAGCCGTCCTCGGAACCTTCGTTCTCCGCAAGCCGCCCACCGAGTCCATCCTCGTCGCCACCGGCACCGGCATCGCGCCCTTCCGCGCCATGCTCGCCACTCCGCCACCCGCGCACTTCACGCTCATCTTCGGGGTCCGCTATGAGGACACCCTGCTCTACGACGACGAATGGCAGCACCTGGCGCTCACCAACCCGAACTTTGAGTACCAGCCCACCCTGACGCGCCCCGGAGCCAACTGGAGAGGCCGCACCGGCCGTGTCCACGACCACGTCCTCGAAGCCCTCGGCGACCGCCGCGACCTCGATATCTACATCTGCGGTCTCCGCGAGATGGTCGATGAACTCCGTGCCCGGCTGAAAGCCCTCGGCGTTGACCGTAAGCGCATCATCTACGAACGTTACGACTAAGGCGGTCTCCCCTACTTCTGGCACTTCGGACAATAGTGGGTACTGCGCTGCCCCACCACAATCTTCACAATCGCTGTCCCGCAAGTCACACAAGGTTCGCCCGTCCGCTGATACACCCGATGTGAATTCTGAAAGCTGCCCTGCCTGCCCTCGGCGTCCACATAATTCGACACGGACGATCCCCGGCTCTCAATCGCCTCTCGCAGCACTTCCTGCATGGCGGCATGCAACCGTGCCACAGCGTCCTTCTTCAGCCCCGCCGCCAGTTTTTTCGGACGAATCCCCGCACGGAACAGCGCCTCATCGGCATAGATATTTCCGACGCCCCGCACCACCGCCTGATTCAGCAGCACCGCTTTGATCGGAGATCTCTTCTCCTTCAGTCGCCGCCCGAACTCCTCCGCCGTCACTTCCAGCGGCTCCGGTCCCAGCCCCGCCACGCGCTCCGGAATATCAGGCCCGTACTCGATCCGCCCGAACTGCCGCGGATCGTCATACAGCACCGTTCCCTGATCCAGGGTGAGCACGGCGTGTGTCCACTTCGTCGTCTCGGAATCCACCAGCAACTTGCCGGTCATGCCCAGATGCACCACAAGGCAGCCCCGGTCCAGCCGAACCGCGATGAATTTCCCGTACCGCTCCACGGCCAGAATCTTCTGGCCCCGCAGTTGTTCCGCGGTGTCCGCAGGCATCCCCCGCATCACGCGAGAAGTGCCAAACTCGGCATTCCGGATCAACCGCCCCACCACCGCCGGACGCAATGACCGTACGACTGTTTCTACTTCAGGTAACTCAGGCATTCGGCAGTTCCGCCAGCACGGCGTCCCCTTCCACTTTCACGGGATACACCGTCACCTTCACCCGTTCATTGAACGAACAGGCACCCGTCTGCGAATGGAAATCCCACATGTGCCACGGACAAGTCACGAACTCGCCGTTCAGCGCACCCTCGCCCAACGGCCCACCGGCGTGCGGACAATTCCCGTCCAGCGCCCGCACCTCGCCCTCCACGTTGCAAACAGCAATGTAGCGGCCCTGGTGCTCTACCTCAATCAATGTCCCCGGCGGAAGCTCTTTCCGCGAGGCGATGCGGGTCCATGCCATTCCTTCATTAGCGCACAGACCCGCCAGGAACTTTACGCGTGAGCTTCCGCAGGTTCCAGCGGAGTAACCGGATCCACTGTCAGCCAGAAGAACGTCCCGGTAAAGTAAACGCCGGCAGCCACATAGAGCACGATATTCCAGTTGCCCCCGGCCCAGCCCAGAATGTACGGAGCCAGCGCCGACGCGACCGCGCCGCCCAGGTTGCCCATCATGTTCATAGTGCCCGAGAGCGTACCGGCATACTTGCCGCCCACGTCCATACAGGCGCCCCACGAGCCAGGCATCACCAGATCGTTCGAGAAGCTGGCAAACGCCAGCGCAATCACGGCCGGAATGGGGTTTTCCAGGAACGTCGAGAGCACAATCAGGCTGCTCGCCAGCAGGAAGCCGCCACAACCCAGAGCCCGCCGTGCCGACCGCGTGCTGCCCAGCATCTTCGTCAGAGGCTTGGCGATAAAGCCGGACACAAAGCAACCAATGCCGCCCAGGAACAACGGCAGCCCGGCCAGAATCGGGAAAAGACTGTCCTTCGGGTCCATGTGCCGCGCTTCACGCAGATATGTCGGCAGCCACGTGATGGAGAAGTACCAGCTGTAGGAAAGGCAGAAATACTGAGCGCCCAGCAGCCAAACCTGCTTCGACGCCGCGAACTTTGCCCACGGCACCGAACCGTGCCCGCCCACGTGGTTGTACTTCAGCAGTTCCCGCTCCGCCTCGTTTACCTTTGGGTTATCCGACGGACGATCGCGGAACCAGCGATAGAAGAACACCGCCCAGATCGCACCCAGCAGACCAAAGATCGTGAAGGCGACCCGCCAGCTCACCATCTTCAAAATTCCGAAGACCAGCAACGGAGTAAACGCGCCGCCCCACCGTGCGCTCAGCCAGACAATGCCCTGCGCCCTCACCCGTTCTTCTGCCGGCAACCAAACCGAAAACGCCTTCGCGATATTCGGGAACGCGCCCGCTTCACCCGCGCCAAACAGCGTCTGCACAATCAGCAGCGAAATCCAGTTGAATGCCTGCCCCGTCGCCGCCACAAACACCGACCACGAGACGACAATGCGCATCAGCACTGTCCGTGCCCCCAGGCGGTCGCCCAGGAAACCGCTGGGAATTTCAAACAAAGCGTAAGCCGTCAGGAAGAACGAAAACACCCAACCCATTTCGGTTTTGCTCAGCCCCAGGTCTTTCGAGATCTGAGGAGCCGCCTGACCCAGAGCCACGCGATCAATGTACGTGATGATCGCGAGCACAACGGCGAAGACTACAACGATGTAACGGACTTTGGTCGGGCGCTGCAGGGCCTGATTTGCCTTGGACGAGGATGATGCCATAGTCTTGCATCATATCCTGTCCCCCCTATGGACTTTCATCCCGTCGAAGAGAATTTGAGGCAATCTTTCCGCGCGCTGGCCGCCGGACGGGAAAATGCCGGCCTGCTGGAGCTTCCAGGCGTTACCATCGCGTCGCTGGGCGTGCGTTTTCAGATGTTTAACGCAGCGTTCTTTTCCTCACATATTGAAGGCGTCTCCGAACTCGAATCCCGCCTGGAACTTGCGACCCAACATTTCCGCACCACCCGTCGCTCCTGGTCCCTCTGGGTTTGCGAGGACTGGCTCAACTGGACAGCCCGCCGCCGTCTCTCCAAAGTCTGCGCCGCGTACGGCCTTCGCATCGCCGCCGAACACCCCGGCATGCTCGCCCACGACCTTCCCCGTCCCGAAAACCCGCTCCCCCGCCTGGACGTCCGCCGCGTCTCCACACCCGAGGACCTCGAACTTTTCCGCAACATCGGCTCGCTCTGTTTCCGTGTGCCGCCGCACTGGTTCGCTGAAGTCTTCGAACCCCGTGTCATCTCCAGCCAGGAATTCGAATGTTGGCTGGCTTTTCTCGACGGAGAAGCCATCGCTACCGCCGCCACCGTCCCGTATTGTGGTGCCATCGGCCTGTACAACATCGCCACCGTGCCCGCCCACCGCGGCAAAGGCATCGCCGAAGCTATCACCCGCCATGTTGCGGCCGATGCCCGCCAGCGCCACGGCGACCTCCCGCTCGTCCTCCAATCCACCGCCATGGGCCTCGGCGTCTACCACCGGCTCGGCTTCAAACCCGTCACCCGTATCCTCGCTTTCGTGTCCTGATCCCCCTCCGCCATTCCTCCCCAATTCCAGCTACTATTGAAGCGGATGCTTCGCCGCACCCTGCTGTTTTTGGCCCGCCAGCCCGCGCTTCGGCGCTGGGTGGAATCCTCGTCCTCCACTCAGCGACTCGCGCACCGCTTCGTGGCCGGTTCCACTCTCGATCAGGCTCTCGCCGTCTGCCGCCACGTCCGCGCCGATGGCCTTGCCACTACCCTCGACTATCTTGGCGAAAGTGTCACCTCCCTCGATCAGGCGGCCGCCTGCCGCGACACCTACCTTCGAATGCTGCACGCGCTCAATGCCGCCGGCCTCGAACCCAACGTCTCCCTGAAGCTAACCCAGTTCGGCCTCGATCTCTCCCCGGAAGCCTGCGAAGCCAACGTCGCCGCCGTCGTTGAAACCGCCGCCAAATTCAGTGGCTTTGTCCGCCTCGACATGGAGGCCAGCCAGTACACGCAGCAGACCCTCGACATCGTAAGTCACCTCCACCGGCGCTTTTCGGGTTGCGGCACCGTAATCCAGGCCTATCTCCGTCGCAGTCCGGCCGATGTCGCCACGCTTTGTGAACAGGGCATCCGTGTCCGCCTCTGCAAAGGGGCCTATCTCGAAGAACCCGATGTCGCCTTCGAGCACAAGTCCGACGTCGATACCGCGTACCTCAACCTCGCGCAGACCCTGCTTCTCATCGGTACGTATCCCGCGCTCGCCACCCACGACGAAGCCCTGATCCTGCAACTGTGCCAGTTCGTCTCCGCCAACAAACTCGACCCCGCCAACTTCGAATTCCAGATGCTCTACGGCATCCGCCGCGACCTCCAGAAACAGCTCATCGCAGAGGGTTACCGCCTCCGCCTCTACATTCCCTTCGGGGAGGCATGGTATCCCTACTTCATGAGGCGTTTGGCGGAACGGCCCGCAAATCTATTCTTTCTCCTCAGGAATCTCTTTCACGCCTGATGTCAGCACCGCGCTTTATCACCATCGTTTCGGGCCTCCCGCGTTCCGGAACTTCACTCATGATGCAGATGCTGGATGCCGGCGGCCTCCAGCCCCTGACCGATGGTGCACGCGTTCCCGACGAAGATAATCCCAAGGGCTACTACGAGTTCGAACCCGTCAAGCGAACCCGCCACGACTGTTCCTGGGTTGAGCGCGCCCCCGGCCTCGCCGTTAAGGTCATCTACGCCCAACTCCGCTACCTGCCCGCTGGTTATCGGTACCGCGTCATCCTGATGCGCCGCGACCCCGAAGAGGTCCTTTCCAGCCAGGCCGTCATGCTCCGCCGCCTGGCCTCGCCCGGCGCGACTCTCCCACCCGACCGTCTCGCCAACGCCTTCGCGTCCGATCTGGCGGACGTCCTTGCCACCCTGGCTCGCCGGCCGGAATTCCAGATCCTCGATGTAAACTACCGCGACTGCGTCTACCATCCCCGCGACACTGCCACCCGCCTCAACGGCTTCCTTGATGGCATCCTCGACGAAGACCGTGTCGCTTCAGTCCCCGACCTGACCCTCTACCGGCACCGCGCCGAACAGGTTCCCGCCGCTCACCACGAAAAACGCATCTGAAGCTCCAGACGCCGGTTGTTGGCGTTCTCTGAAAATCCTTCACCGTTCGACCCACCAAACATCTCATTCGCCCGTCCGAACAGCGGTGACGACAGGTTCCCGATAATCGCTCCAGGATTATTCCGGTTCAGAATATTCCGGGCCGACATTGACGCCGTCAGGCTGTACTTCCGGGCCTGCGTCGCGCCTCCAAACAGCCCACCCGGGCCCGAACTCATCGACTTTGCCGGTGAGCTGCCCTCTTCCGCCGCCCCAAAGCGCCACGTCCGGGCCACCCGCAGATTGAATGCCAGAATACTCGGACCACGCCCCGAATTTCGTGCAATCAGCGCCTGCCCCGGGGCAGGATTCGGATCCAGCAGCCCATAGGGCGTCTGAATCACACCTGCCTTGCCTGGCGATGTTGCCAGTGCCGGACGCGCGTTAAACAGCGTCGTGCCGTAGGGGTCCTGTCCCGTCGTGATGTTGAACGGCGCTCCTGACTGCGCTGTGAACAGTGGATTCAGCCGGATATTCCAGCGCATCGTCAACGTCCCGCCAAACTGTCCCCGGTGCCTGATATCGTTCGCCGCGGCAGCATACTCGCCCGCATAGTTGGCCGGATTTGCCGGGTAGGTCCCCACCCCGTCCGAACTGCTCTTCGCCTTGCTCCACGTGTAGTTTCCGAACATCGAAACCATCGAGGTCACCTTCGTGTTGAAGTTCGACCGCACCTGATTCTGGTTGTAAATCCCGCTCGACCCGATCAGGAAAATCGGCCCGCGCCCGGGGTAGGGAAGCGCTCCCGAAGCCAGCGGCGCATTGATCGCTGTGGATCGATAGCTGTGGTCCCCGTGCGTATTCGTATACGTCGCCGCGAAGGTCGTGTTTCCCGGCAATTGCCGCTCGATCGTTACCGCCGTTTGAACAATAAGGGGCGTTCGCAGCTTCGAATCCACCAGCAGAGACGTCTGCGTCAGAATGTTCGCGCCCAGACTCGCCACTGACGGTGGATTCGGGTAGAAATCCGGTTGCGAAATCACGTAGTGCAACTGCCTGTTGTCCGCATATCGCTGAGCTGACAGCGTATACCCCAGCGAAAACCGCTCATAGAAGAACCCGGCGCCGGCTCGGATCACCGTCTTGCCCTGTTTCTTCGCCGTGCTCCCTGGTGCCCACGCCAGCGCCAGTCGCGGTGCGAAATCCGACCGGTCGTGAATATTAGTCTGCGTCTCGTAGCGCAGGCCCAGATTCAGTGTCAGGTTCGGTCGCAGCTTCCAGTCGTCACCCACAAAGAGCCCCACATCCGTCTGCGTCGTCCGAAATTCCGCCTGCCCCGCTGCCACCGAATACTGCGAAGCCCCGCCGCCCAGTGCCCGTACCTGCGCCGCCGGCAAACCCTGCTTCTGGAACAACAGCGTCCGCCGGTACTGCTCCAGCGACGAAATCCGCACCACAACCGGCTGACCGGTCGCATCCAGCACCGGCTGGTTCAACGCGTTCAGTTGCGGCGCGTTCCCACCCGCAAACGAAAACGAGCCATTAAAGCCCGAAGGCAGATTCGAATCCTCCGATGCGAACCGCAGCCGGAACCCGGACCGCCAGAAATGCCGTCCGCGAACCAGCGAAACATAGTCGTGGATCTCATGCGCGTCATACAGATCCGACGACTTCGCCGCCGAAGCCCCGCCGCTGTTAAATGATCCCGAAACGATCAGTGCCGGAGCCACCAGATTCGCCGTATTCTTCGAATCGTGCCGCGAAAGCTGATACCGCAGCTCATTCACGGTCGTGCCGCGCACAAAGGTCTCGGTTGCCTGGATCAGTTCAAAGACTCGATCCGCCGTCCGTCCCCTCGACGCCAGTTCAAACCCGCCAATCCCCGAATCCGTGATCTTCGAAGCTGTCCGGTTCCACCGTACCGCCATTGTGTTGTTTGCGGTAAGTTGCATGTCAACCTTCGGTGAAACTGCCCAACGCCTCTGCGGTGTCACCACGAAATCGTTCACCGCAACAGTCGCCAAAGTCGTCGGGTCCAGCGTCACGGCGTTCATAATCGACCCGTTGTCCACCATGTGCCGTTCCAGCACCAGCGTGTACGACGCTTTCGAACTCAGCCGCCCGCTGATGTCGTTCTGAAACTCATTCAGCTTCAGCGGCGCCTTCCGTGCCGAGTACGGATTCCGCGCGTTCCACTTATCCGTCGCCACGTTGTACCCGATGTTGCCGTGGAACTTGTCAGTCCCCGGTTTCGTGAAAATTTCAATGCGTCCAAATCCCAACTGGTCGTACTCAGGCGAAAACGGGTTCGAATTTACCCGCACCTCACGAATCGAAGCCTTCGCCGGCAACTGCCCCCCGCTGAACCCGTCCACAAATATCGACGACCCGCCCGGCCCCGCCGTGGGTCCCGCCAACGCTTCCAGATCTGACTGCAAATCTTCCGGATCGTCAGCCAGTGCCTCCAGATCCTGCCCCTGCAGTACCGTAGCGCTGGCATTGGCCGAAGCCTCCGTACTCAATTCCGCAGGCCCGTCCGCGGTCACTGTCACCTGCTGCGTCGCTCCGGCCACATTCAGTCGCAGATTCAGTGTCGTTGCCGACCCCGCCCGCATCGTCACGCCGACCGGCTTCATCGATAACTGTGCCGCCGCTGCCGAAACCAGGTACTCGCCCTCAGCCAGTCCCGCGACAGCATACTGCCCGTTGCCCGCCGCCTCAATCTTCCGCACCTCCGCGCCACGGCTGATGACCACCGCGGCCCCCGGTACCACCGCGCCCGAAGGGTCCGTCACCTGGCCTGTCAAAGTCGCAGTTTGAGCCGCTGCCGTCAGCGAGGCAAGAAAGAGAAGAATAAAAGTTCGCAAGCACTATCAGTTTAGTCAAACAAAATGAAAAAGCCCTGAAACGATGAACCCGCCAACCAGGCTTTGCCGTATATTGAATGCAGAGGCGAACCCCAAATGAGTTGGGCCGATAAGCAGACTCAGATCCGCTCGCACGCCATGTACTGGGGCTACCTGCTCCTCAAGCTCGCCGCCGCCGCCCTCGTTTCCGGCAGCCTGCTCTGGTTTATGAACCTCTTCTGGCTGCCACGTACCCCGTTTCTTCACCTGAATCGCTACCAGTTCATCTTCGATCTGGGCTACACCACGCTCGCCGGACTCTGGTTCCTGCTCTCCTACGGTCTTTGCTACCTCGTCTTCTGGGACCAGCGCTACCGCTGCCGCACCTGCCTTCGCCGTCTTCTGATGCCCGTCGAAACCGGCTCCTGGTCGCACATGCTCCGCCTCGGCCGCCCCCAAATGGAGTACATCTGCCCGTTCGGCCACGGTACCCTGAATATCGAGGAACTGCAGATCACCGGCTCCGTGCCGCCCGGCTGGAAAGAACACGGTGACATCTGGAGCGAACTTTTCGCCGCCCCCGCCGGCAAGGATGAGGATCGTTGACCGCTACAGCCGCCCCTGAAATCCGCCTGCCCCTCTGGCGCACCATCACCGGTTTCGCCGTCCTCGGCAGCCTGGTCGCCGTGCTCCTCGCGCTCGCCCCCGTTTACATCACCAATTACCGCCTTACCGGGAAAGTGAAAACCCTCGTCACCGCTTCTGCCTCCGACACGGAAGACGTTCTCCGCCAGAAACTCATCGCAGAAGCCCGCACCTTCGACGTCACCGCTCTCGCTGGAGACATCAAAATCACCCGCAACTCCCAGGCCCTCGACGTCCAGGTCAAATACATCGTCCGCAAAAATCTGGGCCTCTATCAGGTCGATCTGCATTTCCACCCCTCGGCACGGACCCCCCTTCCGGCCGCCCCGAAGTAAGGCATCCCCTCCCGGTATCCTGTAGCTATGGCCGTGGACCGCTCAGCCGGTAAATCTGCGAAACGCTCTCTGCCCGAATCCGGTGGCAGCGGCAGAAAAGTGCGCGTTCCAAACAACGCGCTCCTCGTCCGCTTTTTCCTCCACCCCGTCGGCAAAGCTCTCACCGCGCTCTTTCTCCTTACCTTCCTCGTGGCGGGCGGTGTCTTTGTGTATTTCTACATCCAGTACGCGAGGCTGATTGACGAGCGCCTGAAGGGTGGGCCCTACACCGCCACCTCCCGCGTCTACGCTGCTCCAGGCTCTGTCGCCGTCGGCG
>CANIHR010000077.1 GCA_947467185.1 Bryobacterales bacterium
CTCGTCCCCGGTGTCCCCACCGAAGGCCTCGGCGAAGACAACTTCTCCTTCGCGCAATACCGCAAGAACCGCGAATACGAAGCCCTCGGAGGCTGGCTCATCGCCCTCGCCTGGCTCGGCGTCCGCACTTTCTGGCACTGGTAAACCGCCCATGCCCGGCCTGTGGGACCAGTTCCGTTCCAGCAGCCTCTGGCGCGGTCTGCGCCACATCGCCCCCCTCCGCAGCGCCCTTTATTTCGCCATCGAGCTGAAGCGAACCCTCGCCACGCCCGAATCCGCCAATGCCGATTTCGAGCGCCGCCACGACCCCTGGCACTACGACTCCAGCCCCCTCGAACTCGACCGTTTCCAGCGCCAGCTCACGCTCCTCGCGAGCGTCGCCCGGCACTTCCCCCGAACCCTCGAAATTGGCTGTGCCGAAGGCCGCTTCACCCAGTCCCTCGTCGAAATCTCCAGCGAACTCAGCGTCCTCGACGTCTCCGAACTCGCCCTCCAGCGAGCGCGCGCCCGCATCGCCTGGGCCCCCACCGTAACCTTCGAACTCGGAGACCTCCGCACCGCCGATCTCGCCAAAAACTGCGACCTCATCGTCGCCACCGGTATCCTCGAGTACTTCCCGGACGCCAAAACCCTCCGCCACGTCATCCGCAAACTTGGCCGTGCCCTCGCCCCCGGCGGCTACCTCCTCCTCGAATCCACCCGAGCCGCCCAACCTGCCGAGGAGGCTTTCTGGTGGCCCCTGATGCCCCGTGGCCGCCGCATCAACCAGCTCGTCGGCCAGCACCCCGACCTCACTGAAGTCGCTCAGGACCTCACCCCCGACTTCGCCATCACCCTCTTCCGGAAGCGATCATGAAGCTCTCGGTCGTCATCCCCACCCACCATCGCCCCGAGCCCCTTCGCCGCTGTCTCGCCTCTCTCGCCCAACAGGACCTCCCCGCCGCCGACTTCGAAATCATCGTCGTAGCCGATGGCCCCGAACCCCGCCCCGACGCCTCCGTTCAATGGCTCGAACTCCCCCAAAACCAGGGCCAGTCCGCCGCCCGCAACGCCGGAGCCAACCTCGCCCAGGCCCCCACCCTGCTCTTCCTCGATGACGACATGGTCGCCCCCCCCGACCTACTCCGCCGCCACCTGGAACACCAGGCCCCCAACCGCGTTGTCTTCGGCCAAACCCTCGATCCCCGCCTCGCCCCGTACTACCAGCGCCTTGCCCAAAACCCCGCCCCCTGCTGGCCCGACGATGCCTGGCTTGGCCCCAATTGCTCCCTCGCCCGAAGCCTCTTCCACCAAACCGGAGGCTTCGACGAAACCACCTTCCCCCGTTGCGGCGAAGACATCGACCTCGGTTTCCGCCTCTGGGCCGCCGGAGCCGAATTCCGTTACGCCCCCGAAGCCCACGTAACCCACGAGGACCGCGCCCAACGCGACGAAGCCGCCCACGGCCGAGCCGCCATCCGCCTCGCCCGACACTACCCCAAATACCGCGGCCACCTCCCCCTCCACACACGCCGCCGACCCTCGGCATGGCTCCAGGGCTGCCTCGCCGAAGCCGGAGGCCGCCCGCAGCTAAAAGCCCTCCTCGGCCCCAAACTCCCCGTCCTCCTCTACCACCACATCGGAGAACCTCACCCCAACCCCGAGCTCCACTCGCTCACCATCTCCCCCGAAGCCTTCCGCAGCCAACTCCGCTGGCTCGAAGAACACCACTACACCCCCATCACGCCATCCGAATGGCTCGCCTGGCTCGACAAGGCTGTCCCCCTCCCCCCGAAGCCCGTCCTGATCACCTTTGACGACGCCCTCACCGCGCCTCCGGTCAAATCCGCCGTCTTCGCCATCACCCAACTCACCATCTGGGAGGGACGCCCTGTCCTCACCCCCGACCAGCTCGCCGACCTGACGAAGCAAGGCATCGAAATCGGAGGCCATACCCGAACCCACGCCGATCTCCGAACCCTCCCTCCCGAAGCCCTCGAAGACGAGGTCGGAGGCTGCGCCCACGACCTCAACCACCCGACCGCCTTCGCCTACCCCTGGGGCGAATACACCCCGGAAGTCTGCGAAGTCGTCGCCCGCCACTTCCCCCTCGCCTTCACCTGCGACGAAGGCCTCAACGACCTCACTACCGCCCCCCACCGCCTCCGCCGCACCATGGTCCAGCCCGGAGACACCCTCCTCGACCTCCGCCTCCGCCTAAAGTACGGACGAAGCCCCCTCAACGAAGCCAAATCCTGGCTGGCCCACCAGCTCCGCCGCCTGAGGAAACACCTGTGACGCCCCGTCCACCAAAGCCGTACCGAACCGCGGGATCGGTTTTGCACACTCGTCCTGCTTATCCCCACCCCGGCACGGTTCTGCACTACGGCCGGTGGTCAAGCAAGCGGCCAGCCCGGGTGAGCCCCCTCCACCCATGAAACCCCGCGAAATCCTCCACATCCTCGGTACCGCCCAACCCGAAGGCACCAGCCTCGCGCGCATCGTCCAAACCCTGGCGGCGCACCTCGACCCCGACCTCTACCGCCTCACCGTATGGTTCCTCGGCCCCCACGGCCCCCTCGTAGATACCTTCATCTCCCAGGGCATCGAAGCCCGAGCCTTCAAGTGGCCCAAAGGCGCTCTCCCCTTCGCCGCCGCCATGGCCACCCGCCACTTCGACCTTGTCCACCAGCACCACGGAGCCCGCGCCATCCGCGCCCAAATCTCCGCGCCCCTCATCGTCCACGTCCACGGAGACGCCACCAACCCCGAAATCGCCACCATCGGAGCCGACGCAGTCATCGCCGTCTCCCACTACGTTGCCCGCCAGCTAACCCGCGAAGCCACCGTCATTTACCCCGGCCTGCCAACCCACCCCGGCACCCAAAATCCCGAGCAGCCCCCGATAATCGGCATGGCAACCCGCCTCGTCGAAGGCAAAGGCCTCGAAATCCTCCCCCACCTCGACCTCCCCGCGCCTCTCGAAATCGCCGGAGCAGGCCCCCTCCGCCCCGACGCCCCCAACGTCAAATACCTCGGCTGGCAAACGGACCTGACACCCCACTTCCACCGTTGGAGCATCTTCCTCATGCCCGCCACGAACGAAGGTTTTGGCCTTGCGGCTCTCGAAGCTATGGCCCACGGCCTCCCGGTCGTGGCCTTCAACTCCGGAGCACTCCCCGAACTCGTCCTCCACAACGAAACCGGCCTATTGAGCACGCCCGAAACCCTAAGCGCCGACCTCCGCACCCTCATCGGCAACCCCGCCCTCCGCGCAGGCCTCGGCCACGCCGCCCAAACCAGAGTCCGGACGCACTTCTCCCCCGAACGCATGGCCGCACAAACGGCCGAACTCTACGAAACGCTGCTCTCGGATCGCCGAATACTCTGAACCGCGCCCTGAACGGCCTTTCCCCGCCCTTGCCACGACGCTGCCAGGTACAGCCACGGCCCGGCCAATATCGCCAACGGGGTCCACCACTGTCGCCCCATCGCGATCCCGTTTCCCGCCGCCCGCCACGAACGCCGTCTGCCCCCCAGCGCCCCCAGGCAGTAACGGAAAACGCGCGCCCGGTGCTTCGTCTCCACCCACAGCAGCGTGAAGTAAGCCACCGAACAAGCTACATTGCGGAAATTTGCGCGAAACGCCGCCGTTCCCGTCTTGTGAGGATGTGAAACCACGGATTCGGGCGTGTAGACAATTTGCCCTCCGGAGTCAATCACCGAGTGGAACGCCAGATTCTCTTCGCACGCCGGCAACAACACGCCGCGCCCGAGTCTCTCGTCGAAACCCGCAAAACCCCGCCGGAACGCCATGTTCCCGCCGCTGCCGATCCCCCCGAAATTGGCCATTTCAAACCACTCCGGATTCTCCTGGCCCAGTGCAACCCGCGCCGGCCCAAACTCAGGCCCAGGCATCAGAATATTCCCCGTCACGGCCATCACCGAAGGCTCGGCAAATTCAGCCAGCAAGGCCCCCAGCCACCCCTCGGCAGCAACGCAATCGTCGTCCAGAAACGCAATGAAATCACCGGTGCAGTAACGAAGTCCGGCATTTCGCGCCCGCGACAGGCCAACTAAGGGCTCCACTACATAACGCGCCCCAAATCTCCCGACGATCTCACGGTTCCCCGCATCCAAAGGTGCGCTGTCCACAACCAGAACCTCAAACTCGCGATACGTCTGCGCCGCCAGACTCTCCAGGCAGCGGGCCAACGCAACCGGGCGTCCGCGCGTGCAGACCACCACCGTGCATTCCGGACCCCTCGCCATGCCTCTATTGTCAACTACAACAGGAGCTCTGTTGTACCCGCCGCCCAATCAGCGACAATAAAGGAATGCCCTATTCAGAAATGCTCATCGCCCCCATGCGCCAGGACCTGGCCCGCTACGGCGTCGAAGAAACGCGCACCCCGCAGGACGTGGACCGCGTTCTCGCTGAACCCGGCACGGTTCTCATGATCACCAACTCCGTCTGTGGTTGCGCCGCCGGCAAAGCGCGCCCCGGCATCGGCATGGCCCTCCAGGGTGCCATCCGCCCCGACCGCACCGCCACCGTCTTCGCCGGAGCCGACGAAGCAGCCGTCGCCCATCTCCGCGGAATCCTGAGCGACGTTCCGCCCAGTTCCCCGTCCATGGCCCTGTTCAAGGACGGCAAGCCCGTTTTCATCGTCCATCGCCGCGACGTCGAAATGCGCGACCCCTTCCAGATCGCCAGCATGTTGACCGAAGCCTTCAAACAGCACTGCGCGTAAGATGCCGGTCCCACCCGACGCCTGCGCCAGCCTCGACGAAATCCGCGCCGGCATGGACGCCATCGATCGTGAGATCGTGGCACTCATCGCCCGGCGCGTCGATTACGTTCGCAACGCGGCAAAATTTAAGACCAGTTCTGGCAACGTAGCTGCCCCTGACCGCGTCGCCGCGGTTCTGAAAACCCGCCGCGAATGGGCCGAAGCTGCAGGCCTCAGCGGAGAGGTCATCGAAAATCTCTACCGCGACCTGGTCAACTACAGCGTCAGCGAAGAACACAAACGCTGGCTCGAACTCAATCCCTAAAACTTGTACGGGGCACTCGGAGGAATCGGCAGCGTACTCCCACCTGCATCCACATTGAATACGACCCCGGTCACCTGCGGAGATTCATCCGACAGCAGATACACCGCCGCATATCCCGAATCCGACGGAATCTGATGCCGCCCCAGCGCGAGCTTTTCGCCCGCCGCCAGCAACCGCTCCAGCGAAATCCCGTTCCCGGCATGTAACGCAATCTCGCCTTCGCTCAGCACCCAACCCGGAATCAGGTAATTCACCCGGATCCGGTCCGGAGCCAGCGCCCCCGCCAGCGTCTTCGTCAGCGTCATCAAACCACCCTTCGCCGCCGAATACGCCACAAGATTCGGCAGCCCCTGGATGCCGTTAATCGACCCCATGTTCAGGATGCTGCCGCCACCGGCCGCCCGCATGTGCGGCACCGCGTACTTGCAGCAGTAAAACGGTCCGCGCAGGTTCACCTGCTGAATCGCTTCCCACATGTCCGTCGTGGTCTCTTCCAAAGTCGCCCGCGGATACCAGCCCGCGTTGTTGAACAGACCATCAATCCGCCCAAACCGCCGCGCCGTCTCATCCATCAGGTGCGCACAGGCGGCCTCGCTTGTCACATCCGCCGCGATAAATGTCGCCTTATCCCCAGCCGCCACAATCTTCGCCGCCGCCGCTTCACCGGCATCCGCCTTCACGTCAGAAAGGACGACTTCCGCCCCCTCCGCCGCCAGCATCCGCGCACACTCGAAACCAATCCCCTGTGCCGCCCCGGTAACAACGATGACCTTGCCTTCAACCCTGCCTTTTCGCATATTCAAAGTTTAGTGAATAGGGGGCGACCGCCAGCGGCCACGCCTTCGCCGATACCCCAGCCACCCCAGGCCGGCCAGCGCAAAACACCATGTTCCCGGCTCCGGTGCACTACTATCGAACCCCACATTACTTATCGAACTGGAAAAAGGCACCATCTCGGGAACCAGAGACGCCACCACATAGTTCGTCCCCTCCGTCCCAAACCCGATCCGCACACTGTCCGCCACAAGGTTCCCGGTCACCCCGCGAAATGTGAACGTTGCCACTTCACTCACGAAACTGTTGTGCGCCTTGTTTCCCGCTATGGACCCGTTCGCGTTGCGGTAGACGCCATCGGTCGCAGCACCCAGAATCGACAGCTTCGGCTGCCCTTTCCCAAGGTCTGTCACCGTAACTGTCCGCCCCGAAGTCGTCGTCCGCCAGTCGGATAACGTCGCCTGCGGATTGCGACCCAGATCCGAGACAACCCCGTTGGAAGCCACCTGGATCTGGTCCCCAAATGCACCATTAAAATCAGCCAATCCGCTGGTCAGCCCGAAGGAAAACCCGGTAATCGCCTGCCCCACCGACCGTTCATCCGTGACCTGGTTCGTTAGCTGAACACTCAGCGTCCCCGCGATCTGATCCATCGTGAATACGCCGCGCGCGGAAATCGTCTCACCCGCCGGATCCTGAGCCGTCACCTGAAAAGTACTGACAATGGAACCCGCCCACGCAGGAAGAGCCAGCAAAACCAGCACCGAAATGTAGCGGCCAATCGCCATGCCCAACAGATCGGCGGGCGACCCAAAAAACTTTAGGCCTTAATTTCGAAAATCGCTTCCACTTCCACCGCCACGCCCGTCGGCAGCGCCGCAAAGCCCAGTGCCGACCGCGCATGGTACCCATCGCCCGTCTTGCCGAAGATCTCATGCAGCAAATCCGACGCCCCGTTGATCACCAAATGATGCTCAATAAAGTCCGGTGCCGAATTCACGCACCCCAGCACCTTCAGCACCCGCAGCCCGTCCAGCGTCCCGTGCACATTCCAAACCGAATTCAGAATCTTCGCCACGCAGTCCCGCGCCGCCGCATAGCCCTCTTCAGTCGTCACCCCGGCCCCCAGCTTGCCCTTCAGGGTGCTCACGTGCCCCGACGTCATCAGTTGGTTCCCCGACTTCACACAAAGGTTCAGGTACGTCACAGGCTGCTTCTCAAACTTGATGCCAAGCTGCTCGGCGATTTGTTGCGGTGTCATAGGTTGTCTCTAAATTCTAAAACGCCCCCCAAAATTCCGCATGACATTCCCACTCCCGGCGTGTTATCGTCAATCGACGATACGCTATGAACCGCCGCGCGCTCACCTCTCTCGCCCTGCTCCTCCTCCCGGCAGCCCTTCTCCCCGCCGCCGAAACCACCAAACTCACCAAACCCCGCATCCTAGTCATCTGCACCGGCAACTCCGCCCGGAGCCAGATCACCGCCGGTATCCTGAAATCCCTCGATCCCCGCCTCGATGTCTACTCCGGCGGCACCGCGCCCGCCCCCCGAATTAACCCCTACGCGGTTCGCGCCATGCAGGAAATCGGCATCGACATCTCCGCCGGCACCCCCAAAAACGTCCGCCAGTTCCTCGGCGAGTCCTTCGACTACGTCATCACCGTATGCGATGAAGCCGACCGCGACTGCCCCAACTTCCGCGGCAAAGTCGGCACCCGCCTCCACATCCCCTTCCCCGACCCCGCCAAAGCCACCGGCACCGACGACGAAATCATGACCGTCTTCCGCAAAGTCCGCGAAGACATCAAAGTCAAATTCACCGACCTCTACCAGACCAATATCCGCAGGCGAATGTAATTCGGGCAGCAGACGGCGACTTCTGCGATACGATACCCCGTATGCGAATTCACCGCCTGCTCCTCTGCGCCTTACCGCTCGCCGCAGCTCTAAACGCCGCAGGGCCGACGATGAAATGCGATGCCCTCCTCACCCGCCCCTTCGGTGACGACGTCAAAATCCGCACCGCCACCCTCGTCCCCACCAAACCCAACCTCCCCGAACACTGCGACGTCCGCGGTGTCATCTTCCCCGAAGCCCAGTTCGCCCTCAAACTCCCCACCACCTGGAACGACCGTTTCCAGATGGTCGGCAACGGCGGCACCGCCGGCACCATCTCCCTCGGAGCCGTCGACACCGCCCTCCGCCTCGGCTTCGCCGCCTCTTCCACCGACACCGGCCACGACGCCGCCAAAGAGCCACTGGCCACCTTCGCCTGGGAGACGCCCCAAAACCCCAACGCCCGCCGCAAGCTCTTGGACTTCGCCTGGCTCTCCGTCCACGAAACCGCCGTGCTCTCCAAACAGATCATCCAGGCCTACTACGGTGCCGCCCCGAAATACTCCTACTGGGTCGGCTGCTCCACCGGCGGGCGCCAGGGCCTCCAGGAAGCCCAGCGTTTCCCCGAAGACTTCGACGGCCTCGTCATCGGAGCCCCCAGCCTCGTCACCACTTACAACTCCATGCGCCGCCTCTGGATCGGCCAGACCCAGACCGGCGACGGAGCCATCCCCGAAGCCAAACTCCCCCTCCTCACGAAGGCGATCTACGAGAAATGCGACGCCCTCGACGGCCTCAAAGACGGCCTGATCGACGATCCCCGCAAATGCACCTTCAGCCCCGCCAAAGACCTCAAACGCTGCGCCGGAGCCGACGGCGCTGACTGCTTCACCCAGGCCCAACTCGGAGCGCTAACCAAAATCTACGGAGGAGTCCGAAACTCGAAGGGCGATCTCCTCTACCCCGGAGATCCGGTAGGAGCCGAACCGGTCTGGCCCGACAACCTGATCGCCCCCAACAAGACCGTCCTGCCCCGAGCCGAAAGCCAGCTGGCGTTAGCCTACATGGACCCCGCCCCCGGCCCCGACTGGAAGTTCACCCAGTTGAACTTCGACACCGACCTGCCCAAAATCACCCGCGCCGCCGCCCAGCTCAACGCCACCAACACCGACCTGACGCCCCTCAAGACCAGAGGAGCGAAGATCGTCCAGTACTCCGGCTGGGCCGACCAGCAGGTCAACCCCTACCCCGGAATCGAATACTACGAAAACGTCAGCAAGCGCTTCGGGGACGAAGCCACAAGGGACTTCTACCGAGTCTTCATGGTCCCCGGCATGTATCACTGCAGCGGAGGCCCCGGCTGCGGAACCGCCGACTGGCTAACCGCCACCATGAACTGGGTAGAAAAAGGCCAGGCCCCGCAAGTAATCACCGGAGCCCACATAGAACAGGGAAAAACCACCAGAACCCGCCCCCTCTGCCCCTACCCGCAGGTAGCCCGATACAAAGGAATCGGAAGCCCCGACGAAGCGACCAACTTCTCCTGTAGCGATACCAGGTAGTGCCGATGCAGGCGTGAGTCCGCTTACCAGATAATGAAGCGAATGCGTAATTTGTGACACCATGAGGTAGAGTCGAAAAATTGATGGATACTCTAGTCGCAGCGATATTGGGCATAATTGTCGGTTACGTTTGGGGGAAAGCCTCAGCTAGCCGTGCGCTCGACGAGAGTCTTCGGCACCATTTTCATCATTTTTTTGAGCACTACATCGGGAGTCCACATGGCGACAGGAAGACTGTCACTAAGACGGGTGCCCTTGAGACCAAGACCGAGACCAGAGGGGAGTAAGAAATGTCGGTGCTATTGATTGTGATCAACGGGAAGAAACACATTGTGCCGTGCCCCGAAGGTGCCGATCCAGAAGAAATTGTGGCAAGCTATGGGAAGTCGACCTACCAGTTTTTTGAATCGCATGAGCAAGCGGCTTTGAGCGTGGACAGGGACCCGGGAGGGAGGACAGATTGGAGTGACTAAGATCAAGCTACCGCCCATTCACCCGGGCCAGATCCTGCGCGAGGACCTCCGCGACGAAGGGCTCACCATTGCCTCGCTCGCGAAATCAATTCTCGTCCCCGCGAACCGCATCAGCCTGATCGTCAACCGGCGCCGCGCTATCACCGCCGACACCGCAGCACGACTTGCCCGCTTCTTCGGAACCAGCGCGCAGTACTGGCTCAACCTGCAGAACCACTACGACTTGGAATGTCTCGACGAAGCTGCAATCGTGCGCGACGCCATACCCCGGGTCGCCGCCTGAGACGTTTTCATGAGCAGCATAAGTGACCTCCACGAGCAATGGATGCAGGCACCGGAATACCGAAAGGCAATCCAGGACCTTGCACCGGAGTTCGAGAACATCAGAACCGAAATACTCAACCGGCTGCACCAGGAAGAGGACCGAGTCCTGTCACCAGTAACCAAGCCGGTCAGACTTCACCGACTGAAACGTTCCCTGCCCGCCTGCGAAACCCATCCACAAACCGCCGGAAAGTCCTCCTTCTCCAGATACGGAAACTCCGCCAGAATCTCCTCCTCCGTCATCCCGGAGGCGAGCATGTCCAGAACATCCCAAACGGTAACCCGCAGCCCACGAATACAAGGCTGTCCTGACCGCTGACCTGGAATAACAACAATCCGACCAACATCGGCAGGCGTCAAAACCGCACCCCTACGCCACAATCTCCCGAATCACACTCCCCGAAACATCCGTCAACCGCATATTCCGACCGTTATACGGATACGTCAGCTTCTCATGATTCATGCCCATCAAATGCAAAATCGTCGCATGCAAATCATTCACGCTCGTCCGATTCTCCACCGCATTCAGCCCAAACTCATCCGTCGCGCCGTGAATCGTCCCGCCCTTCACACCACCACCCGCCATCCACACCGAGAACCCCTGCGGATTATGATCCCGCCCGTTCAACCGCTGTGAAATCGGCATCCGGCCAAACTCCCCGTGCCAAATCACCAGCGTCGAATCCAGCAGCCCCCGACTCTTCAAATCCGTCAGCAGCCCCGCAATCGGCTTATCCGTCTCCGCGCAGTGCATCCCGTGGTTCAGTTCCAGATCAAAGTGCGCATCCCAGCTCTCGGTAAAATTCCCGCCGCCCGAATAAATCTGCACAAACCGAACCCCTCGCTCCACCAGCCGCCGAGCCATCAAACACTGCCGACCCACATACTCCGTCGGCTTCTCATCCAGCCCATACAGCGCCCGGGTCGCGGCCGACTCCTTATTCAGATCCACCGCCTCCACCGCCGAACTCTGCATCTGATACGCCAGCTCATACGACCGAATCCGCGCCGCCAGCTCCGTGTCCTCGGGATTCTTCGCCTGATGCTCCTCGTTCAGCTGACCCAGCAGCCGCAACCACCGCTGCTGCCGCTCCGGCGTCATCTCCGTCGGGGGCTTCAAATCCACAATCGGGTCGCCCGCCGACCGGAACGGAGTCCCCTGATACGCCGCCGGCATAAACCCGTTGCTCCAGTTCGGCGCCCCGCCAATCGGCCCGCCCCGCCAGTCCGCAAACACCACAAACCCCGGCAGATTCTGGTTCTCCGACCCCAGCCCATACGTCAGCCAGCTCCCCATACTCGGGTGCCCCGCCTGGATGAACCCCGTGTTCATCTGATACAGCGCCGGCGCATGGTCATTGCTCGTGCAATACATCGACCGGATCAGCGCAATCTCATCCACCTTCGTCGCCACATGCGGGAACAAACTCGACACATCCATCCCGCTCTGCCCGTACTTCTTAAACGTCCACGACGACGGCATCAACCCGCCCGGCGTCCCCTGCGACACCTGAATCGCCTTCCCCGGAATCGTCTCGCCCTGCCGCTTCAGCAACTCCGGCTTCGGATCGAACGTATCCACCTGGCTCACCCCGCCATAGCAGAAAATCGAAATCACAGCCTTCGCCTTCGCCGCAAAATGAGGTGACTGCACCGCCAGCGGCGATACCCTCTGCAGCCCCTCAGCGCGCAGCAAATCCGCCAGCGCCAGCCCGCCAATCCCGCCACCAGCGGTCCGCAGTAAATCTCTCCGGCTAATAAAACGGTCTTTGTTGATCATGGCTAAACCCTACGGGAAGTAAACAAACTCATTCAGATTAAACATCGTCTGGCAGAAATCCACCAGACCCTTCGCATCGGCCTTCACAAACGCAACCGACCGTTCCGCTTCCTGCTGACTCGGCGCCCGACCCAGCGCGATCTCGAACCCCTTCCGGACCTGCGCCGCGGCATCATTCCCCGCCAACGCCCGCAACCGCTCCGCAAACTTCTCCGCCTCCATCGCCACAAACGCGTTGTTCATGAGGATCAAAGACTGCGGAGCAATCGTGCTCCGGTTCCGCCGCGCACACGACGTCACCGAATCCGGCTTATCGAAAATATCCAGCATCGGCAGTGGAATCGACCGCTTGTTAAACACATAAACGCTCCGCCGCCACGTCGAAGGATCCGAATCCGCCTTCCCCGCCCACGTCCGCTTCGAGCTCGACTGGAACAGCGCCGGATCAATATACGGGAACACCGCCGGTCCGCCCAACTGGTCCACCAGATTCCCCGCCACCGCCAGAATCGAATCGCGAATCACTTCCGCTTCCACCCGACGCCGCGGCATCCGCCACAAATACTTGTTCTCCGGATCCACCGCCGCATCCGCCGCAATGTCATCGCTGGCCCGCTGATACGTCTCCGAATTCATCATCAGCCGGTGCATCGCCTTCACGCTCCACCCCGACTTCACAAACTCATCCGCCAGATAATCCAGCAGCTCCGGATGCGTCGGCGCATCGCCCGTCTTCCCGAAGTTGCTCGGCGTCCGCACAATCCCTTCGCCGAAATGGTTCTGCCAGATCCGGTTCACCATCACGCGCGGCGTCAGCGGGTTCTGCTTATCCGCCAGCCACTCCGCGAAACCCTTCCGGCGCCAGCTCGTCTTCGCATCCGCCGGAGGCTCCGGGAACTCCCATTCCTTCCACTTCGCAACGGTCAGAACACCCGGCTGCATCACACTGCCAAACTGCCCCGGCGCGCCGCGCAACAGGAAGTGCGATTCCGGTGCCTTCCGCCCGTCTTCCGTAATCGAAAGCGCGATCGGCATCGGAGGCTTGCTTTCTTCGATCTTCTGAATCCGCTCCCGAATCGCCGCACGCTTCGCCACATCGGCAGGCGTCACCGCCGCCGCCAGATCATCGTCCGAGGCCGACGTCTTCTCAATCTGAATCACGTTCAGCTTCTGACCCTCGGTCCGCTGTGCTTCCGGTGTCCGCAACGCCAGCTTCATGTACTCCGGCAGCGCCTCCCGCTTCTTCGCGACAATCGCATCCTTGTACGGCTTTTCCAGCGCCACGATCTCCGCCCGCAGAGGCTTAATCTGCTCGTCGTCGATCTTCTTAATAGCCGCTTCCCACGCCGCTACCTCCGCCGCCGGAGCCATCTTGTATGCCAGCGGCTTCGCCGGATAGAACACGGCCTGCATCTGGTAATAATCCTTCTGCGGAATCGGATCGAACTTGTGGTTGTGGCACCGCGCACACCCCACCGTCATCCCCATAAACGCATTCGACGTCGTCGCCACCAGATCATCCAGCTCATCCAGCCGCGTCATGTCGTTCTTGACGTTGTTCTCCAGACCCAGCCGCAGATACCCCGGCCCAATCCGACCATCCGCCGTATCGGGATAAATCTCATCCCCGGCAAGCTGCTCCTTGACGAACTGGTCATACGGCTTATCCGTATTGAACGCGCGAATCACATAATCCCGATACCGCCACGCATTCGGCTTGTCATTGTCATACTCAAACCCGCCCGAATCCGCGTACCGCACCACATCCAGCCAGTGCCGACCCCACCGCTCCCCATAATGAGGAGACGCAAGCAGCTCATCCACCAGCTTCGCGAAAGCATTCGGCGACTTGTCCGCCACAAACCGCTCCACCTGCTCCGGAGTCGGAGGCATCCCCCACAAATCCAGATACGCCCGCCGAGCCAACACCCGCTTCGAAGCCATCGGAGCCGCCGTCAGTTTTTTCGCCTGCAAAGTCGACGCAATAAACGCATCCACCGCACTGGCTTTCCCAACCGCCGGAACCGCCGGACGCTTCACCGGCTGGAACGCCCAAAACGCCTTCTCCGCAGCCGTAATCGGACGCTCTTCCAGCTTCGCCTTAGCCGCCGCATCCGCCGCCGGATCTGCTTTCGTCACTTCCGTGGCTTTCATCGACGCGCCGGAGTTGATCCACTCCCGAAGCACCAGCAACTGTTCATCAGGAAGCGACTTCCCCGGAGGCATCGAAGGCTTCTCCAGCCCCGCAGCGAACCGGTAAAGACGGCTCGAATCGGCCTTCCCCGGCACAACTGCCGGACCCCGATCCCCACCCGCCAGCATGCCTTCGCGAGACCGAAGATCCAGCCCCGACATCTTGCCCGCGCCATGACACGCAAAGCAATTCTGCTGAAGGACCAAAGCCGCCTTCTCAGAAACATCCTGGGCCGAAAGCCCCCCAGCAAACGCAACCGCCAGCAAAATAGTAGGTTTCACAGTATCCGGCAATTATATCGAAAGCGAAAATGCCTTACCCTGTACTTGTGAAAGGCAGTGCTGGATGTAGTAATCGATACAAACGTCATCGTTGCTGGGTTGATGTCCCGGCGCGGCGCGTCGTTTCAGATACTCCAGCTTCTCGGAACCGGTCAATTCCGACCACACATCTCAGTCGCCCTTGCCCTCGAGTATGAAGAGGTCCTGGCGAGAGACGCCCTGAACGGTGATCTTCGCCCCGCAGACCTCGGCGTATTTCTCGACTACTTGTTCAGCCTTTCCGTCCTTGTCGGTTCAGTGGCCGTCCTGCGTCCGAGGCTTCGGGACCCTGATGACGAATTCGTCCTGGAACTGGCCGCCCAACGGAGTGCGGTTATTATTACGTACAATAAAAGAGACTTCTCTGGGGCATCGGACTTGGGCGTTTTCGTCATGACACCCGCCGAGCTCTTGGAAGTGTTGAGGCGACACCAATGACGGTAACTGTCGAAATCTCGGACGAAGTCTATCGCGAGGCCGAGGCGATCGCGAAAGCGGAGCATTCCTCCGTCGACGAGGTCATCTCCGCTGGTTTCTCAGAGCACCTCGCCGTCTGGCAGCGACTCAAGGACAGGGCAGCACGAGGTTCCCGCGAAGCCTTCCTCCGCGTCCTGGACAAAGTCCCTGACGTGCCTCCGGTTGCATATGAGACCGAACCCCGCTAACCTGCTGACACCCCGCGAGGAATCCTTACTGGCGATTATCGGCAATGGCTCAAATCGGGCGGCCCGTCTGGTGGGCGCGGACACGGCCGTCCGACTTATCCCCACCTAACGCCACTCACCGCCCGTCGCCACTGGTCAACTCCCACCGCTCCCCAAAGAACCCCGCCAAAACCACCTTCCCCGGCCACCGCAAATCCGCCGGCACCGTCAAATCCACCACCGCATAATCCGGCAAATACGCCACCTGCAATGAATTATTCGGCTCCGCATACTCCCGGAACGTAATCCCGCTGTTCACCACCACATACTTCTTCGGATTCAAAGGATTCGGGTAAATCATCACCACCCCGTGATTCGCCCCCGCAAACCGCCGCATCCCCACCACCACGCTCTCCCCCGACCACGCAACCGGCAACTTCCCCGCAATCCGACCCAGCACCGAATTACTCTGCGGATCCCCCCACAGCACCAGATTCGAATTCGCAATATCCGCCTCCGTCACCGCCGAGTCATCCTTCATCACCGCATCCCCGCGCATCTGACTCCGCCACAACTTCGCCGCATGCTCCATCTCCGAAGCCGCCCACTTCCCCGCCATCTCATTCAGGGGCTTCCCCGTAGGCCGCACATTCACAAACGAATCCAGAAACGCATCGTCAATCGGACCCTGCAATTCATGCCGCTTCACCAATGCGCCCGCGTCCACCCCACCCACACCCCACTTGCCCCCAGCCTTCACAAACTTGGCCGTCCAAGCCCCATCCGACAAAGCCCCCAGAACCACCAGCGACTGCCCATCCAGCGTCACCGTCACCTTAGCCGCCGGACTCAGCAGAGGACTCCCCGCGCCCATATCAAAACTCAGCGCCGTCACGCCCGAAGTCACCACGCGAACCGCCCGGTCGCCCTCCACCACCGCCGTAACCCGAGCCCGTTCCCAGTGCTTCTCCACCCCCTCCACCACCACCCACCGCATCCGGTTGTACTTCAGCGTCCACGTCGTAAACCGCACTTCCCGCGGAAACGCCTGCCGACCCCGCGCCGCCAGCGCATCCATCTTTTCGTCAATCTGCACAATCGACTCCGGCGTATACGCATGCCCAATGTCCTTGCCAATCACCCGCGACAAGGTCATCCCCTCGGCCTCCATATTCGTCGCCATCACATCCGCCGCCTGCTTCTGACCGTCCTTGTCCCCGTTGTAAGCCACCACCGGAACGTTGAAGAAATTCACCGCATAATCCGTCGCATTCGTCAGATGCAGCAACTTCTCCTCAAACCACGTCAGCGCAACCTTCCGCTTCGTGTACCCAAAGAAGTCCTTCGTCTCCGAGAACCCCGCCCCCGGAGCTACCGCCGCAAAGTCCGACCCGTAATGCGCCCCGATATGCCACGCCGACGCCCCACCCATGCTGAAGCCCCGCACCAGAATCCGGTTCTCATCCACATTGAAGCCCTTCTTCACATCCGCCAGAGCCTCAAAGAAATCCACCTCGCCCGCAAACGTACTCGCGTTGCAATACCGCCCGTACAAATGCAGTACAATCGTGTCCCGAGGCGTAAACTGACCCGCGTTATGCAGCCGGTCCCACAGGAAATTCACCTCGCTCAGAGTCTCCGACCGCCCATGAAACCACGCATCCACACGCCACTTATGCGGCTTCTCCGGACCATACGTCGAAGGCACCACCAGCCCGTACGGCTGCACGCTGCCGTCGATCTTCGATACATAGCCCCGCACCTGCAATCCCGTAGCCGCGACCCACGAAGCCGAGCCTCGCTCTAACTCCGCCGCCCGCTCATTGCCGATCCGCAGCAGTTCCTTAGCCTTGAAAACATCGTCCGCCGCAAAGAACTCCCCACCCTCCAGCGCATACCGGACGGCTTTATGAAAGACCTGCACATCCGCCAGATGCGCCTTGCCCTGCAGCCCCGCCAGCCGCTTCCCCAGCCGGTCCAAACCCGCCTGCAAACTCTTCTGATCCGCCTCCGCCACCACAACACCCGGAGGAGGAATCAAATAAGGATCACGCCGGGGAGCCTGAGCCACCATCGTCGCCACAAACGCAAATACAAGAAGGACCGGTTTCATTTGACGCCATCATACAAGAGCGAAAACCCGCACGTCGCGCTGTCGGATTTCACTCCAATATCTCCACCATTAGCTGAAAAATCGGACAACAACCGCCAGAAACCCGTGTTATGCTACATCAACACTGACCATGCCCGGCTCGATTCTGCACCGTTTCCGCCCCCTCGCTTTGCTGTTTTGCCTCGCGAACCTCCTAACCGCCGCAACGCTTCGTATCCGGGTTCAGGACCCTTCCGGAGCCGCCATCAGTGGTGCCGCCATTTCCATCCGGCTACCCCAGTCCCCTGACACCACCGCCCAGGCAACCAGCGGCCCCGACGGCACCGCCTCCCTGCCCAACATCAAACCCGGAACCTACAGCCTCACGGTCAGCAAAGCATCCTTTGAGACAGCGGAACAGCCCATCGGCGTACCCTCCGACGAACCCCTGGACGTGCGGATCACCCTCCGCATCGCCACCCAGCAGACCTCCGTCGAGGTCAGCGGCAAAGCCTCAAAATTCGCCAATTCCGACCCCAACTATCGCGCTCTCCGCACCGCCCAGCCCCAGGGCACTTTCCACGTCGAAAACCTGGAGATAACCCGCGACGTCGGCAAATTCACCTTCCGCTCCGGCGACTTCAGCTTCGCCCCTCCCGTCCTCGGCAAAACCGTCCTCGCCGTCTTCACCGGCGATGGCAGCTTCCACCTGACCCCACACACCCAGGTAGACCGCAATTACCTGAATATGATCTCCGGAGCGCCCGAAGTAGAGGAGAAATTCCGCTCAATCGTCCTCGCCTTTACCGATGACACCGACACCGCAATCCGCGCCGTCGCCACCGCACGCGATGCCACCGCCTCCACGGCTTCCGCCTACCACGAATTCCGGCAACGCGTTCGGCGGCGCGGCGACAACGCCCGCAGCCTCACCGAATATCTCTTCGGTGGCGAGCAGATTCCCAATATTGATGCCGACCTCCTCATGGAGCTCTACTCCCCCTCCCGCCATTCATTCCAGGCCTTCATCCACGGCCAGAAGCACGGCGATCTCCGCTTCATCCTCAACGATTCCGGGGCCCTCCCCGACCTGCCCTCTCCCGAAGAGGTCGGCCTGCTCAACATCGACCCCTATCTCGACAGCGACGGCGTCTGGTACCTGAGCCACACTCTCAAAGAGTGGAAGACTGGCAGTCCGGCATCCACCGAAAACAATCGCAGAGTGGAAGCCCGCGCCTACCGCATCGAAACCGCCATCGCGTCCAACGGTCACCTCGGCTCCACCGCCCATGTCCGCTTTCACGTCCTCGCCGATGGCACACGCGTCGTGAAGTTCGGCCTCCTGCCCTCCCTCCGCGTGCTGCAGGTTCGCCTCGCCGGCAAGGAAATCCCCTACATTCAGGAAGGCCGCAAAGAAGACGGCTCGTTTTACGTCATCCTGCCCGAACCGGCGAAACTCGGCAGCGACGTGGAAGTCGTCGTCGATTACGAAGGCGACAAGGTTCTCACTGACGCGGGCGGCGGCTCCTTCGCCGTGGGTGCCCGCGACAGCTGGTACCCCAGCCTGAATTCCTTCTCCGACCGCGCCACCTACGACCTCACCTTCCGCGTCCCCAAACGCTACTCCCTCATCAGCATCGGCAAGCTCGTGAAGGAATGGAAGGATGGCGACTACTACGCCACCCAGTGGGTCTCCGAAATACCCCTCGCCGTCGCCGGCTTCAACTACGGCGACTTCAAAATGTTCTCAAAGCACGACGTCGACACGAACTACGACCTCGAAGCCTGGGCTGGCAAAATCATGCCCAATTACCTGGCACAGTCCAATATGTCTCTGTCCCCCACTTCCATGGCCCAGAACACCCTGATCGATGCCGGCAATTCCATGCACATCTTTGAGAAGTACTTTGGCAAAATCCCCTACGGCCGGCTCGCCATCACCCAGCAGCCACAGTTCAGCTTCGGCCAGTCCTGGCCCTCCCTGGTCTACCTCCCCCTCAGCGCGTTTCTCGATGACACCCAGCGCTGGATGCTCCTGGGATCAAATGCGTCTCGTTTCGCTGAATTCATCGAAGAAGTGACCCCACACGAAGTCGCCCACCAGTGGTGGGGCCACGCCGTCGGCTGGGCCAGCTATCACGACCAGTGGCTCTCCGAGGGCTTTGCCAACTTCTCCGCCGGCCTCTACCTGCAGGTCACCGGCCAGCAGGACCGCTGGATGAAGTACCTCAACCGCGGTCGCGAAAAACTAGCCGACAAGAATGCCTTCGGCCTTCGCCCCGGCGAGGTCGCACCCCTCTGGATGGGCCTGCGCCTCAACGTCTTCAAAGCTCCCCGCGCCTACAACGAAGTCGTCTACACCAAGGGAGGCTTCGTCCTCCATATGCTCCGCCAGATGATGTGGGACCCCAACACCCGCGACAAAGATTTCATCGACATGATGCACGACTTCGTCTCATCGCACTTCAACAAGCCCGCCTCCACCGAAGACTTCATGGACACCGTCAACGCGCACATGAAACCCCAAATGGACCTCGCCGGAAGCAAAAACATGGCCTGGTTCTTCACCCAGTGGGTCTACGGCACCGAAGTCCCCCGCTACCGCTTCGACTACACGGTCACCCCGCAGGACGGAGGCAAATACCTCCTCACCGGCAAGCTGACGCAAAGCGGAGTCACCGACAACTTCATGATGAAGGTCCCCGTCTACGTCGAATTCGACGCGAAGCAAACCGTGCGCCTCGGCTCCGTCCCCGTCCTCGGCAACTCCACCAGTCAGGAGATCAAAACCCTCCTCCCAAAGAAGCCAAAACACGTCGCCGCCAACCTCTTCCAGGACGTCCTGTCCCTCGAGACCGCGAATTCAGAACATTAGTCGAACCTGGCAGCAGTTTCTGGCGAACAACTGGGATCGACTGAAAACCGCAGCCAGGCACCGTTCCCGACTACCCCAAAATCACGGTATCCAGCCCTGCAAACTGCTGGAATCCCCGATCCAGGGTGACCAACCGCCGGCCACCCGCCAAAGCAAATGCAGCAAGATACGCA
>CANIHR010000078.1 GCA_947467185.1 Bryobacterales bacterium
CTCAAGAAAATGGGCATCCGGCACGAAGTTCTGAACGCCAAGAACCACGAGCGCGAAGCCTCCATCGTGGCACAGGCGGGCCGCAAAGGCGCCGTCACCGTTTCCACCAACATGGCGGGCCGCGGTACCGATATTCTGCTGGGCGGCAATCCGGAAGCGCTGGCTCGCGATGCCATGCGCAAAGCGGGTAAAGACCCGGACCGCGAAGAGTACCACGCCGATTGGGAAGCAGCGCTCGAGAAATCCCGTGCCGCCTGCAAGATTGAGCACGACGAAGTGATCGCCCTCGGCGGTCTGCATATCGTCGGCACCGAACGCCATGACTCCCGGCGCGTGGATAACCAGCTCCGTGGCCGCGCCGGTCGTCAGGGTGACCCCGGCAGTTCGCGCTTCTTCCTCTCTCTGCAGGATGATCTCCTCCGCATCTTTGGTGGGGAGCGTATGCAGAATCTCATGCTGCGTCTCGGCATGGAAGAGGATGTGCCGATCGAATCGGGCATGATCACCAAGCGCATCGCCGCTGCCCAGAAGGCCGTCGAAGTTCAGAACTTCGAAAGCCGGAAACACCTTCTGGAATACGACGATGTGATGAACAAGCAGCGCCAGGCCGTGTACGTAATGCGGCGGCAGTTGCTGGAAGGCGCGGAACAGCGAGACCGCATCTTCGATATGACGAAGGGCGTGATCGGCGGCATCGTCGATATCCGCTGCCCCGAAGGCCTCCGCCCAACCGAATGGGATTTGTCTGGCATCCAGACGGATATGCTGACCCAGTTCGGTGCCCGGCTGAACCCTGCCGACCTGTCCGGCCTCACCGTCGAGCAGATCGAAGGCGAACTGCTGAGCCGCGCGAAGGCGGTTTACGAAGCGAAGGAAGAGCTGGTTGGCTCCGCCCTGCTGCGTGACGCCGAGCGCAACATCATGCTCCACGTGATCGACGATCAGTGGAAAGACCACCTGCTCTCGATGGATCACCTCAAAGAGGGCATCGGGCTCCGAAGCTACGGCCAGAAAGATCCGCTCGTCGAGTATAAGAAGGAGTCGTTCCGGCTCTTCCAGGCGATGATGGACCGGATCGAAGACGAGACCGTCCGCTACCTGTACTTCCTGCGCTTCGAACAGAGCGCGCCTTCCCTGCCCTTCGTTCTGGATGAAGAAGGCATGGTGGACGAGGAAGCCAGCGAGGAACACCGTGCGCTGGAACAGTCCAAGGCGGCTGAAGAAGAGCAGCGCCGGCAAGCTCAGTCGGCCGTGCAGGATCTGACCCGGAACATTCAGCGCCAGCATGAAAAGGAGCTCGCCGAGCTTCAGTTCATGAGCGCCACCAGTTCCACAGCCTCCCAGACGGTGACGAATGCAGCTCCGAAGGTCGGCCGCAACGATCCCTGCCCATGCGGTAGTGGCAAAAAATACAAAAAGTGCCACGGCGTAAATAGCTAGCTGAAAATTGCGGGGCTATCTTAGTTCCAGTAGTTCTGGTACTATCAGCCCATGTACCACCCCAAATGGAGGGGACTATCCAGTACGATAGTCCTTTTTTCAGTAATGATCCCCCTACAACTGGGGGCGCAAGGCACCTTCGTCAACGGTAATTTTGAGACAGGGACCTTTTCCGGATGGACCCAAGGGGGTGGCTACTGGAGTGGCGAGTGGCCAATTGACCCCTCCACGTATCTTCCGGGTGGGGCAAATTACAGCAGTGACTACGCCGTCAACCAGATTGTTGGCCCTGGCCCCCTGACGGACCCGCGAACTGACGACAAACTCAGCATCGTTTACAGCGGCCAGAAGACCGCAAAGGTGAACGATGAGAGCAACAATAATTCGGTCTCGGTGATCAGCCAGACCGTGACGGGCTATTCCGCACCGCACATCTATTTTGCGTGGGCCGCAGTGCTGCAGTCGTCCCACGGCCCCACCGATTCGGACAACTTCGTCCTCCAGTTGAAAGACGTGACCACCGGGGAAACGCTGTACCAGGTGGCTTACAATTCGGCACTCGCTGCCACAGCGCCGCTTTTCACCCGTTCTGACAGCAACTGGTTCTACACGTCGTGGCAAGTTCAGGACCTGGATGTCTCCACGCGGCAGGGGCACACCTTCACGCTGACCCTGCTGGCGTCGGATTGTCCCTACGGGGGCCATGCCGGGTACGTCTACCTGGACGGCTTTGGCGCAGTCACGCCGCCCTCCGGGCCAAACGCCGGTGACGGACCGCTCACACTATCAGGGAATCAGGACCTGGGCACATATACCGTCGGTGGCACCGTGTACGGAAGCTTCACTGCGGGCGGTGGAACGCCCCCCTACACCTGGTCCTGGGTAGGGAATCCCCCTGCCGGTTTTTCTCTGTCAGGGGGCACGGTGAGCGGCCCCGCTAATATTCCTGGCAGCTACTCCGCAAGTATCATCGTGACGGATTCCACCGGTTCCAGCATTGCTACGCCAATGTCGTGGTCGGTCTTCGGTTTCGCCAGCGCATCCCTGCCCGACGGGGTGCAATACTCTCCCTACGTCGCCAGTCTGGGGATCTCCGGAGGAACCCCGCCCTTCACTTTTGCCGCCTCCGGCTTGCCACCAGGGCTGTCCGTCACCAGTTCCGGAACGATTCAGGGCACCTGTCCACAAGCGGGAACATGGTCCGTGTCGGTGAGTGGCACCGACTCGACTGGACGCGCCGTTTCGGGCGCTTTCGGTCTGCGGATGATCCCGCCGCCTCCCCTGAACATCACTTCCGCGACTCTGCCTGCCGGGATGGTTGGCTCAGTCTATTCCCAAACGGTGAGTGCTGTCGGCGGCGCCCCGCCATACACCTGGGCCCTCGTCGCGGGTGCCCTTTCCGATGGCCTGACACTTCGACCTGGCGGCACCATTTCCGGGATACCGGTACAATCCGGCAGTTTCAGCCTGACGCTGCGAGTTGCCGACGGAATCGGTACCACGACAACCGGACAGGTGGTCGTTCCAATCTCGCCCATTCCGGTTACGGTGAAAACGCCTTCGCCGCTGGCAACCGGCGTGGAGGGAGTTGAATACCCCGACCAACTCATCAGCGCCGAAGGTGGCAAGCCGCCTTACACCTTTCACATCAGCAGCGGCGTGCTGCCCGCAGGACTAACACTGGCCCCGAACGGGTCACTCACGGGAGTCCCTACTACGGCAGGCCAATCGATTTTCACAATCACCGCAACCGACACGGTGGGCACCTCCGGCACCGCCACTCCGGCTCTGCTCATTCGGCCCTCCGGCACAGATCTCATGCTTTCTGCCGGAAGTCTGTTGTTCGAACTGAATGCCGGCGCGGTCGCGCAGCCCCTCCCGCAACTGGTGGCGGTTCAGATAACCAAACCAGGTACCCCCCCTGCCCTACTCGCACATCGTCACACCTGTAGCCGCCAACTGGCTGACCATCTCCAGCACGGGCATTGCCCCGGGTAAGCTCGGCGTTTCACTGACACCGGCAGCCCTGCAACTGCCTGCCGCCGACACGCCGTACCAGGCAACGGTGCAGGTCCAGTGTACGGACACGCGACTGTGCGCAGGCTCGGTGCTGACTCTGGAAGTGGCGCTGCGCGTTTCCAATGTGCCACCACAGCTCAGCATCCTGAGCGACCTGGTATCATTTTCCGCCTCGCCTAGCAACCCGCGAGCGATCACCCAGGATCTGGGGATTCAAAACATCGGAGGTGGCTCAGTCGGCCTTGGTTCCATTTCCTGCGCCGCGCGGTGGTGTAGCGTCACCGGTATCCCTGGTTACCTGCCCTCCGGACCTCCCGTGCAACTCAGCGTCACCGCTGACCCGGCTGGCCTGAGCACCGGCTACTACCGGACCACGATCACTATGAAGACATCCGTCGGCACAGCCGTGGTTCCTGTAACACTGTTCGTTTCCAACGCCGGCAGCATGACGCTGCAACCGGCTGGCGCGTCTTTCCTGTCGCAGGCCGGTGGTATCCCCATCGGCAATACTTCCTCGTTCCTGGTGGACGTGGCGGGGAGCGATGCGGTCACGTGGAATGCGTCGGTTCTGCCTGGCGCCAACTGGCTGACCGTTAAATCCGCGTCCGGCACTTCCACAGATACGGCCCCCACTGCGGTCGATTACACGATTGATCCGGGCGTCGCTGCAAGCCTGAAGGTCGGGACTTACTACGGCCAGATCCGCGTTACTGCTCCGAACGTCACCAACTCGCCACTCGCCTATATGGTGGTGCTGAACGTAACACCCGCAGGCGGAATCCAGCGGCCGAACCCCGTTCCCGGAGGTCTGATCTTCATCACTGCGGCCGGAGCAAAAATCCCGGCTCAGACCGTAACGGTCGGCACGAATTCCGTCCAGCCCGTGGTTTATACAGCCGCCTCCGGGGTAGATACGCCATGGCTCTCCGTCAGTCCGGCCAGCGGCACCGCGCTTCCCGGCAAGCCAGCACTTTCCAGTGTCGCGGTCGACACCTCGAAACTCAGTCCTGGAGTCTACTACGGTTCGGTTGCCTATGAGTTTTCGGGGCCTGTCCGGTATGTGAACATAACACTGATCGTTGTGCCGTCGGGTCAGGCAGCCAGCAGCCTCCGCCTCGAATCGAGAGATGTCAGTTGCACCCCGACAAAACTGGTGGCGGCTCCGACCGGGATTCTGGGTAACTTCGCGGCCCCGGCTTCGTGGCCCACACCGATCATCCTCCGCCTGCTGAATGACTGCGGCGTTTCAGTCCCGGGAGGTCAGATTGTCGCGTCATTCTCAAATGGCGATCCGCCCCTGCCGCTCGCCCTTGCAGATTCCAGGACCGCCGTTTACGCAGGAACCTGGACCCCGAGAAAGACCACAACGCAGGTCACGATCTCGGCACGTGCCACCGCTCCCGGGCTACCCGTCATCACATCGGAAATATCCGGCGCTGTGAGTCCTAATGACGCCCCGGTGCTGAACCGAAACGGCACGCTCAACATCTTCAATCCCCTGAAGGGAGCGGCGCTCGCGCCGGGGACCCTGATCACGCTGAACGGCAGCGCCCTCGCCGGTGTGCCCGCGACAGCCCCGGCAGGAACTTTGCCTGAAATCCTGAACGGCACTAAGGTCCTGATCGGGGGTCTGACGGCACCGGTTTCTTCAGTAAGTCCCGCCTCCGTCACGGTGGTGACACCTGCGGAACTCGAAGTCGGCAGGCAGTATCAGGTGATTGTGAGCGCGAACGGCGCCCTGACAACCCCGGACAACATTCAGATCCTGAAGGTCGCCCCCGGCGTGCAGTTAGCCACCGCCGGTTTCGGTGCCGTACGCCATGCCAACGGGACTGCTGTCGATAAGACAGCCCCCGCCGCGCCGGGCGAGACCATTTCGCTATTCGCAGCCGGTCTGGGAGCCACCGATCCGCCGGTAGCAGCCGGCGCAGTGACCCCGAGCACGCCCAATAAGCTGGTGATTCCGGTTACCGCCACGGTGGACTCCAAACCCGCCACCATCAAAGCCGCCGGACTTCAGGTCGGAGCCGTCGCGATCTACCAGGTTGATGTCGTTATTCCCGCCGACGCGAAAGACGGCGATCTCGCGGTGGAACTCAGCCAGGACGGACAGGTCGCCAACACCGCGCTGGTGCCTGTGAAGAAACCGTAGCTTATTCGTAGCGCAGGGCGTCGATCGGATCCATCCGCGATGCCTTGAGCGCGGGTAGCAACCCGGCCACCAGGCCGACAAGTTCCAGCACCAGTGTGGACGTTATGACCGCAAACCCGGAGATGTGCAGGTGGATATCGCCGGTACCGCTGTCATCCTCGAACAGTGGACCAAGCAGCGGGAGTGTACCAATACCTGCGGTCGCAGCCCAGGCAATCACCACCCCAAGCAGGCCCCCAAAGGTGACGATAACCATCGCTTCAAAAAGGAACTGCAGCAGAATCTCGCCACGCGTGGCGCCAATGGATTTCAGGACCCCGATTTCGCGGGTCCGCTGCGTCACAGAAACAAGCATGATGTTCGCCAGCCCGATCCCACCGATCGCCAGCGTGAGTGCGCCAATCAACCCCAGCAGGACCTGCAGCGCAATCGACATCGCGTCGATGACCTTCATGAATTCGTTGAATACGATGACTTCCAAAGCCCTTTCGTCGTTGGGCGAGAAGTTGTGGAGACGAGCCATCGTGGCGCGGATCTCCGTCACCGCCTGCTTACGAAACTGGGGATTCGAGGGAGTCCAGACGAAGTTATCCGGATACTTGATGTTGCGGAAGATGGATGCCGTATCGTACGGGATGAACAGACATTCGTTATCCGGCGTGTTGTAGTTCGAGATCTGGGTTTTGGTCTTCAGCAGACCGACGATCTGGAACTGAGTGCCTTTGATCGTAATGTACTCGCCGACCGGATTGATCTCGCCAAAGAGCTTTTCGGAAGCTTTCGCCCCAATGACAGCGACACGGGCGCGGGTCACGTCGTCTTCCGGCGATAGCCACCGTCCTTCGGACAGCGTCATATTCCGGACGCGGCCATACGGCGCTTCCACAGACCGGATCGTCATACTTTGCTGCCGGTAGCCACGCACAACCATCGCACCCCGGACCAGCGCTTCGGGCGAAATCGCCCCAATCATCGGGACAGAGTCGCGAAGCGCGATGACATCGTCACGTTCGATGCGAACACGATGCCCGGCGCGTTCACCGCCTGCCTGCTTCGAGGTCTGGCCACCAAAGACCAGCACCAGGTCCTGCCCCACCGCCTGAAACGAGGTCTTCAGCGCCAGGCCAAAACCTTCGCCATAGGAGTAGAGGATGACAAAACAGGAGACACCCCAGGCGAGGCTGAGCATCGTCAGAATACTGCGCTGGCGATTGAACCGCAGCGCCGCCATCGATTCGCCGAGAATGCCGCCGATAGTCATCGTTCGTCTCGCAGTGCTTCCACAGGAGTGAGGGAGGCTGCTTTCCAGGCCGGGATCAGGGAGGAGATCACGGCTATGAGCGTCAGGAAGGCGAACGCGATGACGCTGGCCTCCGGCTTTACGGGCAAACCCGGAAACTGTTCCGGCATCTCAACAAGCTTCAGGGCACTCGACAACCCAAAGGCGACACTCCAGCCGACGGCGCCACTGGTAAAGGCCAGGACGCAGCCCTCGGCCAGGAAGTCCAGCAGGATGCGGCCACGAGTCGCACCGAGAGCCTTGCGGAGGCCGATCTCCCGGGTCCGCTCCGAGACCGTCACCAGCATAATGTTCATCACGCCCACGCCGCCCAGAGAGAGCGTCACCAGCCCGATGAACGCAAGGAACACGGTCATAGAATCGAAGATGCCATCGACCTGTTTCTGGTTCTCGATTGTGTCCCAGATATTCAGAGCCGACTTATCCTGGGGGCTGAACTGGTGGGCACGGGCGATTACCGTCTTCACCTGTTTCTGCGCCGCTTCGAACTCGGCCAGCGATTTGGGCCGATAAAGGATCTCATCCAGCAGGCCAGGCGTGTAGTATTTCGCGGGTGGCGGGACGTCGCGGGTCATCGTCGTGTACGGCAGGAAGATCTTTTTTTCATCCCGACCCGAGTAGCTGCTGTTCTGTTGTTTATCAGCCATGACGCCGACGATCCGGTAAGGGAAGCCGTTGAGAGAGAGCTTTTGGCCATTCACGTTGGGCCTCGTCCCAAAGAGCTGCTTCTTCACTTCAATGCCGATGACAGCGACTCGTTCACCGCCCTTCTCTTCCTTCTCTGTGAAGAACCGGCCCTCGGCAATCGGGATGGTTCGCAGCTGGTTAAAGTGCGCTTCCACGCCGCTGGTATCAAACGCTCCGCTGTTGAAAGGACTGGTCGCTTTCACGTTGCCTTCCAGTTCGGCGGCTGCCAGTGTCACCAGATAGCACTCGCGGCGGATATTCTCCACATCCGCATAATTCAGCCGAATACGGCGACCGGCGCGCTCGCCACCCGCCTGCAGTTCGGTGCGCCCCCCGAAGACAATCACCAGATTCTCCCCGAGGCCCTTCATGTTGTTGTGCTGGCCTTCCTTGAAGCCATCGCCCATGGCGGCGATCAGCACGATGGAGGTGATCCCCCACGCAATCCCCGCCATGGTGAGGAAGCTGCGGAGCTTGTTGCGCAGCAGACTGCCCGCAACCTGCCGCAGGAGTTCGGCCAGATAGGTCATGGGCTTACTGCAGGACGACCTGCTGCCCTTCGTTCAAGCCCTTCAGAATCTCTGTTTTGGCGCCATTCGAGATACCAGTAGTGACGGCGATTTTCCTGACGCCCTTCTCGGCAGTGGGATCGGGCAACTGGACGGAAGTCGACTTGTCCTTGTTGTAGAGGATCGCGCCTTCCGGAATCGCCAGCACCTGTTTGTGCTCTTCCAGGATGATCTCGGCGTTGGCCGTCATCTGGGCCTTCAGCAGGCGCTTTTCGTTGGAGATGGACACACGCACTTCGAAGGTGGTGACGTTGTCCTTTTCCACGCCCAACGGCGAGATTTTGGTGACGTGACCTTCAAACTTCTGGTCCTTGTAAGACTCCACGGTGATGCGGGCTGGCTGGCCAAGATAGATCTTGCCGACATCGCTTTCGTCCGCCTTACCCTTCACGTAAACCTCGTTCAGGTCGCCGATGGTCATGATGAGAGTGGCCGAAGTGCCAACCACCAGAATCGAGCTGACTGCAGAACCGACTTCGCTGTCACGGGAGAGGACCACGCCATCCATCGGAGCCACAATGGTCGCATTGCGGAGGTTCTCTTCCGACTGCGCCAGCACCGCCTGCTGTTGTTCCAGGGCGGCTTTCGCACGATTGATGGCGGCTGTCGCCGACTGCAGCATCGCTTTCGCGGACTCCTGTTTCTGGGCCGCAAGGCGGAAGTTCTTCTCCGCTTCATCCCGTGCGTTCTGGGCGATCAGACCGCCCTGGAACATCTTCTGCGCACGATCCAGATCGCTCTTCAGGAACGGGATCTCGGCACCTGCGGCGTCCACCTTGTAGCGCTCGTAATCCGCTTCCGCCGTTTTGAGGTTGGCTTCAGCAACGTGGACGGCGGCCTGTTGCTGGCGGACTTGGGGGAGAAGGTCGTTCTGGTCAAGTTCACAGATGATTTCACCCTTGTGGACGATATCTCCCACATTCACCGGCAGCTTGCGGATGATGCCGCTGGCTTTACTCTTGATTTCAACCTGGGTCACAGGCTGGATGCGTCCGGTGGCAACCACCGAACGCGCGAGATCGATGCGCTCTGCTTTTGCGATCTTTTCAGCCTCAATCTTCACCGGCTTATTGTTCAGAGCCTTGACAGAGAAGAAGCCGGCCCCGGAAAGCACCAGCAGAGTCAGGGTCACCCAGAGTATTGTCTTACGTTTCTTTGCGGCCATGGGGTCAGTTCTCCTGAACCGGGATATTGATGGAATTGGACCCGGGTTGGTATGGGCCCGGCGCGGCATTGTGATCGCCGCCAAACTGACTTGCAAGCAGAATGCCAGCCAGAAAAACAGCGGTGATCAGGGTGGTTTCAACAAGGTGCGGCAGGTGTCTCAAGTCATTTCATACGCGTGAGCGCGAAAAAAGTTCGCACGAAACCTGCACGAACAATTGCGGGATGATATCCCTATTCAAAGGAAGGTACATACATGAAGAAGACCGTTTTCACCATCGCAACGTTCGCGCTGGCCACTCTGCTGCCTGCCCAGCAAAATCAGGACCACCGTTTGGGCTATGACGACACGCCGTCCTACCCGGGCTCGAAGTGGAAAGTGCACGATTCGAAGCGTCCACGTCCGGCCATGGTTTCCGCGAGTTGCAACGCCAATACCGTAAAGGCACCGTCGGACGCGGAAGTCCTTTTCGACGGCAAAGATACAAGCAAGTGGGTGACACCGGATAAGGAAGGCAAGCCCGGTCCGGTTTCCTGGAAGGTCGAAAACGGCTACATGGAAGTGGTCCCCGGCAAGGGTGGCCTGAAGTCAAAGGCGTCCTTTGGAGATTTCCAGCTGCATGTGGAATGGGCGTCACCGGCTGAGGTGAAGGGCGACAGCCAGAACCGCGGCAACAGCGGCATCATGATTATGGGGCAGTATGAAGTCCAGGTTCTGGATTCGTGGGACAACCCAACCTATGCCGATGGTCAGGCGACCGCGATTTACGGTCAGTATCCGCCCTACGTGAATGCCTCCTGCAAGCCGGGTGAATGGCAGGCCTACGACATCATTTTCGAATCCCCGAAGTTTGAGGGCGACAAACTGGTGAAGCCCGCTTATGTGACGGTTTTTCACAACGGTGTGATGACGCAGAACCATGAGCAGGTGCTGGGGCCGACGCTGCACCGCGCGGTCGGCGTCTACAAAGCCCACGGCGATCTGCCTTTGGAATTGCAGAACCATAACACTTCAGTGCGTTACCGGTCACTGTGGCTTCGGCGTTTGAAGGGCCGCCAGGAATAGGCGCACCTGCAGAGTTGACGAGGGGCAAGCTTCGGCTTGCCCCTTTTCTATTTGGTGCCCGGGACCACGATGAACCCGGCTTCGTTAGTGCCGTAGACAGTGTTCCGTTCCCTGCCCCAACACCAGTAGTGCGCGGCGACGTAGGCACAGATTACGGCATCAATCTGGTCTTCGACCGCTTTCATGGGGCCCGTTTGCGGAATCTCGGGGAGTACGAGGGGCAACGAAGGGTCGAACGTCGGGAAGTTGTCGAGACAGAGTTGTCGCAGGCGGCCGAGCTCTGCGGCCTTTTCCGCGCGGCGTCCCTTTTTGTACTTCACGATCCGGTTCAGCCCGAACAAGCGAACGGCGGCTGCGTGCGGGAAGACTTCCAGCTGGTAACGGCCCGAAGCTCTCGCGGACATATCGGCACCGTGTTGAAAACCGAGATCCCGGATCGCCTTCGAGAAGCTGAGGACATTGGCCGCAAAGGGGCGGCTTAGGTTTGCCGGGTGAGCGCCGGCGTGAAAGCGGCGGAAGTCGGCGTTCAGTCCACGTTCACAAGGTCGAATGCCCAGTTCATTGGCGATGACCGTGGGAGCATCAATCGCCGCAATGGCATCACCATCGCCCGCCTGTTCGCGAACCCAGGCAAGGATCTCCGCTGTCGCTTCAATGCGGGTTATGCTCTTCAGCTTCAGGTGGTCGCCGTCAAAGACGAGCGACGCGAGGCCGGTCGGTTTGCCGTACCAGCCGAGATCAATTCCTAAAAAAGTCCGCAATCAGAATGTTAGCCGGAAGCCCAGCTGAATCCGCCGGGGATCGAAAGCCGACGTGAACCCGAGGGGGTCTGTCGGACGGCGATCCGCACGGCCGGTCACGTTGAAGGGACCGGCAAAAGTAGCGCCCACCGTGTTGTTGACGCTCTGGTAGTTCAGCTTGTTGAAGAGATTGAAGGCTTCGAACATGAGGTCAAGACGGACCTTCTCGCGCAGCGGAATGGCGCGCTGAAAGCGAGCGTCGAACGTCCAGAAGCTCGGGCCCAGACCCGTATTGCGTCCGGCATAGGCGGGGCGATCCGTGGTGTTGTGGCGGTCGTTATTCAGGTCCGTGCCGCCCACCAGCAGGTTGAATGGCTGGCCGCTGTGGAACTGGTAAATCGGCGACATCACCCAGTTGCGGAGCAGCGCACTGCGACTGGCGGAGGTCTGAATCATGGCATAGGCGACCACCTTGTGGCGCTCATCGAAGGACGACGAGGCACGTTCACAGCGGCGACAGAATTGATTGTTCGGTTCAAAGTCGCTGTTGTAGTCGGTAGTTTCGTCGGTCGCGTGGCTCCAGGTATAGTTGGCATGAAGCTGCACGCTGCGGCCGACGCGCTTGGTGCCTTCCAGAATGAAAGCCCCGTAGAACGAGTTCGAGTTCGACTCGTACAGGTTGCTCTGGAAAATCAGAGGATTCACGAAGTAACCCGCGGGGTGTGTCGCGTCTGGCCCATAGTTCTGCGTGCCAATGGCCTTGTCGAACGGCGCAGTGGAGAGCAGGTTGTCGTCGTAGGCGTTGGTCAGGTGCGCACCACGGACGAAGATGCCGTTGGCTGCGATGTTCAGGCCGTTGCCGAAGTCGCGCTGGATGCCGAGGCTGGCCTGCTGGGTCTGTGGGTTGCGGTAGTTCGGTGCAGCTTTAAAGATGACGGAGAGCGGAGGCAGCGGGCCAGTCTGGCTGATATTGATGCCGAACTGAGTGAGGTCAGCCGCGGTGATGGGCCGCTGGGGCGTCGGGACACCGATCACCCCTTTCGCCCGCAGGGTGGAGAAGATGTTGGCCGCGCTCTGGGCACCGGCGGTCTGGATGGTGGTCAGTACCTGCGCGATAGGACGGAAGCCCGACGGGGTGACACCCAGCGCGTAGACACTGTAGTCGATCTGGTAATCGATGCTGGCGTAGTAAATGCCGTAGCCGCCGCGGATGACGGTCTTGCTGTCGGGGCTGAAGGCGAACCCGAAACGAGGAGCGAGCTTCTTGTGGTCCGTTGGCAGCGGGGCGCGACGGTTATCGACCTCATAACGGAGGCCCATGTTCAGAGTCAGCTTACTGGTGGGGCGCCACTCGTCGTGAACATACCCGGCATACAGAGGATACGTAGCGGCGACCACGCCATTGCCGAAACCCTGCTGGTAGCTCTGGGCGAGCCCCAGGTTAAAAGCCTGGAGGGAATTGATGGTAGTGGAGGCCAGAGCGGCATTGACCAGACCGCCAGGCAGTGCACCAAAAGTGAAGCGACCGCTCATAAAGGTGGCGGAATCGGTGTGTTGGTTGCGGATCAGCGCATAAGCTCCGGTCTTGAGCGTATTTTTGCCACGTGTCCAGGTCAGGTTATCCGAAAATTCCGAACGGCGTGAGATGCTGTCGCTGGGCAGGAAGCGGTCGCGATTGAAGTTGCCGAAGCCGGATATTTCGAGAGCCGGGCCGAACTTGTCGTTCGAGTCAGTCACCAGATCGTAGTAGTCGAACTGTGCGTGGGCTTCGTTGATCAGACTGGGATTGAAAACGTGGATCCAGTTCAGCGTGCCGACCGTATCGAAAACATCGTTGACGAAGCCCCGGGAGATGCCGGTGAGGGCGCTGACGTTGGGATTGGTTTCGAACCCCTTACTCGTATTGAAGCGGGCGGTGAACTGGTTGTTCTGGTTGAGCTGGTGGTCCAGGCGGACCAACCCCTGGTGCTGGTCGGCCTGGAACGGGAAGACACCGCTGTTCTGCAGAAACAGTTGCTGTACCGAGGCAGGTGTGCTGAGCGCAGCGGTTAACTGCGCGGCGGCTGCGGCGGGCAACTGAGACAGAATGGCTTTCTGCGCGGCAGTGGGGCCGAAGACGGAAAGATCGGTAAGGATCGGGACTGCGCCAGATTCTCGTTTCCGTAGCTGCTCGTAATCAAGGAAGAAGAACGTCTTATCCTTCGCGATAGGGCCGCCCACGGTAGCTCCGAACTGCTGGCGCTGCGACTGGGGTTTCACGCGGGTCAGATTGTTTGCAGAATCCAGAACCAGATTGAAGGGGTTCCGGGCATCCAGCCCCTGATGCCGGAAGAAGCCAAACGCGCTGCCGTGGATGTCATTCGTGCCGCCTTTGGTAACGATGTTGACGACACCGCCGCGGGAGCCGCCGTATTCGGCTGTGTAGTTGGAGCGGTTGATCTGGAATTCGCGGACCGCTTCCTGGCCAACGGTGGTACGGACACCGCCACCTGCGTCGTTCGATTCGCCGCCATCCACATTAATGGTGTTGCCTCGACCGTTGCTGCCGTAGAACGAGAGGCCCGAGTCTGGCGTCTGTTTCACGCGGTAGCTGTTGGAATCGGCGTGGGCTTTGGAGTCGGAGACGCCGGGGGCCAGGAGGGAGAAGCTCAGGTAGTCGCGGCGGTCGATAGGAAGTTCGGAGATAGCTCGCTGGTCAATCGTGTTGGACTGATGGACGCGCTCGGTTTCGATGGCCGGAACGGCTTCCACAACATCAACGGTGGAACTGCCGGTGGCGACCTGCAGCTTGAGATCAAGATCGGCAGCCGCCCCGACCGTCAGGACCAGACCTTTCCGCAGAACCGGACCAAAGCCGGATTTCTCTGCCCGAACGTCGTAGGACCCCGGAGGCAGAAGGTCAATCCGGTAAGTGCCGTCCGGGCCGGTAGTGGATTTGCGGCTGAATTGGGTATCCGGGCTTGTGACAGTGATGGCAACATCGGAGACAACAGCTTCGGTGGCGTCGGTAACTACTCCACTGAGGGTCGCAGTGCTGGTTGACTGGCCCCACGCGAGTACGGAGGCGAAGCACGCCAGCAACGTGGCATAGGAAACAGCAGTCCGATTGATCACGTTAAAAAGTCTGTAGGAACAGGACTACAATGTCAACGGTGTGACGGTCCAGTACAGCCGACGTTACAGATTGAGCATCTCCCGGAGGCGGCGACTTTGCAGGCGGCTGACCGGAATCTCGCTGCCCTTCTTGTCGTCCATCTTGAGCTGGTAAGTGGATTTGAACCACGGCACCACTTCACGAATGCGGTTGATGTTGACCACGAATGACCGGTGGGCTCGCCAGAAGATATCGGAATCAAGCGCTGACTGAAGTTCTTCGAGCGTCCGGTAGCTGGACTGGCCTTCCACCTGGCTGGTCACTAAGGTAATGACGCCGCCGTCGATGGTGGCGAAGATCAGTTCGTTGGGATCGACGATGAGATTCCGCGCTCCGCTGCGAACCAGCAGGCGATTCAGGACGGGCCCCCGCGACGGTTGCTGTGCCGAAGCAGGTTCAGTCAGGCGGTCCGAAATCAGGCGGCGAGCACGGTCGAGCGATTCTTCGAGCCGCTCCCGCTCCACCGGCTTCAGGATGTAGTCGGTCGCTTCCAGGCGGAAGGCTTCCACCGCAAACTGGTCGTACGCGGTGGAGAAGATGATGTGGGGCGGTTCGATCGAACCTTCCCGCAAACGGCGGACGACGCTGAGGCCGTCGAGGCCCGGCATCTGTATATCGAGAAAGGCAACCGCAGGGTCCAGCTTGCGAATCAACTCAACCGCTTCGAGGCCGTTGGAGGCCTCGCCAACCACCTCCACATCCCCGATTTCTTCCAGCAGATACTTCAGTTCCGCGCGTGCGAGAGGCTCGTCGTCGGCAATGATCGCACTGATGGGGGAGGTCGCGCGCCGCAGCATTTACTGATAGTATAGCGGCGGAGTTTACCCCAATCCTTTCATAGAATTGCGCGTCTATCAGGATGAGTCTGGAATACTACGACTAAGAAGAGTCGCGGGACGTAACCGTGGCACAGACAGATGTGACATTCCGGGGTCCGTCCAGGCCGCCGGAGAATGAGGGCGAGAAGATATGCGCGTTCTCGTAATTGGCGGGACGCTTTTTATCGGCAAACTGCTGGTCAAGAGGCTGCTCAACGAAGGGCATGAAGTCACCATCATGCATCGCCGCGCCGAACATCCGTTCGGGCGCAAGGTTCGCAACGCGGTGGCAGACCGCAACGATGCGGCCACCATCCGCACCGCGCTGACCGGAATGCGCTTCGACGCGGTCTACGACATCGCATACGACTGGGAGCGCGGCACTACGTCACAGCAGGTGGAAGCGACGGCCAAAGCGATTCCCGGCGACCTGACCCGCTACATCTTTATGTCGAGCGTGGCGGCTTACGGCGATGGGTTGAACCATGCCGAAGACGATCCTCTGGCGAGCGACATCCACAAAGATCCCTACGTTCGGAACAAGGCGTCGAGTGAGCGTGCGCTGTTCCGTATGTATCACGAATCGAAATTTCCGGTGGTCACGATCCGGCCTCCGTTTGTTTATGGCCCGGAAAACCCGTTCTACCGCGAAGCCTTCTTCTGGGACCACCTGAAGGCGGACCGGCCGATTATCATCCCGGGCGATGGCAACCGGCTGATGCAGTTCGTCTACGTGAACGACCTGGTTGAAGCCTGTTACCGGGCGCTGGAGAAACACACGGCACCGGGCCGCGCCTTCAACGTGGCGGACGATAAGCCGCTGACCCAGGTGGAAGTGGTGAACGAGTTCGCGAAGATTATGGGCAAGCAACCGCAGGTGGTGCGGGTGCCCCGCGAACTGATCGCGCGTCAGGGCGGCAACGCCTTCCAGGAACCGCTCTATTTCGCTCAGTATTACGACATGCCTCCCATCACCCAGACCATCGGCCGCGTGCGCCGGGTCCTGGGCGTAACGCCGACGGCGTTTCAGGTCGGCCTAAAGGAGACATACAAGTGGTACACGAAGCATCACACTCCCCGTCCGATCAATGCTGCGTTTGAAGACAATCTAATCCGTTTGGCGAAGGAACTCCATAGATGAAGACAGTGGGAATGCGGGCCGTTGCGGCGCTGGTACTTTGCACCGCGCCGGGACTGGCGCAGGCGGTAGACACAAGCTCGATCCAGGGCAATACGGACAAGCTGATTGCGGCGGCGTTGAAGGATCAGGGTGGCCTCGACCGCCTGGAGTATCTGTGCTACCGGATCGGGAACCGGCTGAGCGGTTCAAAGGGTCTGGAGACGGCGGTTTCGTGGGCTGAAGCCGAGATGAAGAAGATCGGCCTCGAAAATGTGCGGCGGGTGCCGACGAAGGTGCCGCACTGGGTTCGAGGGACTGAATCGGCCCGGCTCGTCTCACCGGCGGATAAACCGCTCCACATGTTGGGGTTGGGCGGCAGCATCGCCACTCCGAAGGGCGGCATCACGGCGGACGTGGTGGTGGTTTCGAACTTCGACGAACTGGAAAAGCTGGGCAAGGCCGGGGTAGCGGGCAAGATCGTGGTCTACGATGTGCCGTTCACCAGCTACGGGCAGACCGTGCAGTATCGCGGCGCGGGTGCGTCGCGGGCGGCGAAACTGGGTGGAGTCGCGGCGCTGGTCCGCTCCGTGACACCTCGGAGCCTGAGGGATCCGCATACGGGTGCCATGAACTACTCGGCGCAGGACCCGAAGATTCCGACTGCGGCGATTTCCGTGGAAGATGCAATGTGGCTGCACGGCCTCGCGAAGGCAGGCGAGAAGGTTCGTGTCCATCTGGAAATGGAAGCGCATACCGAGCCCGATGCCGATTCGGCCGATGTGATGGGTGAGATTCGTGGCCGTGAACTGCCGGATGAGGTGGTTGTGATGGGCGGCCATCTGGATTCGTGGGACGTCGGCCAGGGTGCTCATGATGACGGCGGTGGCGTGATCGCGGCGCTGCAGGCTTTGGCGCTCATGAAACAACTGGGGCTGCAGCCCCGTCGGACGGTCCGTGTTGTGTTCTGGGTGAACGAAGAGAATGGCGGACGTGGCGGGCAGTCATACCGGCAGTGGGTGGGCGAGGAGATCGGGCACCACTATGCAGCGATCGAGATGGATGGTGGCGCGGAACGTCCGGTTGGGTTCGATTTGGCGGCTGCGGTTTCCGAACGACGGCGGATTGCGAATCCGGGGGCACCGGCGCCCAGGGTATCGCCGATGTTTACCGCCAATGTGAAGGCCATCGGGCAGTTGCTGAAGAGCATTGGCGCCGACAGCGTTGAGATGGGTGGGGCGGAGGCAGATATTGCGCCGCTGGTGGCGTCGGGCGTGCCGGGTCTGGGACTGAAGACCACGGGCGAGCACTACTTCGATTACCACCACACAGATGCCGACACGTTCGACAAGATTGTGCCCGAAGACTTCCGGAAGTGCGTGGCGGCGATGGCGGTGATGAGCTACGGTCTGGCCGAACTCAAGTAGGTCAGGCGGTCAGTTCGGCGTAGACTTTGGCTCGGAGATTGGCCACGCCGGCAGTGTAGCGGTCGTCGGAAACAGCGAAGGCGACCGCATCTTCCAGCCAGTCGTGCCAGAGGCCGTCGGGATCGTGGGATGCGACCGTGATGGTGTAATCGCCGGGGCAGAGCTCGCATTTGAAGCGGTATGTCACACGGAGCTTCGCGCCCGCCGTCACCGGGCCGGGGTGGAGTTGTTCCAGTTCGGTATTGGTGCCGTAGACGTTCAGGCCGGACCGCGTCCGGATCAGGATGCCGAGGACGGGGTCATCCACATCAGCGTTATACCGGAAGGTAACGCGAACCGAGACATCTTCGCCCGAGCGCCAGGCAGTGGCCGGTTCGCCATTGGCACCGGCTAATTCCAGAGACAACAGTTCAGCGCGACCATCACCCTGACGGCGGGTGGGCGCCAGGTCAGGAACGCTTCCCTGCCCTTTGGCACGCAGTTCAACGGCGGCGTGGTGGCGATAGAGCGGCAGCACCTCGGCGGGATGTCCACGGCCGACCAGTTTGCCGTCGCGCAGCCACCAGATCTCATCAGCACACTGTTCGAGCAGCGCTTCGTCGTGGCTCAGCAGGATGATGGCGGAGTCAGCTCGACGCAGGGATTCCAGTTGCGAAACAGCCTGCGCTTTCATCACACGAGAAACGGTAGCGAACCAATGATTCAGGAGGTAGTCGCCGGCGACCGCAGGGAGCGGATCCGAGCTATGCAGTTGCGTACAGGTGGTCAGGGTCGCCAGGCGAGGCGAGCCTTCTTCAATCACCCCCACGATGCCGCCACCTGGAGCCGTCAGGCCCAGTTCAGAAATCAAGATCATTTGGTAGGCGGCTCCGCGAGGTGGACGGAGGCCAGATCGTCCCATTGCCCGATAGCGACGTTCTTCACGAACGAGAGCAGGCGGACGTTAAAAGTGCGGGAACCGGTCCAGGTGGCCCAGATGTCGCGAGCCTGCTGAGCAACCTCCTCAACGGTCGCACCGTTGAAATCCTGCGCAATGGTGACGTGGGGATGGAACGGGAAAGGGCAGTTGTGCTCCAACAGGCCGGAATTGAACTTGCCGTGCAGGGTGCGGACCGCGTCTTCCCCGATGCGGATACCCAAATAGATGACGTTGGTGGCCGGGAAAATCTCGATCTCACCCAGGGTCACATCAAAGCAGGGGTAGTGATCGGCCTGCACCTGCAGTTCAGCAACCGCGGCTGTAACGTCGCCCAAATAGGGACGCGGCGGCAGCAGGGTAAGGTGCGCGTGTGGTTTACAACCGGGGGTGAGCTGGAGACGGAGACCGTCAAGAAAAGAAGCCAGCGGTTCGGGAATGTAGCTGACGAGAGCGAACTGGTTTAGTGTTCGGCCGCTCCCCTGGTGACAGGCCATCGCTTTCCTCATTGTATCCAGCCAGGTCAGCGGACCGGAGAAACAGTGACTGGGCGGTCCGGTTCCGGAGGCCGCGACGCATTGCGGAGATTGGCAGCGCGGTTCAGAATGTCAAACCAAAACGGGGCGCCCAACGATACTGCAATCACAGTAAGTGTCCAGCCGACAAGGCGAGAGGCCCAGCCGAGGACTCCGGGATGGAGGGAGACCCGCGACCAGCCGAGAATGGGTTCGATTTGCAGCAGCGTTTGCGGAGGCGCCGCGCGGAGCGCTGGTTCGCTCCAGAATCGCTGCAGCATATGCAGGGTATCGGCGTTGGTGGCTACGGTCACCAGCAAGGCCAGAACCAGATTCCAGACCTGGGCTCGGCGGCGATACCAGCCGGAAGCTCGCTCCATCGCCTCATTAAACCAGTGTTCAATGTTGGCCTGGGCTCGGGTGATGTCGCCCTCCGCATCTTGAATACTGGTGAGCAGGACGGTGCGAACGGGCCCGGGCGGGAGATTGCCGATACCCTTCTCCAGATCCTGAAAGACAACCGAGCCTTCCACGTGGGAGGTGGCCAGATCAATGACGGCGGACGAGAAGGCGCGGGAGGGCAGATAGGAAAAGTGCGCGTCCCTGCCCCCCAGACCCCGGACGACAGGGTGACCGTAGAAGGACTGGAGAAAATCCCGCCCTTCGCTCAAAACCTGATTTTGAAAAATCGAACCCAATGCCTGGCGGAGGTTGTCCGCACGAGCATCGAGGGCATGTGCAATCCATTCATTGACGGCGCTGCAGAACACCGCCAGAATCAGATACACGGAGGCCACGCCCACCGCCGCCTCCAGAACCGTCGAGCCAAATAAACCAACCATGTTGCGTCTCCTTGCCCCAGACGTAACATCGGGCGGCTGCAACTCGACTTTTACGTCGGATCCCGGCGCGACGTAAGCCGATGATTTATAATCCAGATAGCGAAATTTTCAGCGCGCGTGAATGACCCACCGGGGTACCCGGCAACGGGGGATGAA
>CANIHR010000079.1 GCA_947467185.1 Bryobacterales bacterium
AAAAGAAGCGCCTGCTCGTTGAAATGATCCGCAGCGCTCGCGCCGACATGCGTCCCCGTGACTTTGCGGAGCGCCACCTTGTCGATGAAATGGTCATCGCCAAATGGCGCGCCCTCCGCACGGTCGCCCTTGAGGCCTCTGTATACGACAACCAGGCACTCAAGCCCTCGTGGGCCTCAGCCCCGCTCACGGAAGGTCCGCGTCCCCCCCACATTTACAAAGTGGCCCGCGCCCTCAGTCCGGAGGGCGATTCCGTCATCCTCGCCGCGCTCAGCCGCCTCGAAGCCCGCTTCCACCGGCAGTTCTGTTCCGCCCTGCGCCTTCTGCTCGCCATCCGCCGCGTCAGCCCCCTGCCACCGCCCGTCACGAAACAGCGCAATCCGGTTACAGCCTCCACCTCCCCCCACACAGCCTCCGACAGAAAGGACCCTCTCCCGTGCAACCCCTCACTCTCACAGGCCTGATCGCCAACGATGTCCGCACCACCGGCCGCGACCGCTATCTCCAGCTCGCCGCCCTTCTCGAAGCCGAACTCCGTCCGCAAGGTACCTTTGAGGTCCTCCTCGTCGCCGAGATCCTCCGCGCCAACTGGCGCCTCCAGCGCTACGCCCAGGCCGACGAAACCGCCGACACCGAGTCCGACCGCACCGCTCTCGACCGTGCTCGCAGCCACGCTCACACCACCATCCGCCGGAACATTGCCGAACTCCGCCGCCTGCAAACCGACCGCGAGGTCGAATCCGACCTCGGCCTCGATCTCCCGCGCCTCGTCAACCTAAAGGATTTCCTCAAACTGAGCGAAGCCCCCAACCCGCGTAAGGCTCAGGCCGATTCCGAAAAAGAAATTCGAAAAAACGAACCCAATCCCGTCGATGTCGCCCACATGGAAAGTCAGATTTACGACGCCATCGTCCGGGAACAGACGGACCAGCTGAAGACCGCGCCGCAAGAAATGAAAATACGGACCCAAACTCCGCCCCGCAACGCCCTGTGCGGCTGCGGCTCCGGTCAAAAATACAAGCGCTGCTGCGGCCACTGGTCCAAATCACCCCTACCGCAAGCCGCCTGAGACCGTCGCGATGCCGCAGTTATGCCAGATGTGTCTCCAGCCACCGAACCCGCGCCATCTGACCCTCGAAATCGTCAATCGCGCACTCCAGGTTCACATACCGGAACCCGCGTCGCGCCGCCAGGCGCGACATCGACCCATCGTCCGGTTCGGCTTTCGTCTGAAGCACCGCGTTGTAAGGAGAACCCTTCAGAATTGAAAAATCTCTCGGGTCCGTGCACAAAAAGAAGTGCCGGGGTTTGTCCGGTTCGTTCAGAGCCACCGCGTCGCTGGCCGCAATTTCATCCTGAATTGAGTAATTCCGGTTATTGTGCAGCGCGAACAGACGCCCCCCCTCGCCTGGTGTCAACCGCCGCAGCAGCTTTTCCCGCCGCCGGTCCAGCCACCCCAGCGTCGCCAGAATCCGGGAATCCGGAGCTTCCGGATTCAGCTTCCGCAGGCTTGCTTCGGCTCCGATCCGGGAATACATCCGGTTGGGGTCCAGTTCCAGACCTCGCACCGTCACATGCCGGGTCTTGCCCGTCACCACCAGTCCGAACCCGTCCGTCGCCTGCAAATGGGCAGTCAGTACGTCTCGCGCCGTAAACTCATCGCCGTGGATCACCAGATACCGCCGCGCAGCCGATTTCCCGACACCCCGCAACTCTCGGAACCGGACCCCACAAAGCTCCCGTTCTCTGTGGCTTGCCGCCACCAGAGATGGTGCGCCCAGCGCCGCAATCAGAAAAGCTCGTCTGCTAATTCCGCTGGTCATGGCAGAACGTGCAGTCGATGCTGGCCTTTTTCTCCCGATGGCAGTTCATACACCCGCCCATCGTCAGATCCTTCTCCCGTGCGATCTGTGACCGCGTCGCCACCGGCCCGTGGCACTCCTCGCAGGTATTCTTCGCGTCAATATGTTTCCGGTGACTGAAGTTCACGAAACTGGGAACTTCATAGATACGAACCCACTTAATCTGCCGATCATACTTACCGGGATGGCAGGTTCCACACACCTGCGGCTTCGGCAGCGTCATCGTCTCCCCCGGATCGGGGTTCGGATGGCACATCGAACACTGCAGTTGCAGATCGCCGGCGTGGATTTTATGGCTGTAAGGCACTGGCTGCTGCGGCGCGTCCTGACTCTGCCCGACGTGCACCACAGCAACCGCAACCAAAATCAACGAAAGGACACCAATGAGCTTTCTCAAAGCGCCCCCTTGCGCATCTCCTCGGCCATGTAATCCGCTGCCCGCATCGCGAGCGCCGTAATCGTCAGCGTCGGATTCTGCGACCCGCCCGTCACGAAGCTGCTGCCATCCACCACGAACACGTTCTTCACGTCGTGCGTCTGGTTCCACTTGTTCAGCACCGAAGTCTTCGGGTTGTCGCCCATCCGGCACGTGCCCAGCTCGTGGATGCTCTCGCCCGGAGGCACCATTTGGTCATGCTGCGCCAGCATTTCAAAGCCCGACGCATGGCACAGTTCCGAGAGCGTATTCATCGCGTCGGTCGCCATCTTGAACTCGTTATCCGTATAACGAGCCGAAATCCGCAGGGACGGAATGCCCCATGCATCCTTCACCACCGGATCAATCGAAACATGGTTCTCAAACCTCGGCAGCACTGACCCCATGGTCGTCGCGTTGAACCCGGTATTGGTGTGCGTTGCCAGCGCCTTCTGCAGTTCTTCCCCGTAATACGGGAAGTACTTCGGATCGGGTGTGCCGCCACTCGAAAAGTCGACCGCGTAGCCCCGCAGGTACTCTTTATCTTTCTTGCCCAGATTGGTGAACCGCGGAATGTACCCGGTCCCGCCCATCAGGCCGCCCGGCGCTCTGCCGCCCCGCGCTTCCGGCACAATCGCCTGCACCGTATTCTTCACGTAGAACTGGTCGAACAGGTAATGCCCCAGCGTCCCGCTCGAATTCGCAAGCTTCGAATTCAGCAACAGCCGCGTCGATTCCAGGCAGCTTGCGCCCAGCACCACCACGCGGGCCTTCACATGGAACTCGCGCTTCGAACGCCGGTCCACAAAACTGATCCCGTTCGCCTTACCTGTGGCTTTGTCAACGGTTACTTCGCGGGCAATCGCATTCGGCAGAATCGTCAGCTTGCCCGTCGCCAGCGCATCCGGCAGCAGCAGGTTGGCCGAACTCGCCAGTGTCCCCTGGGCCCGGCGCTGCTTGGTCGTGGGAATGCCCTTCTGTTTCGCAGCGGAAATGAACCGTGCGATCGAGGCGCTGTCCCCCGACTTGTCTTCCAGAAACACCCCGTCCGGCAGTTGCGGCAGCTTTTCAATCCGCCCGGAAACGCGCAGCAGCGGCTCACACTGGTCGTAATACGGCGCCAGATCCGCGCACGAGACCGGCCAGTTATCGCCGAAACCGTCGTGGTCCTTCGCCTTGAACTCGTAATCGCTCAGGCGCCACGAAGCCCGGCCCCAAACCAGCGTCTTGCCGCCCATCCGGCGGATACGGACCCAGTAATACGGGTCCTTCGGGTCGAATGTGTACGGATTCTGCTTCTCATCGGCCCAAAGCGCAGCGGTGAATTCATTCGCCTGCGTCACATGCGGGAAACGGCCCGGTTTGCCGAAACCCCGGTACGGAAGGTCATAAACCGCACGAAGCTGCCGGTCTTTGGAATAGTCGAAGTTCGGCCCCGCCTCCAGCAGCAGGCAATTGATGCCTTTTTTCGTCAATTGGTACGCCGTCATCGCTCCGGATGCACCCGAACCGATGATCACAACATCATGTATCTGTGATGGCATCTCTATGCGATCTCCGTCCAGTAGAGCGAGGTTCCCGCCGCGTTGCGGTTCCTCTGCGAAACCACCTGGATCCATTCCTTCGAGTTCACTGTGGCGGTCAGGATATCGGCCTTCGCGGTTCGCAGGAACTTAGCCAGCGCGTCGGTGGGCTCTTTGTACGTCCACTTATTTCCCAGCGGAGCCAGAATGGCTGCCGCAGTCACAGCATCCACCTCGGCGAAGGCTTTGCCCTTCTTCGCCCGGGCCTGAGTATTCAGGGCATCCAAACCAGTTCTGTACAGAGTCTGCCGGTCAGCCGGGGACTCGGAAAGGAGAAAGTCGAGGAATTCAGCAGCCTGCGCCTCCGCAGCCCCCGGAGTCTCGCCGATTTTGGGCAGGATCATATCCGCCAGCCTCTTCAGCGCGCTCAGTTGTACCGCTGAGCAGAATTTCGGCTTCGAATCCGCCACGCCGTCTGGTGGAATCGCCTCCAGCTTCGGTAATTCGTCGGGTTTCCCGGATGTCGCTGCCGCATAAGGGTTTTGGGCCCGTAAGGCCACAGCAGCCGGAAGGCCAGCCGCAACCTGCAGAATCCGCCGTCTCTTCATCATCTCGGCCATTCTATCGCGCCCCCGCGAAACAGACCGTCCGATATCATAAAAGCAGGCAGCCCCCTCCACTTTTCGCAATGTCACACCCAACTTCACAAGACCCAACCGGGCTCAATTCATGGCTGGAAGACGAACTCCGCCAACAATACAAGCTGGATCGCACTTCGGTCGACCCCACCTGGAAGTCCGTTTTCGATACCAACGGCAGCCCCAACGGCGCTCCCGCCTCGAACGGCCACGCGCTCACCACAACCGCGCCCACGTCGGTAGCAAAACCCATTGCCACCGCCGCCGAACTGGCTGCGGGTGACCCCCAGATTCTGCGCGGTGTCTCCGCCAAAATTGCTGAGAACATGGCGGCCAGCGTGTCCATCCCGCTCGCCACCTCCCAGCGCATCATCTCCGTCAAGGTTGTTGACGAGAATCGCCGCCTCATCAACCACCACCGCGGTCTGCTCGGTCGCAGCAAAGTCTCCTACACCCACCTCATCGGCTGGGCCATCATTCGCTCCGTCAAGGCCTTCCCCGGCATCAACAACGCCTTCGCCTGGAACGAAAATGGCGAACCCGTCCGCGTCGTCAAATCCGGCATCAACTTCGGCCTGGCCGTAGACGTGGAAGGGAAGGGAGGCACGCGCAGTCTCGTTGTTCCGAACATTAAGAACTCCGAAACCCTCACCTTCGCTGAATACAAGAACGCCTTCGACGACCTCGTCGCCCGTGCCCGCACCGCCAAACTCACACCGCAGGACTTCGCCGGCACCAGCATCTCGCTCACCAACCCCGGCACCGTCGGCACCATTGCCTCCAGCCCTCGTCTCATGAACGGGCAGGGTGCCATCGTCGCTGTCGGAGCCATGGACTACCCCGCACAGTATCGCGGTGTTTCTCAGGACGCCATCGTCGCACTCGGTATCGGCAAGGTCATGTCGGTGACCTGCACCTACGACCACCGCATCATCCAGGGCGCCGAAAGCGGCATGTTCCTCGGCAAGTTCCAGTCGCTCCTCGATGGCGAAGACGGCTTCTACGAGGAAGTCTTCGAAGCCCTTCAGGTCCCCTACGCCCCCGTCAAGTGGGCCGGCGATGAAACCCCCGCCGCCGCTCTCGCCGAGCCGTCCCCCGACGTCGTCCGCGAAGCCGCCGTCATCCAACTCATCGAAGCCTACCGCGTTCGCGGCCACCTGATGGCCGGTCTCGACCCTCTCGGCTCCGAACCCGAGTACAACTCCGAACTCGATCCCCTCACCTACGGCCTCACCATCTGGGATCTCGATCGCCACTTCTACGCCGGCACCCTCCAGCACGCCTTTGGCAACCGCAAACAGGTCACGCTCCGCGAGATGATCGAACTCCTCCGAGCCACCTACTGCGGCAAGATCGGTGCGGAGTACATGTACATCCAGAAGCCCGAGGAGAAACTCTGGCTCCAGCACCAGATGGAGACGAAAACCGGTATCTGGCCCAGTTCCCCCGCCGAGCGTATCCGGATTCTCGAAGACGTCCTGCGCGGGGAAGAATTCGAACGCTTCCTCGACCGCCGCTTTATCGGCCAGAAGCGCTTCTCGCTCGAAGGCGCCGAAACCACCATCGCGATCCTCTCCGACCTGCTCTCCCGCGCGGCCGATGACGACGTCGAAGAAGTCGTTATCGGAATGGCCCATCGCGGCCGCCTCAACGTTCTCGCCAACATCATCAACAAGCCGCTCGAACAGATCTTCTCCGAGTTCGAGTACAACATCGACCCCGATTCCATCCAGGGCTCCGGCGACGTGAAGTACCACCTGGGCGCCACCGGCACGCAGAGATCGCCCTCCGGCAATATGGTCACGGTGTCACTGGCTTCCAACCCGAGCCACCTGGAAGCGGTGAACCCCGTAGTCGAAGGCATCGTCCGGGCCAAGCAGGAAGAAATGGGCGACACCGCCCGCGAACGCTACATTCCGGTCCTCATTCACGGCGATGCCGCTTTTGCCGGCCAGGGCGTCGTGGCTGAGACCCTCAACCTCTCGCAGCTGGATGGCTACGCCACCGGTGGCACCATCCACTTCGTCATCAACAACCAGATCGGCTTCACCACCCTGCCCGAGAATTCCCGGTCCACACTCTACGCGACCGATATCGCACGCATGGTCCAGGCCCCCATCTTCCACGTAAATGGTGACGACCCCGAAGCTTCGATCCGCGTCCTCCGCCTCGCGTACGATTACCGCCAGGAATTCAAGCGCGACGTCGTCGTCGACATGCTCTGCTATCGCCGCCACGGTCACAACGAGACCGACGACCCGGCCTACACGCAGCCTCTGATGTACCGGAAGATCGAAAAACTGCCTTCCATCGCGGTCCAGTACAGCGCTCGCCTGGTGAAGGAGAAAATCCTCACAGCCGACGCTGCCACCGCGCTGCGGCAGAAGACTTTCGATCACCTCAACGCCGCCTTCGACCGCAACAAAGCGCAGGGTAAGTGGGTTCTGCAGCCACCACTCCGGCATGAGCGCCCGAACTCGAAGACCTCCATCTCCCGCGAAATGCTGGAGCAGGTCGTCAACGGCGTCACCACTTTCCCGGCGGATTTCCACCTCCATCCGAAACTGGAAGGCTTCCTCAAGAAGCGCCGCGACAGCCTGACCGGCGCGGCGCCCATCGACTGGGCCTTTGCGGAGACCATCGCTTACGGCTGCCTCGCTCTCGAAGGCATCCCAGTCCGTCTCAGCGGTCAGGATTGCGGCCGAGGCACTTTCAGCCAGCGCCACCTGACCTATTACGACTACCAGGACGGTCACAAATACGTCCCCGTCGAACACCTCTCGCCCGACCAGGCAAAGTTCTGTGTCCTCGACAGTTCCCTCAGCGAATTCGGCGTCCTCGGCTTCGAATACGGGTTCAGCATCGCGGACCCCAACACGCTGACCCTCTGGGAAGCCCAGTTCGGCGACTTCTCGAACGGGGCCCAGATCATCATCGACCAGTTCATCACCACGGGCGAACAGAAGTGGGGCCAGTCCAGCGGCCTCGTGATGCTGCTGCCGCATGGTTATGAAGGTCAGGGTCCGGAGCACTCCTCCGGCCGCATGGAGCGCTTCCTGACGCTCTGCGCTGAGGACAACATGCGCGTGGCCAACTGCTCCACGCCTGCGCAGTACTTCCACATTCTCCGCCGCCAGGCCGTCCTGCCGTTGAAGCCGCTGGTCGTCTTCACGCCCAAGTCGCTGCTGCGCTCCGCGAAGGCGGTCTCGACGCTGGAAGAGTTCACCGAAGGCAGTTTCCAGCAGGTGATCCCGGATCCCCTCGCCCCCAAAGATGTTCGCCGTATCGTCTTCTGCACCGGCAAGGTTTACTACGATCTGCTTGCCGCCCGCGAAGCGTCCGGCAAGAACGACGTTGCTCTTGTCCGCATCGAAGAACTGTATCCGTTCCCGATGGACGTCGTCGCCGCCGAACTCGGTCGCTACCGCCCGGATGTGGACCTCGTCTGGTGTCAGGAAGAACCCCGCAACATGGGCGCCTGGCGCCGCATGGACGCCCGCTTCCGCGACATGAAGCGGCCGATCCGTTACGCCGGACGAGACCGCAACGCTAGCCCCGCCGCTGGTTCCTCCAAGCGCCACGCCGAAGAGCAAAAGCGCCTGGTGGACGAAGCTCTGAAATAGGATCCTTCCGATGCCAACCGCCCTCGTCACCGGAGCCAGCCGAGGGGTTGGCAAAGGAATCGCCACCAGCCTCGCCGCAGCCGGTTATACGGTATATGCAACGGGCCGAACTATCGAAAATGCCACCTTACCGGGTGGCATTATTCGTTTGCGCTGCGACCATGGCAGCGTCGAAGAGACCGAAGCCCTTTTCGCGAAGATCCCGGACCTCGACCTCTGCGTGAACAATGCCTGGGGCGGGTACGAACGGATGGTCGAGGACGGCCAGTTCACCTGGGGTAAACCCTACTGGGATCAGCCTCTTCACCGCTGGACCAGCATGGTGGACGTCGGTGTCCGCTCCGCCTTCCTGTGCTCAGCCCATGCGGCAAAGCTCATGGCTCCGAAGGGGCGGGGCCTCATCGTCAACATCGGCTTTTGGGCCGCGCAAAAGTACGTCGGCAATGCCATCTACGGAGTGGCGAAAGCTGCCACCGACAAGCTCTCCGCCGACATGGCCCACGACCTGCGCCCCTCCGGAGTCGCTGCGGTCTCGCTTTACCCCGGTCTTGTCCGGACTGAAGCGATTCTCGAAGTCGCCGCACAGGGCTGGCTCAGTCTGGAGAACAGCGAGAGCCCGGAATATCTCGGCCTTGTAATCGCCGCGCTGGCGAAGGATCCCGACCTCTTGTCGCGCTCCGGGCAGGTCCTCATCGCCGCCGCCCTGGGAGCCGAGTACGGTATTACCGATATCGACGGCAAGACGCCACGCCCACTAACGCTGGCAGAAGTACCTTAGCGTCCGCCACCCAGCGTCTGCATGTCGTGGATGGTCTGGATAATAGCCGGGACCAGCACTATGACGAACAGTGCCGGAAGAATAAACAGTACGATCGGGAACAGCATCTTGATGCCGGCCTTCCCGACTGCTTCTTCAGCCCGCAATCTGCGCCGCTGACGCAAGTCGGCGGCGTACGCGTTCAACGCCGATGACAGGCTGGTACCAAAGCGTTCGCTCTGGATGATCATCGCGGAGAGCGCCTTAATGTCTTCTATACCCGTGCGCTTCACCATCGCATTGAACGCCTTAGCGCGCTCCTGCCCGGCGCGGACCTGCATTGTGACCGTATAGAATTCGTTCGCCAGTTCCGGGTAAATATGCTGCATTTCGTCGCTGACCCGGTTCATCGCCTGGTCAAGCGCGAGCCCCGTGCCCAGCACGATGCCCAGCAGGTCGATGGTGTCGGGCAGGGCTTCCTGTAACCGGCGCCGGTAGGCGGTTGCCAGTTTGCCCAGCACGAACTGCGGTCCGATGAACCCAATAATACCTGCCGATACCAGCGCGCCGAACATGTTCGAAAGGTCGTTGCCCCGGTTCGCCCAGATGATGAAGGCGAAGCAGAACACCAGGAAACCGGACGCGATCAGGATGTAGTTGCTGAGCGTCTTCTCTCCTCGGTAACCGGCCTGCTTCAGCCGTTTTTCGGAGCCGCGGATCCAGTCGTCGGCACCCGGAATCATCGCCACGAAGCGCAGGAATTTCCCCGGTAAGCCATGTGTCGTTTTCCGCGCCCGGCCGCTGCCAACCACCCCTGCGGAACGCAGTTCTTCCAGCCGGTCATTCAGGAAATCATCCTGCTGGGTGAACAGCTGTGACGCCCCCCAGATGATGGCCGTCAGCGTGGCGCCCGCGAGCAGGAAGTAGATCAGAGAGATCAGCATCGCTTATACCTTCACGTTCGCCAGCTTCCGGATGATCAGGATGCCGACGAGCTCCGACACGATCGCATACGTAAAGAACTTCGTGCCCAGCGGATCGGTCCACAGTAACCGTGTGTACTCCGGTTTCTGGACCCAGAAACCCAGCCCCACCACAATCGGGAGGGCGCAGAGCAGACCGGCGGAGAATCGCTGTGACGCTGTATGCGCCTTCAGCTTCCGGGCCATATTCAACCGCTCACGGATGAGCGACGACAGATTCTCCAGGACCGCAACCATGTTCGCGCCAGTCTGTCGCTGCAGGATCAGGCCGGTTATAAAGAACTTCAGGTCGATGATCGGCACCCGGTCGCCCATCTTGTGGAGCGCTGCTTCAATCGCCGAGCCGAGAGCCAGTTCCTCGGTCACCTTGCGGAACTCCATGCGGATCGGGTCCGACGTTTCCTCCGCGATGGTTTCGAGACCGCTGTGGATGTTATGCCCGGCGCGCATGGTGCGAGTGAACAGGTCGATGGCGTCCGGTAACTGGTCTTCCAGCTTGCTGAGCCGCGAAGCCCGCTTCCGCATGATGAACACGATTGGCCCCGAACCAATTGCCAGCGCGAACAGGAGTCGCAGGGCCTGAATCGGAATGAAGAACGAAAGAACCAGCCACGAGATGATCGCGATACCCACCGACAGGGCTGCCACATCCGCAGCGCGGTACGGCAGATTCGCCTGCTGAATAAAAACCTGCAGGCGGTTCACGATGCCAAGCCACGAAACGAAATCCCCCAGGAATGCCAGCGACCCGCGCCGTTCGCGGTTGACCAGGTCCGCCGCGCCCCGCTCCTTCTGGGCCCGGACAGCCGCACGGGCACCCCGCAGGCGGGCTTCCAGAATCCGTGCTTCCTCGTTGCGAGGCACAACCCAAACGTACCAGGCCGCGCCAAAGAGCGCCGCCGAGAAGATCAGGAATGCCACCACAGCAAACATCTACTTGTCCTGTACCTCAACCACTTCATCGAAGATCGAGCGCGACAGATGAATCCCGTAACCTTTCAGCCGGTCCAGCACGCGAGGCTGATTGCCCAGTCCCCGGAAACGTCCCACCACTTTACCGCGGGGACTGATCCCGGCCCGTTCAAACTCGAATAGGTCCTGCATCTCCACCTGGTCGCCGTTCACCCCCACCACTTCCGCGATGGCCGTAATCTTGCGGGTTCCGTCGCTCAGCCGTGAACACTGCACCACAAGATGAATCGCCGACGCCAGTTGCTGCCGGATCACGCGATCCGGTACATTCTGGCTCGCCATCATCACCATGGTTTCGAGGCGGGAAAACGCGTCGCGAGGGGTATTCGCGTGGATCGTGGTCATCGATCCGTCGTGGCCGGTGTTCATGGCCTGCAGCATATCCAGCGCTTCCGGGCCGCGCGATTCGCCGACGATGATGCGGTCGGGCCGCATACGCAGCGTATTGATCACCAGGTCGCGAGCCGTCACCGCACCGGCACCTTCAATGTTCGACGGGCGCGTTTCCAAACGCACCACATGCGGCTGCTGCAACTGCAGTTCGGCGGTGTCTTCGATGGTCACCACACGCTCATCTTCCGGGATGAAGCGTGAGAGCGTGTTCAGCATCGTCGTTTTGCCGGAACCGGAACCACCCGCGATCACGATGTTCAGCCGGGCTTCCACGCAACCACTCAGGAAGTCGAGAATCCCGTGCGAGTAGGTCTGGTTCTTCAGCAGTTCTTCAGTCGTCAGCAGCTTCTTGCCATAGCGCCGGATCGACATCACCGGACCAATCAGCGACAGCGGTGGAATGACCGCGCAGACACGCGAACCATCATCCAGGCGGGCGTCCACAATCGGAGAGGAGTCGTCAATACGGCGGCCCACGTTCGAGACAATGCGGTCGATAATCATCCGCAGGTGTGCCTGGTCCTTGAACCGGACATTTGTCTCGACGAGCCGTCCGGCACGTTCGACGTACACGTTGTCGAAGCCGTTCACCATGATGTCCGAAATGGTGTTGTCCTTGAGCAACTGCTCCAGGGGACCAAGACCGAAGACTTCGTCCTGCACTTCTTCGGTGACCCGGTCCCGCTCCGCAAGCGTCATCGGAATGCCGGCATCTTCCACGATGCGCTCGACAATGATGCCGATCTGCGCCCGGATACCCTCTTTGTTAAGAGACTTCAGTTGCTCGGGCGAGAGCGTATTCAGGAGCTTCAGGTGAACCTGACTCTTGATCTCAAACCAGCGATCGGCACCGGATGTCGGGCGTGCTCCAGGGCGAGGACTCATTCTCTATGCACTCGCTCCTGCCGCTGCCCCGGCCGTAGCCTTCGTCACAAACGCCCGGAATGCCTTATCCACTTCCGGAGCAAACTGCCGATCCGCCACCAATGGACGGGCCTTGTTTATCGCCGCCAGAAACGCCCCAGATTCCGGGATGCCGTAAAACACCGGCTGCCCCAGTGTCTGCTTAATTTGATCCAGACTCGCCAGATGTGTACTCGGCTTCTTCGTGTAGCGGTTCACCACGACCTTCAACTGCTCCTGCGTCGCCCCCGCGCGCACCAGCGACCCAATATATCGCTGCGCATTGCGAATCGAGGCGAACTCCTGATTCACCACAATGAAGATACTTGTGGAAACCTGGCAGGCGCCCGCAACAACTTCGTCGGTCAAATTCTTTCCGGCATCTACTACGGTCGCATCGTATTTTTCGACCAGAAACGTGGAAAACTCCCGGAAGATGCTTTCGCTGAAGTAGCCGCGATTCTCCAGTGAATCGCTTGGACCGACGAGGTAAAAACCCAGCGGATCGCGCGTCACCAGGCTCTCGAACAGGGCCTGATCCATGCGATGCATATTGTCGGCAACTTCCGAAAGCGTGTACTGCGGATTGGCCCCTACCTGCATCGCCACATCGTTGGCGGTCCAGTCCAGATCCACCGCCACCACCGACTGCTTGCGCTGCGCGAGCACGGCGGAAAAATTCACAGCCAGACTCGTGGTCCCGACGCCACCTTTTGCGCCCAGGAACGTGTAGACCTTGCCCAGCTTGCTCTCGGTGGAAACCAGGCGGCGCGGTGCCCGTTCAAAGCGCGCCATCGCGTCACGGAAGTCCGAACGTTTGATCGGCTGTTGCAGGAAATCGTTTGCACCCATGCGCATCGCCTGAATCACGATCTCGCCATCGGCGTGATAGTTCGACACGATGACATAGAGATCCGGCACCGCCTGTTTGAGGCGTTCCAGCGACTTGAGACCCGCTTCAGTATCGCCCGAGAGGTCCACAATTACAGCCGAATTCGGATGCCGCTCAATGTCTTGCAACACGCGGACATAGAGGTTCGACGAGACTTCCTGATACTCCGAGCCGACCTTCGAATTCGGGATGTTGAGCAGGTTATCCCGCACCATCTCGCGAAAGTGTTCGTCGCTTGACGCGACCATCAGAACGAAAGGAACGGACATAGGTTCAGGCCAACTCTCCAAAGCTACACAGCATCACGGCAAACACGCATTCTGTTCAGGATCGCATCCCGCCCCCTGCATGGGCATCGATACGGGAAAACCAGGCATTACGACAGGCGGCAGGCGCAGAAAACTCACAAACCGGCGGAACTCATAGTTACTCAGGCTCACGCTCACGGTATCGGGAATGCACGTCGCGGAGCAGGTGCCATCGCAGGAAAAGGGCTGCAACTGGCCGGTGGCCGGGTCGCGCTGGTAGTACTGAATATTGATCTGGGCGGCGCCGCCGGTCTGGAACTGGCTCAGGTCGATGTTGACCGGCACATGCGACTGCATCCAGGTGGCGACGTTCGAACCATCGGGCTGCCAGCAGTGGGTGGTGGCGTAGCGAGCACCTTCGCGCGTGAACTCCGCGGCGGAATGCCAGACCCAGTACATCTGGGCTACATAGATAATGCCGAAGGTCAGCGGGATGATCACCGCGCTGTAGAGCAGAGCGAATTCGACGGCGGTTTGTCCGGCGCGGCGTGAGAGCCGCGGCTTGTGGTTAGACGCCACCAAATCGCACCTTCACTTGTGGCCGCAACGGAATTGGGCTGATGGGGAGAAACGGAATGCGCGGCTGCAGGTTGTAGCCGTTGATCGAGACGGAGATGAAATTCGGTTCGCCGCCACCCGCCGCCACGTCACAGCCCGAGATGGCGCAACTGCAAACGCCGATCGTCTGGGTCAGGGTGTCATATCGCTCGGGGACGATCTGGATCATGTCGGGCGTGAGCCCGTTCACGAAGACTGGCTGTGAATTGTCGGTGGTGCCGGTGAGTCCGAAGCTGATGGCCGCCGCTACGGTGGGGTCCGCCGCGTTGCAGAAGTCGACGCCCTGCTGGGTCGCCAGGTAAGACGCCACTGAGTTCACTACCTTACGCAGTTCCACATAGGTGTAGGTGAACTTGCCGATCTGCGTCATACCGACCAGCAGCAGAACGATCAGCGGGATGAGCATCACCGTCTCGAGGATCATGCTGCCGCGGCGGTGGTTGGGGCGTCTCTTCATCGGTGCAGGACCACCTTTCCCGGTCCGCTGCTGATGGCGCAGGCCCCGCCGACGGTGCCTTGTTTTACTGGCGCAACGACGCCGAGATAGAGGGCTACGAAACGCCCGTTGGCGTCGGTCGGGACATTCGAGGCGGTTGCGGAACCAGTGGTCGGTTGCAACTGGAACTGTCGGAAGCCGAGGACCTGCATGGTGCCGTCGGTGGCGAGGGCTGTGACGACCGGTAACGTCATCAGCCGCTTGTTATCGCCGATGTAGGTGGTGTAGTCGGTGATCGCGTTGACATCCACGTCGGGCGTATACGCGGCCGCAATAGTGCCGATGTCAGTTACCGCGGTCGTACAGGCCGCGATCAGCGTGGGGTCGGTGAGCCGTGAACTCAGGCCGCACATCGCGTTCTGGACGGAGGTTTGAACACCGCCGGCACCGCAGGCTCGGACCGGGATCGACGACGCCCAAACGTTCTCAAAGTTGTTGACGGTGGAACAGGACCATCCGGGCACTACCGGGGAGGGCAGTAGTCCCTGGGCACCAGTGCGGAATAACTGCTGGTCTTCGGTGAGCGCCTGGCCGGTGTCGAACCTGTCAATCAGCAGATACGGAATTCGCCCTGTCGTCCCCGCCAGATTCGCCGGCGCTGCACCCGTACACTGTGATCCCAGCGTGTACAGCGTCCCGGGGACGAAGCCAAAGTTCACCGCGTCGGTCGCATCGGCGGCCGGGATGGCATACGGTTCGATGCCGCACGCTGTGCAGACGGGGGCGCTGACACCAGCAACGGCCGAAGCGGCAACCAGGGTTTTGCGGCTCTGGCCGAGGGCCAGAAGAGACCAGAAAACGAGCGGCGCTTCGCCTGTCAGGTTGATGGTGACGTGCCGGGCTGTGGTGCCATCAGCGATCGACGCCGCGCCAATCTGGCCGAGCGCACTGACGGCATCGGCCATGGCGGGGAAGTAAGCGGGGTCCTGCGTGACACTGTCGAGTACCCCGGTCGACTGGCCAACTACGAGCGCCCCGAAGTTGTACTTGTTGGCATCACCCAGGCTGTTATCGAGCGTCAGATTGGCGGCGATGTTGGCGGCGTCGGTCGCGGCGGAAGTGCCGTTCAGTTGCGCCGCCGCGGACATTGCCATCGCGTTCGCAGCCTCGTTCAGTTCTGCCCGAACCAGGTAAATCCGCCCGAGATCGATAGCAAAGCCCATAAAGCCAAGCAGAACCGGAACCATGATGACCAGGAACTGGATCGACATGGCCCCGGACGTTCCGGCGGAGCTATTTTTTCGGTTCCTGCTCACCACGCGGCCCCACAAAATGGCCCAGGATTCCATGGCCCTTCTTGCTGTCCTTCTTCGCTTTGACTTCGGCGTTGGTGGGCAGGAAGGTCTCGGGGAATTCCGGGAGTTTGGCTTTCTCGTCGGCGGACAAGGGTTTTACAAAGTGCGGCGTCACCACCACCAGCAGTTCCGAGTTCGACTTCTTCTGGGAGCGGCTGGTGAAGAACTGGCCCAGAATCGGGATGTTGCCCAGACCGGGGAACTTCGACACAACGTCGATGACGCGGTTGTCGAGCAGTCCGGCGATTGCGAAGCTTTCGCCATCCTTCAGGATGACTTCGGTCTCCGCCCGGCGCTGCGAGATCGCGGGAATCAGGAAGCCCTGCAGCGTGACGGCGTTGGCAAAATCGAGTGAACTGACTTCCGGCGCAACCACCAGATTGATGGCGCCGTTGGCCGTCACGGTAGGCGTGAAGTCGAGTTTCACACCGAAGGGCTTAAACTGCACCGTGATGACGGGCGAGACAGAGCCACCGGTGGAGGTCGTCGTGAGAATGGGGAAGGGAAACGAGCCGCCCGCGAGGAAGCTGGCGGACTTGCCTTCCACTGTGATCAGGTTTGGTTCCGCCAGAATCTGCAGGACGTCGCGCTGCTGCAGTGCCTTGATGGTGGCGCCGATGTTGAGGTCGGGCCGGTAGACGAACATGTTCAGCAGGTCGGCGAAGTTGACGCTCTGGGAACCAGAAGGCTGCAACTGACTGAAGCGGGGCGACTGGAACTGGCCGGTGGAGAGTTCCCCGACCGCAACGCCATTCCGGCTGAAGAGATTGAAGCCGAGTTCCTGCAGGGCCGTCCGGTCAATGCTGGCGAACTTGACCTGGAGGACAATCTGCCGAGGCTCAGGATCTGGCGGGGCAGTGAGAAGGTTGACCACTGTCTTTGCCCGGGTTTGCGCCAGCGCTCCGGCGAGCTTTACCTGCGCGGAATCCTTTGCGGTGCCCTTCAGGACGATGGTGTCGCCCTTGCCGCTGGCTTCGATGGCGCTGCCGGGCAGTTGCTGGGTCAGGGTATTGCGGAAGTTGTCGAAGTCGGTGGTATCAGCCACCACGTCAATGTCGTAGCGAACGGGGCTGGTGCCTTCCCAGATGACGACCGTGGTCTTGCCGACTTCCTTCGCGTTGATCATCACGTCGCGGGGCGAGATAACGACCACGTCGGCGATCTTCGGCTCAGAAGCGGCAACCTGTTTGACGTCGGCCTGAAACTGGACAAGTTCACCGCGACCCGTGGTGATGGTCAGCGTGCGGCGCGCGGGCGCGGTCTGCGCCGTGAGAACAACAGCTGCCAGGGCCAGCAGGGAGAGATTTTTCATCATGGGAACACCTGCTGCACGTGCTTTTCACCCCGGAAGACTTCAATCACCGCTCGGGGGGGCGGCGGGACGGGTTTCACCGGCGCGGCAGGTTTTTCCACAACCTTTGGTTTTTCGCCGGTCAACTCCTGCCACACTTTGGGGTCGTTCAGGTCGCCCTTCGCATCGCGGAGGCGGTTGGTTTGGGCGATCTTCACACGCATGGCCGGGTCCAGAACGTCGGTGTTGACCGGCTTGCCGGTCAGGGTTGAGGTCTGGTCGAGGGGATTGCGAAGCGAGAGGCTGATCTTGCCCTGATTCTTGGCGAGTTCAAGCTTTTGGGCATCCTCCGGCGTAACGACCAACGTGGCCACAGGCATCTTTGCCGCCTTGGGGTCGGCGATCTGGCCGGCCTGAATCTGTCGCCCGACGGCGAGAACCCGGGCGTTCTGGAGGATGGTGGTGGTGATGGCCTCGGTCATGGTGCCGGGGCGGGTAAAGAGCACGTCCACGTGGGCTCCGGGCTGGACGAGGCCGGCAACACCGCTGACATCCGAGATGGTGACCGAGACGGCCCGGTAACCGGGTTCAATGGTTGCCGGAATACCTTCTGCGCCGGTTTGGGTGGAAAGGCTTGTCGAGATCAGTGGCGCGTTGGCGGCGACGGGGAAGAGCGTTACGTGGTCGAGAGCGCTTTTCTCCGAAAGGATCGCGCCTTTCGGCAGATCGCGGGCCAGAACCTGGACCTTCTTCACATCGGTCTTTTTCACCACCGTGCCTGTGATCAGGTCACGCGTGGCGGCATAAATAGTGGTGCGGACTTCCTGCTTCGGCTTCGCGGTGGAGTTATACAGAAACCAGGTCAGCAGCGCGGCTGAGACCCAGGCGGCTCCAAACAGGAGGAGGATACGGTTGCGATCCATCAGGCGCGGGGTCCTTTAGCGGGGGAAGCCAATAAAACGGCGGTCGAGTCGCGGTGCATTTCGGTCCAGCCTTCGGCCTTCAGAGCCGGGATGAGGGAGTAATCGAGGGGCAGCAGAGCGTGCGTGAAGCCCCACTTACCGAAGTCCTGCTGCCAGCCGGGGCGAACCTGGACCATACGGGAGTAGGTCTTCAGGAAGTCGGCCCCGTAAAAGTCACTGCGGCCGTCGAAGAAGACTTTGCGGTCGCCCGAGAAGCGGTAGATCAGGTAGCCCCCGAACTTATCAGAGGAGAAAAGTCGGGCATCGGAGGGAAGGGCAGCGACGGAGGAGGCGGCTTTGACGGGGAACTGGTCGGAGGGAAAGCCAGCGGGGAGCCGGGTGGCTCCGAGGAGCAGGAGTGCGGCCAGAGGCAGGGCGACGAGGCCGGTGCATCGTTGGTCGAGGCCGCGCAGCCGGTCGGAGTAAGCGAGGAAATCGTCGAGTGTCTTGCGCAGACGGGAAGCCACTTCCGCATTGCGCAGGAATTGGGTAATCGTTCCGTTCGCCAGCGGCAAAAGTACCAGTGCGGCGACGGGCAGCATCCGGGCTGACCGGAGTGCTGCAGCTGTGAACAGGATCGCGATCAGGAATCGGGCAACATTGCGGGTTCCGAGGGCAGCCACTCCACCTATTACTCCGATGAGGAGGGCCGTAATGATCTGGGCGGCTCCATCGGCATGGAAGTTAAAGCTCTGGAACTCGCCGATGCGGTCGAGGAGCGAGGCGTCAGTGAGGTAAGCGAGGACGTGGGCGTGGAGTGACCAGCCGTAAGGATTGAGCAGCGTTCCCGCGGTCAGGGCAGCGCCCAGAGTCAGTGGTACACGCGGATCGGTGTCCTTCGCATTCCAAATCATGGGTGCCAGCCAGGCCCCGGCGGCGTATAGGGTGAACAACAACGGTCCCAGAAAGAAGCTGCCGTGGACGTTGGCCCAGACCGCTCCCAGGGCCAGCGCGAGACTGGCGGAACCGACGCTGACTCGCGCCGGAAGGCGTTCGCACCAGAGGGTGGTAGCCAAAATCAGCAACCAGCTGAGGACATGGGGCCGGGCGAGCCAATGGAGATTGGTGGTGGAGAGCAGCGGGGACGCCAGAGCGCAGGCGAGCAGGAAATTCCCGCCGGCGGTCCAATTGAGTCGGAACCAGAGCCAGACCGAAGCGGCGATTGCCATGCCGTAAAAAGCTGTGACGCCCGAGAGGCCGGCGAACTGGTGGATCGTGCCGGTCAGTACATCGGCACCCCACTCCCAGGCGAGCCAGGCGGCACCCGGTTTAGAGAATGACCAGGGATCGACCGTTGGCAAGCTTCCGGTCGCCAGGATACGTTCGCCCGAACGAAGGTGCCAGCCCGCATCCGCATCGCGGAACAGAGCGGTGGAGCCTCCGAACAGATAGAAGACATAGAACAGCGTCACCAGGCCCGCAGTGAGCGCCAAATCCGGAGTCAACAGACGCACGAGTCCCTTCGACCTGACCACAGATGCAGGACGAACGGCAAGCTGCACAGGCGACAGCCCGGCAGCGATGGGATCCAGCGTGCGCAAGGTTTTTGGGCTTACTGCTGCGTAGCGCCGATGCTGGAAAGGTCGGCCGTGATGCTCGAGTAGAGGCTGGCGATACCCTGGGAGAGTGTGTTCACCGTGGTGATAAGCGCCAGACCGACGGCCGCGACGATGAGCGCGTATTCGACCAGATCCTGACCTTGTTCGTCTTTGAGGAAGCGCACGAAAAGCTGTTTCATAGAATCTCCGTTATTTGCGGGCAGCCACCTGGCGACCCGTCTCATTACTCTTACTTGCGTCGCGGGTAGCCGGTTCGGGCGTAAAGCCCCAGAACCGCCGCCACGCGGAAACCGCTTTGTGGGCCCATGTTCCCTCGGGCCGCGCGGAGCTTTTCAACTCGACGGGCTTCCCATCCAACCGGGCCAGCAGCTCCAGATTTTGCAGGGCTGCGGAGTGCTGTCGATTATAACTCAGAGCCGTCGCAAGTTCCTGTTTTGCTTCGTCGTAGCGGCCCGCGTCAATCAGGGCCGCCGCCAGGTTGCTGTGGGCCGTGGCGGGGTCGGTTACGGACTGCAGATGAAGGACGGCCTCTTTCGAACTGGTGTTGAGGCTGGTGCC
>CANIHR010000080.1 GCA_947467185.1 Bryobacterales bacterium
CACCGCGCAGAACGGCATCAGCCCCGGCGCGAGCGGGAACGGCCTGGCCTCCATGTTGCTTGGTTACGGCAACTCGGGTAACGTTCTCTCGTTCGCGCTCCCGTGGCAGAGCCTGAACTACCAGGGCTACTTTGCGCAGGACACCTGGCAGCTGACCAGCAAGCTGACGGTCACCGCCGGTCTGCGCTGGGAAATCCCCGGTGTGTACAAGGAACGCTACAATCGTGGCGCTTCCTTCAATCCGAGCCTGACGAACCCCGTGCTGGAACAGCTCGGCATCAAGGTGAACGGTCAGCCCATCAAGGGTGCGCTCCAGTTCATCAACACGCCGCAGCATCCGTACGGGAGCCTGAAGAAAGAGGAATACGGCTTGTTCGCACCCCGTCTGGGTCTGTCTTACCGCATGAACGACAAGACCGTCATCCGCGCCGGCGGCGGCATCTACTTCCTGCCCGCCAACCTGCAGTTCAACGAAGGCCCGTATGGCAACGTGATGAATCAGTTCACCAACCAGTGGCTGACCACGCTCGACAGTTCGGTCACTCCGCTGTACTCCATCGACAATCCGTTCCCGAACGGCTTCATTCCGTCACTCGGCAACCAGTCCCGCGATCAGGCGCAGAAGCTGATCATCGGTAACGCTCCTTCCGCCCAGCTGGCGGCCACTCCGCGCGCTTACAACGAGCAGTGGAACCTCACCATCCAGCGCCAGGCCTGGCAGGGGATCGCAGTGGAAACAGCCTATGCCGGCTCCCACGGTGTCCATCTGCCACGCGGCAGCTGGCAGCGCAACGCCCTGCCCAGCCAGTACCTCTCGCTCGGCACCAGCCTGAACGATCAGGTGGCGAACCCATTCTTCGGCCTGGTTACTGTTGGCAACCTTTCGCAGCCCACCGTGGCGCGGCAGCAGCTCCTGCTCCCGTTCCCGCAGTACACGGGCGTCAGCGAACAGGGCGCGTACCTCGGCAACTCGACCTACCACTCTCTGCAGATGAAGGTGGAAAAACGGTTCTCCGAAGGCGGCACCGTGCTGGCGGCTTACACGTTCTCCAAAATGTTGGGTGACGTGGAAAGCCTGACGTCCTGGCTCGACACCGGCGTCGGCGGCACCAGCCTGCAGGACCCGAACAACCTGCGCAACGAAAAGGCTCTCTCGGGCTTCGACTCCCGCCGCCGCCTCACCCTCAGCTACGCTCTCGACATGCCGATCGGCAAGGGAAAGAAGTTCCTGAATGGCGGCCCGGTCATCGCCCAGAAGTTCGTCTCTGGCTGGACCATGTCCGGCACCAGTACCTTCCAGGACGGCTTCCCGCTGGCCCTCACGGCCACCGGCGTCGCCACCGGCTCCGGCCTCGGTATCCGCCCGAACGTGGTTCCGGGTTGCGACCCGCGCGTCTCGGGTTCGGCCCAGTCCAAGCTCGGCGGCTGGTTCAACAAGGCCTGCTTCACAGTTCCGGCCGCCTTCTCCTTCGGCAACGAAGCAAGAACGGATTCCCGGCTGCGCGGCCACGGCATTGCCAACTACAATATTTCGCTCGCCAAGAGAACGGAGATCACGGAGCGCTTCAAACTGGAGTTCCGCTCAGAGTTCTTCAACATCTTTAACCGCGTGCAGTTCTCTCAACCGGACCGCACGATTACAACGGCAGCGAATCCAACAACCGGATTTGTCACAACACAGCTGAACCAGCCTCGCCTGATTCAGCTGTCAATGCGACTATCCTTCTGAGTCCCCACCCCCAACGAACGGCAAAAGGGCGTCTCCCGCAAAGGAGGCGCCCTTTTTGTTTGTCTGGTTTCTGGTTTAGTGCGCCGCAGCTTCAGTTGCGGACCTCAGCTGGGCCAGGCCCTTTTCGAAATCCGGGCCCACCATCTTGTCCATGCTGGAAAACAGGCTGATTGCTTTCGAGGCGAACGTGCTCGCGCCAACCATCGCCCACTCCACCTTCGTTCCGGAGCCTTCCGGCTGCAGTGTGAAAATAATGCGGCTCGACGAGGGAAACGGCTTCAGGAACTCCAGCTTGATCGAGACCCTCTGCCCCGGGGCCACCTCGTCGATTTCCATGCTGCCCGCACCGGCTTCGCTGTTACCCACCCAGCGATATTTCGCACCTACTCCCGACGCCGCACCTTCGAAACTCTGCGCCATATTCGGGTCCAGCTTCGCCCACGGAGACCAGGCGTTCCAGTTGTGGAAGTCGCTGATCTGGTTATAGACGGCGGAGGGCGGAGCGTTCAGCGTGGCCGTGCGGACCACTTTATACTCCGCCGGTTGCAGAGAAATCGCCACGGCCACCAGGCCGACGGCAATCAGGAGCGCGATAAGGAGCTTGAGGATCATAGGGGTGTCTCGGGGAACTGGCCCAGTCTACCAGTTCCCCGCCCCCATGTTTTAACGGCAGAGCTTAACGGCGCACTTCGAAGTCTGCGCGACAGCCACGGTCAACCCAGATGCCCCGTTGGTCAAAGCCCCACGAGTAGCCCTGACGGCATTCCGCGTTGCCCCGGCTCTTCAGCAGCAACACACCGCCGCGCGTATCGGCGTCACAGTATGTGCGGCGGCCGTTTGAGGAACAGGAAACCACGAACGTCTCGTTCCGCCCACGTCCGCGTCCATAACCACGGCCCTCTCCATAACCGGGACCCTCATTGCCGTAACCTGGCGCGTTGCCGTAGCCTGGCGCATTGCCATTGCCCGGTCCGTTGCCGTAGCCTGGCGCATTGCCATTGCCGAAGCGCCGGTCGTCCTCGCGGTCGCGCCCAAAGTTGCCGCCACCGCGATTATCCGCGCCACCGCGCCACTCCAGATCAAACGTGTAGCCTTCGCGTCCACCTTTGTTGTCGTCGATGCGAACCACCGCCGTGCCCCTGTTCTGGTCGGGGGCGCGCACCAGCGACACGTTGCCGCGGCCATCAATACCCCGGAAGCGGAAGTCATATGGATTCAAAGGCATGCGCTGGTTACACTGCATCCGCCGCCACTCGGCAGGCTGCCCGGAAAGCGTGATCAGCCGACCCTGGTCGCCCGAGATCTCCACCATCGCCACGCCATCCACATCCACTTCGATCGTGCACTTGCCATCGCCGCCACCACCAGTAATCGAGGCGCGGAAATTTCGTTGCACCTGAGCCGGCAGGGACATCGCGGCCAGCATCAGTGTTGCGAGTGTGATTGTTTTTTTCATGGCGTTAAGCTCCTTGCACCAGTAGAGACGACAGCACGTATCTGCGAGGTTCCGTTCCGGACCATGAAACCTGGTTCATGAATCCTGATTTAATGATCCCTCTTTTAATCGGGTTCAGGGAAACGGCAGGCGGGTAGAGCCGCGCGCAGCCTCGCCAAACCGTTCTCCGAAACGCCGGTGAAGTTCACGTTCAACTCGCGCAGGCCGCGCAACTGTATCAGCGAGCTAACCGCCGCATCAGTCAGGCCGCACCGCGAAAGCCACAGGACCTCAAGGTTCGGCAACGTCGCAAGCATCGCCACACCCGCGTCTGAAACCATATGGGCACAGATGTCCAGATATTTCAGCGTTGGCATCCCCGCCAGCGTCCGCATGGCCTCATCGGTGACACGTGGCCCCAGCCAGAGTACCTCCAGCGGTAAACCCGCCAGGTGTGCCACCCCGGCATCCGTCAGACCAGTCATGTGGATTTCCAAATGCCGGAGCGCGGAAACATGCGCCAGCGTAGCCGCAGATGCGTCCCCGACAAACCGGCAGCCTTCCAGCCGAACGTCCCGAAGGGGCAATTCCGCCAAAGGGGTGAAATCGCCCCGAACATTGGTGTACGCCAGATTCAGCGTCTCCAACTGCTTCAGGCCCCGCAGATGACTGAAGACGCCATCGTCGATCCGCATCTCCCCCAGCACCAGGCTCTGCAGCCCCGCCAGATTGGCCAGCGGCGACAGGTCCTCATTGGTCAGAGGCCCGCCCCAAATCACAAGATGCTCTAACTCGGAGTGCTCCCCCAGCGCCAGTAGCTTCTCGGGCGTCAGGTCTTCCCCCCGGAACTCGAGCCGCCTCATTATTTAGCCTTCTGCTTTCGACCCTTCGCCACCAGCGGCTTCGGACTCTCCAGCGCGATAGCAATCACATCGTCCATCGTCTTCGCGTAGTGGATCTTCATGTTGCCCAGTTGCTCCGCCTTCAGATCCTCCAGCACGTTCACTTCGTTATCCGCCGGCAGAATCACCGTCGTGACGCCACTCCGCTTCGCCGCCAGAACCTTCTCTTTGATCCCGCCCACCGGCAATACCTGGCCCGTCAGCGTGATCTCACCCGTCATCGCCAGGCGGTCCCGAACGCATTTTTCCGTCAGCATGGAAAGCAGCGCCGTCGCCATCGTCACACCTGCCGAAGGTCCGTCTTTCGGAATCGCCCCGGCCGGCACGTGAACATGGATATCACTCGTCTTGAACACATCCGGGTCAATCCCCAGCCGCGTTGCGTTCGACCGAACCCAGGTCAGCGCGGCCTGCACGGATTCCTGCATCACGGAACCCAGTTGTCCGGTCATGATGAGCCCCTTGCTGCCGCCCGGCATCCGGCCCGCTTCGATGAACAGAACATCGCCGCCCACCGGGGTCCACGCCAGCCCCACTGCCACACCCGGCCGACTGGTCCGCTCCGCCACTTCCGTCTCAGGACGATACCGGGGTGCACCGAGCGACTCTTCCACGAAAGCCTTCGTCACCGCCGTCACCGGTGCCTGCCCCTCCGCGTACCGCCGAGCCACCTTCCGGCAAACCGTCCCAATCTCCCGCTCCAGATTCCGCACGCCAGCCTCGCGCGTGTACCGCCGCACAATGTGACGGACCGCGTCTTCCTCAAAAACAAGTGGCCGTTCTTCGCCGATCCCGTTCTCTTTCAGCTGCCGGGGCACCAGATACCGGAACGCGATCACAACCTTCTCGCCCTCCGTATACCCCGTCAGATGAATGATCTCCATGCGATCCCGCAGCGCTTCGGGGATCGTGTCCAGAACGTTCGCCGTCGTGATAAACAGAACCCGCGAGAGATCAAACGGCTGGTCCAGATAGTTGTCGCGGAAGGTGGAATTCTGCTCAGGGTCCAGAACCTCCAGCAGGGCCGACGCCGGATCGCCCCGGAAATCACGCCCCAGCTTGTCCACTTCGTCCAGAATGAAGACCGGATCGTTCGACCCCGCCCGCTTCAGTGCCTGCAATATCTGCCCCGGCAGTGCACCGATATAGGTCCGCCGGTGACCGCGAATCTCGGCTTCGTCGTGCATGCCGCCCATCGAAATCCGCTGAAACTTCCGCCCCAGAGCCCGCGCAATCGACCGTCCCAGCGACGTTTTACCAACGCCCGGAGGCCCGGCGAAACAGAGAATCGGCCCTTTCATGCTGGGCTTCAGTTGCCGCACCGCGAGGAAGTCCAGAATGCGGTCCTTCACCTTTTCCAGGTCGTAGTGGTCTTCGTCCAGAATCTCCGCCGCACGACGAATGTCGATGGACTCTCCGGTGGAAATGCCCCACGGCAACGTCACCATCCACTCCAGCCACGTCCGCGCCACGTTGTGTTCGGGCGATGCTGAAGGAATCCGGCTGTATCGGGTCAGTTCCTTCAGAACCTCTTCCTTTACTGTGTCCGGCATCCCGGACTTTTCAATCTTCTCCCGGAACTCCGCCGTCTCGCTGTCCTGGTCCTCGCCCTCGCCCAGTTCCTTGCGGATAGCCTTCAGTTGCTCCCGAAGATAGAATTCCCGCTGGCTCTGTGAAAGCTGTCCCTGCACTTCCGACTGGATCTTCTGGCGCAGTTCCAGCAGCTCAATCTCACGGGCAAGCTGTTGATTGATGTACTCCAGCCGCTTCCGCGCGTCATTTTGCTCCAGCACCAGTTGCCGTTCGGCATGCCCCAGACTCGGCAATGCGCCGGCAATGAAATCTGCCAGCCGGCCAATCTCCACAATTTGCCCCGCCGCGCCAGCCACATCGTCGGAAACGTTCGGCGTTGCCGCAATAATCTGCGTGAACTCGCTGATCACGTTCTGCCGCAGTGCCGTCAGTTCCGGCGTCATCTCCGGCTCAATTTCCGGCAACCGCTCGATCCGGGCTTTCAGGAAAGGCTCCCCGGCGACGTAGCTCAGGGTCTTCATCCGGGAAACACCCTCGCAGAACAGCAGTTGGCCGTCCCGCATCCGCACCATCTTGTGAATGATGGCAACTGTGCCAACCGGGTTCAACTCCTCGGTTCCCGGGTCTTCCGTACGCGGGTCCAGTTGGGAAACGATACCAATCAGGCGGTTCTCACCCAGCGATTCCACCAGAGCCACCGAGGCCGGACGTCCCACGGGCAATGGAAACAGCGCATTCGGAAACAGGACGATATCGCGGACAGCGAGAATCGGAAGTTCTTCGGGCTGCGGGACCGCCTCCTCAGGAGCCTCGGTCTGCGCCGCTACTTCGGCATTTTCCAGCGTCGATTCCGCCTCAGGTAATATCTCCGCTTCAGACTTCTCATCCATACCTTCCAGATTAACGGAATCGCGGTCCGGATTCGGCGGCGCTGTCTGACGAAATCAGAACGCCGAGGGGTGGCATCCGCTTCGTCGCCCGGAACAGATCATAAATGTACGATTCTGTTTCCGGAGCAAGGGCACCAAAACTGTTCGGGATGTAAGCCGCCGGAAGTTCCTGGTTCCGAATTCAGGCAGAATCAGGCGTCTTCGTCACGGTCGCCACCCGGCCGCACTGGCCCGCTCCAGCGCCGCGTGGAAGCATCGTCGATTCCCACCAGATCCAGCACCCGATCGACAGACGAATCCACCAGATCCTCAATCGTCTGCGGATTGTTGTAGAAGCCAGGAATTGGCGGTGCGATGATCGCCCCCATCTCCGTCAGGGAGGTCATGGTCCGCAGATGCCCCAGGTGAAATGGCGTTTCCCGGACCATAAGAATCAGACGACGACGCTCTTTCAAAATCACGTCCGCTGCCCTTATCATCAGGTTAGAACTGATTCCGCAAGCAATTGCCGACATCGTGTGGATGGAGCAGGGTGCAATAATCATTCCGGCAGACTGGAATGAGCCACTCGCGATCGGTGCCGCAATATCTTCCAGCGGCCAGTTGTACTTCGCCAGCGCTTTCATGTCGGCGGCCAGCTTACCGGTCTCCAGATAGAGGGTCTTTTCGCCTGCCCGCGACAGGATCAGATGGGTCTCGACGGTGGGGTGGGCAGCCAGCCGTTTCAGCAGGCGTAGCGGGTAAATTGCTCCACTCGCACCGGTTACTCCAACGATGATTCTCATTCTTTGTTCCGTCTACAGAACAGATTCACTTTTGTACCCTTGAAGTGCGAACAGACTCGGGGTTATAATCCCCACTATCCGGAACCATTCCACAATGGATTGGGAACCGTTTTTTCCACCCGAGACAGGATCATACCATGCTGGAAGCAGGCGCGCGACTGCGCAAGGCAAGAGAAGATCTCGGCCTGAAGTTCAGAGATGTCGAGGCGGCCAGCCAGAAAATCGCAGACCGCCACAAGAATCAGGACTTCGTTATTTTCATCGGCCGCCTCTCCGACATTGAAAACCACGGCACCCTCCCTTCCATCTTCCGCCTCTATTCTCTCTGCTGTATCTACCGCCTGCGTCTCAACGATGTCCTCTCCTGGTTCGGCATCCCCGTCGATTCCATCGCGTCTGATGCCGCCATGGTCAAGATCGGCAATACCCACCTGGTGGACTTCGACATAGCCGGTACCGAAGCTATGGTCCCGATATCTCTCAACCCCGGCCTCGACCTGCGGCAGACCATGTTCCTCACGTCCGTCATCCAGCGGTGGGGGAAAATGCCCCTTGCGCTCGTGGGAGGTGCCGATCCGCGGCAGTTTCACTACGGGTTTATGGGGTCCGAGGACATGAGCATGAACCCCGCGGTCCCGCCCGGTTCCCTCCTTGTGATTGACCACACCAAGCGGAGAATTCAGACTTCAGGCTGGGAAAGCGCCGCCCAAAGGCCGATTTATTTCGTCCAGACGCGCTCCGGTTGCTATTGCCGGTGGATCAGCCTGCAGGGAACCACGATGAGCCTCATCCCCGACCCCGCCTCCGACGCACCCGTTTTGACCTTCCCGGTCGACGAAGTCGATGTCCTCGGTCAGGTCGTGGGTCTGGCTATTGGTCTGGATCTCGACGGTCGACGGCGGCCTCGCGCCTGAGCAACTCCAGTACCACCGTCATATCCCCGCGGTAAAGCTCTCGCTCCACGTCCCGGGAGTTGCGGGGCACCCAGCCGGACCACGGTTCCAGCGCAATCCACGCACCCAGCGTGCTTGTGCCATCCCCCTCGCCCTCAAACAAATACCGCCCCACTTCCTGCTTTTGCTGACTAAGCGACAGATTCAGCCACGCCCGAAAAATCTCCACGTGGCATTCGCCCAGCATCTCGTCCGTGCCCGCTTCCCCTAACCGCTGCGCGATGCCGTAGTGCTGATAGGAGGAAGCCTCGCCCGTGCGAAGCGAAGCAAGATAGGCAAGCCTTCCGATCAGCGTCGGAATTCCGTCCAGAGTCCGCCGCCAGCTTTCGCGCACGGCGGCAAGTCGCGAATCCTGCTCTTTGACGGCCATCTTGCCTCCCCCCTCAGATTGTACTGCCAGACGAAGGCACTGTGTCACTCTCCCTCGTATTTATCCGCAGCAAAAGGGAGGTATTACCGTCTGTTCCGTTCGCAATATATCTGGAACAGGATTCCGAAATCTTTCCGATTTCCAAAAGGCTTTGATACCAGCCACAAAAACTATTTTTCAGGCATTACTCTCGGATTCAGGCAGAGAAACACCAGCCGACAACTTTAGAAACACTAGGAGATCAAAGTCATGAAAAAGCTCGTCATCACCCTCGCCCTCGCCTTCGCGTACCTGACCGCCAACACAGTTGCCAGCGCGTATCCGCCCCCTCCGACCTGCGATCCGAACTGCCCCTGGATTCGCTAAGGTCCGCATGTTGCTGCCGTAAGTGCTAAAATTCGGGCACGGCACAACTGGTGCTAACACAAATCATTTTCGCGCTTCATGCAGCCGCCTACGCATTTACTGCGGGGCGGCTGATCGCGCTTGGCCTCGCCAGACGCCAGATCGGTTTATTGCTGTATCTTGCCTTCCGCTCCTTCTGGGCTTTCGGCACGCTCGTACTTCCCCGGTCCTCCCCCGTTTACTTCTGGACCTATATTGGGTGCTCGTTCATCGAAGGGCCTCTGAGTCTGTTCGCCGTCCATGAAGCCCTCGGTCTCGTCCTTGATGAGTTCAAAGGACTCCGGTCGTTCGGCCGCTGGACCATGTATGGGGGCGTCCTCGTCTCGGTCATCGTATCTTCCGTAGTTACCGCCGCCAGCTGGCGCACCGACGCGAAGAGCAACCTTTACTACGTCCTGGTAATGAACCGATCGGTTACCTTCGCACTTGCGGTAGTAGTCGCTTCTCTCATGATTTTCCTGTCGCATTATCGGCTGAACCTGAGCCGAAATCGTATGGTTTCGAGCGTGGCCTTTTGCATCATGATGATGTCCGACGCCACTACGCTCTACTTCGATGCCCGCGCAGAGCATCTCAACGTTCCGAACGTGGATATTGCGGGAATGGCGTTCGGCACCTTGTGCATGGTTGTCTGGGCGGTCATGTTAGTTCGGGAGGTCGCCGCCCCGGCTCAACCACCGGAACCGCCGCGCCCCGGCAACGAACAGCGCCTGCAGCAACTGCGCGATTTCGATGCGCTGATCTCCAAAGTAGGCCGCAAAGGAAGGCCAGGGGGCGGACCAGGAACACCGAACCTTTTCCACCCCCCGGTCTGACCCGTTTACCACCGCAAGAGTTCCTGGTGAGCGGTCGGCACCGCCACTGGGACGCGCCCACCAGGTCATCATGGTGTCCCCACCCGTATTACTGGCCCTTCGTCCGAGCCAAAAGAAAAAGGCGGAAAGCGCATCAAGCGCCTCCCGCCTTCTTCAGGACCTTCTGAAACCCGCGTTAGCGAATTTCCATGATCTCTTTTTCTTTTGCCTTCGCCAGCTGATCCAGCTTCGCCATTGTCGAGTCGGTCAGCTTCTGGGTCTCATCGTGGCCGCGGCGATCTTCGTCTTCCGCGATCTTCTTTTCCTTCGCCAGCTTCTTGATGTTCTCGTTGGCGTCGCGGCGAATGTTACGAACAGCTACGCGGTGGTCTTCGGCCACCCCATGCAGCTTCTTCGCCAGTTCCTTGCGACGCTCTTCGTTCAATGGTGGGATCGGGATGCGGATCAGCTTGCCGTCGTTCGACGGATTCACGCCGAGGTCGGCATTGCGAATCGCCTTTTCGATCGGCGCGATCTGTGATGTATCCCAGGGCTGCAGCGTAATCATGCCGGGCTCGGGAACGTGCAGGTTCGCCAGCTGATTCACCGGCGTCGGAGTGCCGTAGTAATCCACCCGAACGTTGTCGAGCAGATTCACGCTGGCGCGTCCGGTGCGGATCGTCGACATCGCGTGTTGCAGGTCAGCCAGCGCCTTGTCCATGCGCTGTTTTGCGTTTGCTTCGATTTCCTTGACTGTAGTCATATGGGTCTTGCCGGGTCTCTTTGACGCTTCTTTGGCTGCTGATGCCTAGCCGATGATGGTGCCCACGGGCTCACCAGTCGCCATTCGCATTATATTGCCCGGAGTGTTCAAATTGAAAACCTGTATGGGGAGTTTGTTGTCCCGGCACATGGCGATAGACGTCGCGTCCATCACGCCCAGGCTCCGGGTCAGAACTTCGGTATAGCCGATGCGGTCGTACATCACCGCGTCGTCGAACTTGTTCGGATCTTTGTCGTAGACGCCGTTTACCTTCGTCGCCTTGGCAATCACCTGCGCCTTGATTTCCAGCGCCCGCAGCGTGGCCGCGGTGTCGGTGGAAAAGTAGGGATTCGAGGTTCCGGCGGCGAAAACCACCACGCGGCCCTTCTCCAGGTGACGCATCGCGCGGCGGCGAATGTAAGGCTCAGCCACCTGATGCATCTCAATCGCGCTCATCACGCGGGTGTGCTGCCCAATCTGTTCCAGCGCGTCCTGAAAGGCGATGGAGTTGATCACGGTGGCCAGCATGCCCATGTGATCCGCGCTCACGCGGTCCATGCTTTTTGCCGCCAGAGCCACACCCCGAAAGATGTTGCCACCACCCACAACCACACCCACCTGAATACCTTTGTTGGCAACTGCGGCAACTTCCAGTGCCAGGCTCTTCACGCGCTCGGCGTCGAGGCCAAAGGACTGCGGACCGGCGAGAGCTTCGCCGCTGAGTTTGAGGAGGATTCGTTGGTATTGGGGCATAAAAAAAGGGGTAAGCGTTTCCGCCTACCCCGTTTGTATCAGATTACTCTGCGCCGCCGGTGTCGCCAACCTTAAAGCGGGCAAACCGTGCGATCGTGATGTTCTCACCGAGCTTGGCGATCTTCTGTTTGACCAGCTGATCGATCGAGATCGAGTTTTCCTTCACGAAGGGCTGTTCCATGAGGCAAACTTCTTCGTAGAACTTTGCCATCCGGCCTTCCACAATCTTCTCGGCAACCTTTTCGGGCTTGCCTTCGTTGAGTGCGCGGGCCTTCTGGATGTCTTTTTCCTTCTCCAGAACTTCGGGCGTCACATCTTCGCGACGCACGAACTGCGGATCGGCGGCGGCAATGTGCATCGCCACGTCCCGAACCAGTTCCTGGAAGTCATCCGTGCGGGCCACAAAGTCGGACTCGCAATTGATTTCGACCATCACACCCAGCTGTGCGCCGGCGTGGATGTAGGTGCCAATGGTGCCCTGTTTGGTGGAACGGGTCGCCTTCTTACCAGCTGAAGCGATACCCCACTTGCGAAGTACGGTTTCCGCTTCGCTCACATCGCCGTTCGCTTCCACGAGGGCTTTCTTGCATTCCATCATTCCAGCGCCGGTACGATCCCGGAGCTGTTTTACTAAAGCTGCGCTGATTTCCGCCATGTTGCAATTCTCCGATAAAACTGGACTTCTGTTAAGCTGGCAAACCGCCGCCCCATCCTGGCGCGACCCATTGCTGAGTCCGGCTCCAGGCTTGCCCTAAAAGAGCGTTCCAAAAGGAACTGGGGGCGGCGGTTGTGCCCGTAGTTAGTTCTGCGAGGCTTCGGCGGCCGGTGCTTCGGCCACTTCCGACGCGGGGCCCTTGCGCGACGTAGTGTCGTCGAGCATCAGGCTTTCCTGCATGATCTTTTCGGCGTAGGTCGGGTCCATGAACTGTGAATCTTCGGCGAGTTCTTCCACCGAGGTTTCGTCGCTCATCACCTTCTCTGCGGTGAAGTCGTGCTCAGTTGCCAGAGCGCGGCCTTCGATCACGGCGTCGGCGATCTTGCTGGTGAACAGGCGGATGGCGCGCAGAGCGTCATCGTTGCCCGGGATCACCCAATCGACTTCGTCCGGATCGCAATTGGTATCGACGATGGCAACAACCGGGATACCCAGACGGCGGGCTTCCTTCACGGCGATGCCTTCTTTGTTCGAATCGATGACAAAGATCACGTCGGGCAGACCCGGCATGTCCTTGATACCGGCCAGGTTGGAGTCGAGGTGCTTGCGCTCGCGTTCCATCCGGACGATTTCTTTCTTCAGACGACCACCCCAGGAGCCTTCGGCAGCCATCTGCTCGAGTTCCTTCAGGCGCTTGATCGACTTCTGCACTGTGACCATATTGGTCAGCAGGCCACCGAGCCAGCGGTTGTTCACGTAGTACATCTGGCAGCGGTTTGCTTCTTCGGCGACAGCTTCCTGTGCCTGGCGCTTGGTGCCGACGAACAGGACGTTCTTGCCCTGCGCGGCCATTTCCACAACATAACGAGCTGCATCTTTGAAGAGCTTCAGCGTCTTCTGCAGATCGATGATGTAGATCCCGTTACGTTCGCCAAAGATATATTCCTTCATCTTTGGATTCCAGCGCTTGGTCTGGTGCCCGAAGTGAACGCCGGCTTCGAGCAATTCTTTCATCGAAATTTGAGGCAAACTAACTCCTAAGAAAACTTAACCGCAAAACCACGCCGATCCTGTGCACACCCAAACTGAGGGAAAGTGTTCCGCATTTATAGACAACCCGTTTGGCGATCCAAAGCGAGATTTGCCGGGGCCGAATGCAGGAGGAGCCGTGCGAGGTTCCAGACGAACGGAAACGGGGCCTGGGTTCCTCTCTTCGAGAGAGAGGGCACCAGACCCCGACCACAAAACAACAAACTTTGCGTTTAGCGCTTGGAGAACTGGAAGCGCTTACGGGCGCCTTTTTGTCCGTACTTCTTGCGCTCGTGCTGGCGGGGGTCACGCGTCAGCAGGCCAGCCTTCTTCAGAAGGGGGCGCAGCTCAGCGTTGTAGGCGATCAGAGCGCGGGCAATGCCAAGACGCATTGCGCCGGCCTGACCCGAAACTCCACCACCGTTTGCCAGCACCAGAACGTCGAAACGATCGCCCTGTTCAGCCGCCACCAGCGGAAACTTTGCAGGAATACGGCTGGTTTCCGTCGGGAAGTAGTTCTCAAACGCGCGGCCGTTGACCGTGATCTTGCCCGAACCGGGCCGCAGGAAAACACGGGCGACGCTTCTCTTGCGGCGGCCGGTTCCCAGATACTGCTCAATTTTCTTTAATGGCAACTTCTGATACCTTTCCTTCAAACTGGACGCGACCACGCGTCCATTGGACACTAGACGCTCATTGAGGTCGGCAACTGCGCGGCGTGCGGATGCTTGTCGTTCGCGTAGACCTTCAGCTTCCGGTACATCTGCTTGCCAAGTTTGGTCTTGGGCAGCATGCCGGAAATGGCGTCTTCGATCATACGAGCGGGACGCGTCGCGCGAACTTTCTGCGCGGTGGTCTCCACCAAACCACCGGGGTATCCGGTGAAGTGGCGATAAACTTTCTGAGCATCCTTTCTGCCCGTCAGTTTAACCTTCGCAGCGTTGACGACGATCACATGATCGCCAGTGTCGATAAATGGTGTCCAGGTGGCCTTATGCTTACCCATCAAGAGGTTAGCGGCTTTGCTGGCAAGTTTGCCGAGAACTACATCGTTGGCATCGATAATATGCCATTTTCTTTCGATGCCCGGCTTAGAGGGGAATACCGTACTCATGAACACACGACTCCGTTGGATTACTGCTCAACTTACCTAGGCTACCGGATCTGGGCGAAGATGTCAAACGACTTAGCTCATTCGCGCCAAAATACAAGCCCGTCAACTCTCGGCCAAAACATAACTTTTGCAGAATGTTTTGGGTTTTGCCACCCGCGCCGCTTACGGAGCGAGACTGGGTGCTACATAAGCATAGAACATCACGATCAGTCCGATCATGCAGGCCAGAAACACGCTGTGCTTCAGGGTGAACCGGAAGAGCTTCGTTTCGTCGGCGCGGCTCATCGAAGTGGCCGCCGAGGCAACGGCAATGCTGTGCAGGCTGATCATCTTGCCCATTACGCCGCCACTCGAATTCGCCGAAGCCATCAAAACCGCGTTCATGTTTAGCTGGTGGGCCGTCACCACCTGAAGATTCCCGAACAGCGCATTTGCCGACGTATCGCTGCCCGTGAGGAACACGCCCAGCCAGCCCAGCAGCGCGCTGAAGAACGGGAAAATGACGCCCGTACCTGCAAACGCCATGCCCAGTGTACCGGTTGCCCCCGAGTAGTTCATCAGGATGGCCAGGCCCAGCATGGTGGCGATCGTCAGCTCGGCAAAGATCAACTGCCGTACGGTACTGCCCAAAACCTCGAAGAATGTACGGATGGACACCCGCAGAACCAGGACCGACAGGAACACCGAAAGCAGGCAGGCGGTGCCGGCTGCGGAGAGCCAGTCAAAGCGGTACTTTGCCGCATACGGAGCCGCTTTCGCGCTCACCGGAGGCATGGTCTGCACCAAATTGTGCAAGCCGGGCCATTCGAATATGATGCTCTGCTTGTTCAGTGTTGGCTTCAGCATGCCCCAGACGAGAACGCAGATCACCAGCAGGATGAAGGGCGACCACGCCATCAGGGTATCTCCGCCGGAAACCACGGGGCGGGGAGCAACAGGGCCGTCACCTGCCATATGGAACTTATCTTTCGGTTTCCAGACCTTCAGGAAGATCACCAGCCCGCCCAGCGCCGAGAGCGACGACAGGATATCCACCAAATCCGGGCCCATGAAGTTCGAAACGAAGAACTGCACGCCACCAAACGCGAGGCCGCAAAAGAGGGCGGCGGGCAAAACACCCCGGAGCGCCTTCCAGCCGCCCATCACCAGCATCAGATACGACGGAACAATGATCGAGATCGGCGCGCAGATTCGCCCAACACCTGCGCTCAGAGCGCCCAGCGGCAGGCCAGTCACGCCTTGCAGCGTCAAAATCGGAATGCCGATAGAGCCAAAAGCGACTGGCGCCGTGTTGGCGAGCAGGCAGATACCGCCTGCGAAGAAGGGTGAGAAACCGAGCCCGGTCAGCATGGCGGCGGCCACCGCCACCGGTGTTCCAAACCCCGCCGCACCTTCTATGAAGGCACCAAAAGCGAAGGCGATCAGCAGCGCCTGCAATCTCCGGTCGTCGGTCAGGTTGCCTATAGAGTTCTTCACCACTTCAAACTTGCCTGTTTTTACCGTGAGGTTATAGAGCAGCACCGCAGTAAACACCACCCAGCCGATGGGGAACAAGCCCTGTGCCGCGCCATAAAAGACGGTGGTCACCAGCAGGGGCGCGGGCATACCATATGCGAACAGTGCCACCAGCGCAGCGGTCGCGAGGCCTGTCAACGCCGAAATCCAGGGCGCTTTTTTCACCACGGCAAGCATAAGCAGGATCGTGAAAATCGGGATGGCGGCCACCAGCGACGAGAGAGCCAGACTGTTGCCAACGGGAAGGTAATTATGTTGCCACATGAGCGAAACGCATGATATCAGTTCAGTGGCGTCGCCGCCAGTTAGAATCGAGAATACCGATTCGAGTTAACCATGCCCTTTCCCGGAGTAGATTACCTTCTGTTTGACTCGCAGCTCTCCGAGCAGGAACTGCTGGTGCGGCGCACCGCGCGGCGGTTTGCCGATGAGCGGGCCGCGCCACTGATCCGCGATTGTTTCCGCGACGGGCGTTTCCCGAAAGAACTGATCGCCGAAATGGGCGAACTGGGCTTCCTGGGCGCGAACCTGGACGGCTACGGCTGCGCGGGGATGAGCAATGTGGAATACGGGCTCATCATGCAGGAACTGGAGCGGATCGATTCGGGGCTCCGGAGCTTCGTTTCCGTGCAGGGCGCGCTGGTGATGTATCCGATCCAGACTTACGGTTCGGACGAACAGAAAGAGCGCTGGCTGCCGCTGCTGCAATCGGGCAAGGCCCTCGGCTGCTTCGGCCTGACCGAACCCGACTTTGGCTCGAACCCGGCGGGGATGCGAACAACCGCGGTCCGCGATGGCGCGGGCTGGGTCCTGAATGGCGAAAAGACCTGGATCACGAACGGCTCGGTGGCCGATGTCGCGATCGTCTGGGCGCGGACTCCGGAAGGGATCCGCGGCTTCCTCGTCGAGCGCGGTACCCCGGGTTTCACTTCCTCCGACATCCACGGCAAGTGGTCGATGCGAGCTTCCACGACATCCAGCCTGGCGCTGGCCGACTGCCGCGTTCCCGATTCTGCGATGCTGCCTGGCGCGGCCGGCCTGAAGGGTCCGCTGGGATGCCTCTCGCAGGCCCGGTTCGGGATTGGCTGGGGCGTGGTGGGTGCGGCGATGGACTGCTTTGAAACCGCCCGTTCCTATACCGTGATGCGCAAGCAGTTCGACGGCAAGCCGATTGCGAGCCACCAACTGGTGCAGGAGAAGCTGGCGCAGATGATCACCGAGATCACCAAGGCCCAGTTGCTGGCGCTGCATTGTGGCCGCCTGAAGGACCTCGGCAAGCTGGAACCGGCTCACATCTCCATGCTGAAGCGCAACAACGTGGCCATTGCGCTCGATTGCGCCCGCCTCAGCCGCGACCTGCTGGGCGCGAATGGCATCACGGACGAATATCCTATAATGCGTCATCTGTGTAACCTCGAAACGGTGAAAACCTATGAGGGCACTGACCATATCCATGCCCTGGTCATCGGCGAAAGAGTAACTGGCATTGCAGCCTACAAATAAACCCCGCGTTCCGGCGATTTTCTTCGCACTCACGATTCTTCTCAGCGCTTTTCTGTTGTTCCAGATCCAGCCGCTTATTGCCAAACTGATTCTGCCGTGGTTCGGCGGGTCGGCGGCGGTGTGGACGAGCTGCATGCTCTTCTTCCAGATGGCGCTGCTGGGCGGGTACGCCTACGCCCACTGGCTGAACGGCATGAAGGGCAGCCGGCAGGTGATGATCCACGCCGGACTGCTGGCGGTCAGCTTTCTGTCGCTGCCGATTCTGCCCAGCGAGTTCTGGAAACCGGCGACTCCGGGCGATCCACTGCTGCGCATTCTGGGCCTGCTGACTGCGACGGTCGGCCTGCCTTACTTCCTGCTCTCTTCGACCAGTCCTCTGTTGCAGACCTGGTATTCCCGCGCCAACGGTGGCGCGATGCCTTACCGCTTTTTCGCGCTTTCGAATGCCGGGTCGATGCTCGGCCTGCTGGCGTACCCGGTGTTCGTGGAGCCGTGGCTGACGAACCATAATCAGGCCTGGATGTGGTCGGGCGCTTACGCGACCTTCGCGGTGCTTTGCGCCATCGTGGCGTTCCGCGCCCGCTCCGGCACCAGTTCCCATTCGGACACGATGCCCGACACCTCGGGACCCGCTCCAACGGCGGGCGACCGGGTGCTCTGGATGACACTGGCGGCCTGCGCTTCGGCTCTGCTGCTGGCGGTGACGAACCACCTGACGCAGAATGTGGCGGCGATCCCGTTCCTGTGGGTGCTGCCGCTGAGCCTCTACCTGCTGAGCTTCATCCTCTGCTTCGACAGCGACCGCTGGTATAAGCGCTGGCTGTTCTCTCGCATGGGGGCGCTCTCCGTGCTCGGCCTGGCGTACGTGATCTCGGACGATGGGCAGATTTCCGACCTGAAGCTGGCTGTGACATTCTTCTGCGTGATGCTGTTCGTGCTGTTCATGGTCTGCCACGGGGAACTGGCCGTCCGGCGGCCTGCACCGGCCTACCTCACCTCTTTCTACCTGATGGTTTCGGTGGGCGGGGCGATCGGCGGACTGCTGATCGGCTTCGCGGCACCGTACCTGTTGAACGCTCTCTACGATTTGCCGGTGGTGATCTCACTAACCGGCTTCCTGCTGCTCTACCTGCTGCTCGAGAGCCGGAAGAAGAAGCCGGGGGAGGTAGTGGAGGCCCCCGACGACTTCCTGAACGAACCGATCAACAAATGGGTCTCGAGCCTTCTGATTGCCGGGCTCGCCGGGTACTCGGTGTGGCGGATCATCCAGTGGAAACTGATGTCGGGCCTGGCATTCCTGAGCGGACCTTACGACTCGAGGGTGCTGCTTTCGCTTACGGCGGCGCTGGCGCTCTTCCTGCTCTTGCGGTCACGCGGGTCAATGGAGAACAGCCTGGTGGTCACGGCGATCGCGGCGGGTCTGGCGTTCGGCATGACCGGGTTTCTGGCCCGGGACACCTGGAAATCGATCAACCACGCCCGGGTTCTGGCGCGCAATTTCTACGGCGCGCTGGAAACCTACGACCAATCGACCGACGGCGATATGGGCCCGGCCCGGATGCTGAAACACGGCACCATCGACCACGGCGAGCAGTTCCTGTGGCCGCAAAATCAGCGGTTCGCGACCACGTATTACGCCCGAAAATCGGGTGTTGGCCTGGCGATTCAGACGCTGCAGAACGAGGGTCCGATGTCGGTGGGCGTGATCGGCCTGGGGGCCGGAACACTGGCGACCTACGCCCGTCCGGTGGACAAGTACACGATCTACGAGATCAACCCGGCGGTGCTGAAGATCGCCAACACCGAGTTTACCTACCTGAAGTTCTGCATGGCGCCCAAGGAGATCGTGATGGGCGATGCGCGGCTCTCGCTGGAGCGGGAACCTTCGCACAAGTTCGACGTGCTGGCGGTGGATGCATTCTCCGGCGACGCGATTCCGGTCCACCTGCTGACCCGCGAGGCGTACGCGCTTTACTGGCGGCATCTGAAGCCGGACGGGGTGCTGGCGGTCCACGTTTCAAACCGTTACCTGACGCTGGCTCCCGTGGTGGATATGGGCGCGAAGGAGTTCGGCAAGATCGCGCGCAATATCGCGTTCGAGCCGGAAGAGCGGGACAAGACGGAAGAGACCACTTCGGACTGGGTGCTGGTCACTTCCCGGCAGGGTTTCTTTGACCACGAAGAGTACAAAGACGCGGAGAAGATCAAGCCCATTCCGGGGCTGAAAATGTGGACCGACGACTACAGCAACCTTTACCGGATACTGCGTTGAAGCTGCGCTGGGTGGCGGTTGCAGTCTTCGCGCTGGCCTCCACCTGGAACTACCTGGACCGTCTGCTGCTGGCTGCGGCGGCGCCGGCAATCCGGGCTGAGTTTCACCTGAGCAACCAGGATTATGGCTGGCTGCTTTCGGCGTTCGCACTTTCGTATGCGCTGGCCTCCCCAGTCATCGGCTGGGTGCTGGACCGGCTCGGCCTGGAACTGGGCATCGTGCTGGCCGTCGGGCTGTGGTCCGTGGCGGCGGCGCTGGCGGGTTGGAGCCGGACGTTTCTGCAACTGATCGGCGCGCGGTCGTTCCTGGGCATCTGGGAATCGGCGGGGGTCCCTGCGGCGGGCAAGCTGAACGCGATCTACCTGGAGCCGAAGAACCGCGCTTTGGGGGCGGCGATGACTCAGGTGGGCCTGAGCATCGGCGGGGTGGCGGCTCCGCTGCTGGTGGCGTATTTCGCGGACTGGCGGACGCCGTTTTTCCTGTGCGCCGGGCTGGGCCTGGCGTGGATTCCGCTGTGGATCTTCGTACGGAGGCGGATCCCGGCTTACGAAGATATTCCGCAGCAGAAAAATCGAACCCAATC
>CANIHR010000081.1 GCA_947467185.1 Bryobacterales bacterium
GTCCGTCAGCCCCGCCGGCAGGTCGGTGTCGTTCCGGTTCCGCAGACGACCGCTCAGGGGCGTGTTCTGGATCGCATTCTCGACAACGACTCGCTCATTTTTTTGCTCAAGTCCGGCGCCGGCCGCGACGAAGTCCTCCGCATCATTCACACCTGGACGCCCGCGTGGGATCTGTCTCCCGACGAAATTATCAAACTTCGGCAGGCAGGTGCCGATGACGTAGTTTTGGCGGCGTTGGTTAGCCGCATGGATAACCCGTAGAAATCGGAGCGTAACTATGTTCGACGGACGCCCAAATTCCGCTATCCCCCGCTCCAAAACCGCTGATCGCGCGCCGGTTTCCGGTCGTGCCAACCTCGTGACTACCACCGCGGATCCCGTTGCTCCTCCAGTCGCACCCTCGGGGCGCGACCCTGTCGTCAAGCTGGGCTTCGGTACCCGCCACGCCCCGCGCGAAGCCCATCGCGCCCGCCGCTATCTCGAATGCCAGTACTGCGGCGAATTCCGCGTCGCCAAACGCACCCACGACTCCCTTTTCTGGTTCATCATCGGAATCTTCGGCATCACCCCCCACACCTGCCGCACCTGCCTGCGTCGCCAGCTTCGCGTTGCAAATCCATTCCTCTTAATCGTCTGGTGCGTCTTCCTGTTAGCCGCCCTCGCCACCACCGCCCGCTGGTTCGTTGCAAAATAACTGTATTTTTTGTCCTATCTGTCCCCGCCTTCTCGCTCACACAGGCAGGAGGTAATTCCTATGTTCAAAACAGCGCGCCTGGTCCTGTGCGTCTGCTTCTGCCTTAGCTCATTGAACGCGGCAAGTTTTCACGCTGCGGGCGACTTTTCAACCACCACCAACCCCAACGGTCCCTGGTCTTACGGCGGCACTCCCACTCTCGGTGGAACCTTCACCGCGTCCACCATCGCCGGACCCTCCCCCAGTTGCAGCAACAGCAACCTCACGGGGTGGGTCACCGCAGGGGATCAGCCGTACGTCCTCAGCCCTCTCGGCGGGCAGCAGGACTGCGCCGGCAGCATCACGGTTCCAACCGGCGTTCTCGACATGCACCCCACCAGCGATGGCATCTACAGCGTCGTCCGCTTCACCTCGCCCTATGCCGGTATCTTCGATGTGACTGGCTTCTTTCAGGCCCTCCACTACGGCGATACCGACGATCACGTCCTCGCCAGCGGTACCCCGATCACGAACCTCTACCTGCAATCCAACCACCAGGGCAGCGTTGCTGGTTTCTCCCTCACCGTTAATCTCAATGCCGGCGACACGCTCGATTTCGCCGTCGGCATGGGGTCAAACGGCTACGCGGGAGACAGCACCGCCTTCGACGCCACCATCACAGACGCCTCGCAGACTCCGGAACCGGCAACCTGGTTCCTGATCGCGAGCGGCCTGTGTGCCGCCACCGTCCTTCGCCGCCGTTCAGCCCGTTCAGTTTGATACTGCAGGCTCCGGCGACTTCATCCGCAACCAGCAAAACACGGCCACCAGATTCATGGTGGCCGTGACCACAAAATACGCCGACGCCGTCCCCGTCAGCCCAAACAAAAACGGGAACGCATTCGCGCTCACGAACGACCCCAGGTTCCCCATCATGTTCATGGCGCCGGACACACTTCCCGACTTGCCCCCCGCAATGTCCGCGCAGAACACCCAGCTCGGGCTCACCGTCATATCGGCCCCAAACGCGGCAATCGCGAACCACACAATCGCCGCCTCCGCCGACCCCGCCTGCGTCAGCGCCAGTAACGCCAGCGCCGAGGCCGCGAACCCCGCAATCGCCGGCAACCGCCGCGACCACACCCGCCATGAAGACCGGTACAGCCGGTCCACCATCCATCCCGTCAGCCACTGCGCCGACGCCGCCATCACCAGCGGGACCATCGAATACACCGCCGCTCGCGAATCGCTCAGCTGGTACTGCTTTTTCAGGTACGGCAGCATCCACGAAAGCACCAGAAACGTTGTGAAATTCGTTGCGAAGTACTGCGCCATTGCCAGACCAATACCCTTGTGCCGGAACAGCGGTACTTTCGGCCCCTCTTCCACCGCGGCCACCGCCACCCCCGCCGGCCGGTCGCGAAACCAAAGGAACCACACTACCGCCCATGCCGTCCCCAGCCCGCCCAGAATAAAAAACGAAGGCCGCCACGACCACCGCCCCAGCATCCACGTAAGAAGCGGAAACGACAGTGCCGCGCCCAGCCGCGACCCCGAAAATAACACCCCGTTGGCCCGGCCCCGCTCGCCCGCCGGCAGCCAGTTCACAATCGCCCGTGCGCTACCCGGAAACGCCCCCGCTTCGCCCACGCCGAACAGGAAGCGAATTACCACCATCGACGCCAGACTCCACGCCGCGCCCGTTAGCGCCGTCAGCGCACTCCACGCCAGCACCACGCCCGTCAGCGCCGCCCTCGGGCCGAACCGGTCCGCCAGCCGCCCCGTCGGAATCTGCGCCAGCGCATATCCCAGTGCGAACGCGCTGAATACCAGCCCCATCGCGCTGTCCGACAGCGCCAGTTCCGCCGCAATCGGGTCCTTCGCCGCCGAAATGCAAACCCGGTCGATGTACGTAATCATCGACAGCAGGAACAAGAACAGCACTACGCCATACCGTTTGGCGCCACCGGGAATTTTGAGTTTTTCCGCCATGCGTCACTACATCTAATCACGCGCGTTTTGACCGTCAATTTTTGTCCATTTTTTCCGCCTTCCCGAAAACGGCGTTATTCTGGTCTATAACGGCAAGGTTGCTCAGCCGCCAGGCGCCGATGTCCGATACTTCCAGGGGCAAACCTCACTCCGCTCTGCATTCACCACCCTCCTCTGCGGGAGTCGGCGCGCTACTCGATAGCCCGCCCCTTTCGTTTGATCTCACCCTCTTTGCCCGCATGGCCGATTCCGTCGTCCTTACCTCGGGCGAGCCCGACGACCCTCGCATCCTCTGGGTGAACGAAGCCTTCACCCGCCTCACCGGCTATGGGCTCCCGGAAATTACCGATTCCTCCCCCTCTTTTCTCTACGGACCGGAAACAAGTCCCGCCACCCTCGCAGAACTGCGCCGCCTCCAGGCCGAAGGCCTCCCCTTCCGGGGCGAAGCGCGCCTCTACTGCAAAGATGGCGCTTGCCTCGATCTCGAATGGACCTCCACGCCCCTTCCCGACTCAGCCGGTATCGTCACCCACTTCCTCGACATCCACCGCGACGTCACCTGCCGTTCCCACCGCCACCGCACTTCCGACGCTCAGTTCGAACTCGTTCGCGGCATGCTCGAAGCCATGCCCGTCATGGTCGCCCTGCTCGACGCTCAGGGGCGGTTCGCCGCTGCCAACCGCGCCTGGTGCCGGCTTGCCGATCAGGGCGTCTTACCCGTTCCCCCCGCCACCGCGCCCGAGGCCGACTTCCTCTTTTCTGCCTGGGCTGAACTTCGAATCCCCGCCAACTCTCCCTCCTTTGCCCCCGCCGGCGACTTTCAGACCAGGCTCTATTTCCAACACTCCGGCCGCCCCTGGTGGTTTCACGTCCACGTCACTCCCCTTGCCGGAAACCTCAGCTCACAGCGGATCGTCTGCCTGACCGACGTTACTGAATCTGTCACTGCCGACCTCCGCGATCTCGGAATCGCCCGCAGCATCGTCGAAAATGCTCCCATCTTCATCCTGCGCCTTGCTGCCGATGGCCGCATTCTCTACGCCAACGAAGCCATCCTGGCCCGCCTCGGCTACGCGCCTTCCGAGGTGGACAACCTGCACATCTGGGATGTGGACCACGCCCAGACGCCCACCGGCTGGGCCGCGACCCTCGCCGCCATCATGCGGGCCGGCGCGGTAGTCTTTGAAAGCACTCTGCGGACCGCCGGCGGCGCCACCTTCCCGGTCGAGATTCGCGCCTCCGTTCGGATGCTGGAAGGCGAACCGATCTTTGTCGGTTTCGCCACCGACATCTCGGAATCGAAGCGCACTACCGCCAGTCTCGGCCGCGTCAACAAGACCCTCGACGCCGTCGCCAACACCCGACAGGCACTCCTGCGCGCCACCGACTCCAACAGCCTCTACCAGGTCGCCTGCGACGCCATCCGCGAAAATGGCAACTACGCTCTCGTCTGGATCGGCATCGCCGAGTCTTTGCCCGGCAAACCCATCCGCATCGCCGCCCGTGCCGGTGACAAGGAAGGCTACTGCGATGGCCTCCGTGTCTCCTGGGAGGACGATCAGTACGGCCGCGGCCCCGCCGGCACCGCTCTTCGCGAGCGCCGCTCCATCGTCGCCACCCCGCAAATCGACCCGAACTTCGAAGTCTGGCGCGACCGTGTCACCCAGGCTGGCTTCCGCCGAACCGCCACCATCCCCATTTTGCTGCCCGCTGGCGACCGTGCGACGCTCTGCGTCTACTCCTGCCACGACGATTCTTTCCCCCCCGAAGAAGTCGCTCTCCTCGAACAACTCGCCGGCGACATCGCCCACGCCTCCCACACCCTCCGTGCCCGCGAAACCGCCGCCCAGGCCGAAGCCCGCCTTCGCTCCGTTATTGCCTCCGCTCAGGCCGACATTATCCTCCTCGACCTCGACGGCCGTATTCTCTTCTCCAACCGCGAATTTGCCGACAACCGCTACGATCCCGATTCTTCCTTCTGGTCCACGCTCAGTCCGGCCAGTCAGCGACTTATCGTAGCCGCGGTCCCCAGAGTTCGCGCCGGAGAATCCGCGCAGTTTGAACTGGAACGCCGCATTCCAGGCCAGCCCGTCCGCTACCAGGCCGTCCACATGCAGCCGGTGGTCATCGATGGCGTCATCTCACAGATCGCCGTTTCCGCCCTCGACGTCACCGACCAAAAGCTCGCCGCCCTCGAAATCACCCAAAGCGAAGAGAAGTTCCGCAAGCTGTTCGAATCCGGAGCCATCGCTGCCTACCTCCACGACCCGGAAACCGGTTACCTCGTCGATGTCAACGAAAAAGGCCTCCACGATCTCGGTTATGCCGACATCGCCGAAATGCGCGACCGCGCCGTTTTCGACCAGCGCCCGTACTCCAAAGCTGACCTGATGACCTGGCTCAAAAAAGCCATCGTGGAAGGCCGCCAGCAGTACGAATGGCGCATTCCGGGCCGCGGCAAAGCCGACGTCTGGCACCAGGTCTATCTCGAAAGAGTCGAACTCTCCGGCCAGATTCGCGTCCTCGCTGTCGCCGTCGACATCACCGCCCGCAAGGCAGCCGAGCACTCTCTGCGTCTTCTCAACGCCAACCTCGAAGCCTCCGTCGCCGAACGCACCCAGCAGGTCCGCCTCCAGGCCATGGCCATGGATGCCGCCGTCGATGGCGTCTCCATTCTCTTCGAAGGCCGCTACATTTACATGAACCACGCCCACGCGTCGTTCTATGGCTACGACCGTGACGAACTGCTCGGCCAGACATGGGAACCCCTCTACACCGACGAAGAACGTGCCCGCATCAAACGCGATATTTTCCCCATCATCGCCGAAACCGGAAAGTGGCAGGGCGAAACTCTCTGGCTCCGTAAGGACGGCTCGGAAACCGTCGGCGAAATCACGCTCAACACCCTCTCTGGCGGCTATCTCATCTGCACCTGCCGCGACCTCTCGCCCCGCATCCTCGCCCAGGCCGCCCTGCAGCGCAGCCGCGATGAACTCGCGCTCGCCAATGACGCCCTCGCCCGCGCCGCCCGTCTGAAGGACGAGTTCCTGGCCTCCATGAGCCACGAACTCCGCAGCCCGCTCACCGGCATCCTGGGTATGTGCGAAGTTCTCCTCGATGGTCTCAATGGCACTCTTCTGCCCGGCCAGTGCGAAGCCGTCACCATCATGGAATCCAGCGGCAAACACCTGCTGGGTGTCATTAACGACATTCTCGACCTTTCCAAAATCGAAGCCGGACGCCTCGAACTCGAATACGCCGTTACCACTACCGACAGCCTCCTCGCGCAGGCTGTCGAGATGATGAAGCCTCTGGCCGAGCGCCGCAATCAGCAACTCGTCCTCCACAATTTTGCCGCCTTCCGCGAAATCGAAGTCGATGTCCGCCGCATTCGCCAGGCCCTCATCAACCTTCTCAGCAACGCCATCAAGTTCTCCCCGGAAGGCCAGCGAGTCACCATCACCGCCTCCTGGTCGCAGGAACTCAATCTCATCACCTTCAACGTGGAAGACAGAGGTGCCGGAATTCCACCCGAAAAGCAAATCCTGCTCTTCAAACCCTTCGTCCAGATCGACAGCAGCCTCAGCCGCGCGCATCAGGGTACCGGTCTCGGCCTGAGTCTGGTCCGCCGCATCGCGGAACTGCACCATGGCGGTGTCAGTCTTCGCAGCGAATTGGGGCAGGGAACCTCCCTCCGCCTCAGTCTGCCCCTCTGCAGGCCCGTGCCAGTCGAGGCGCACAAACGCCTCCAGACCTCCGTCGCCGGTCGCATTCTCCTCGCCGATCCCGCGCCCGAAATCGGCCTCGTCAACGAACTGACCGATGCCGGCTACGCCCTTCGCATCGCCCGCAACGGCCACGAAGTCCTCGCTCTCTTCGACGAGTGGCAACCTGATCTCGCGCTCGTCGACCTTCACCTCGGCGATCTGGAAGGCTTCGACGTCCTCCGCCGCCTCCGCGAGCGGATGGGAGAAGCAAAGCTCCCCACTCGCCTCGTCGCTCTCACCTCCATCAGCCTGGCCTCTAATCACGCAGCAGCCACCGCCGCCGGCGCTGTCGACGTCTGGTTTAAGCCCTACGTCCGACGTTCCCTCCTGCAGCGCGTTGGCAGCCTGCTCAATGACAATCCCGTAAGGACCTGACTCCGTGGAACTCCTTCTAAAACCCGCTGCCCCGCCGCACGCCGAATCCGGGCGAAGCCTGCCCCACCATGCCTGCCGGATTCTGATCGTTGATGACGACCGCCTCGTCTATCGCACCCTCGCCGCCCTCATCGCCTCCGAGTTCCCCACCATCCAGCACGCCTCCGATGGGCACACCGCCCTCGCCATGATCCTCGAGAATCCCCCGGACGTCATCCTTCTCGACCTCATGATGCCAGGCATGACCGGCTTCGAAGTCTGCCGCCATATCCGCTCCACGCCCCGTATCTCCCAGTTGCCCGTCATCGTCCTCACCGCGCTCGCCGACCGCCAGACCCTGGTCGAGGCCCTCGATGCCGGCGCCGATGAATTCATCACCAAGCCCGTCTCCGGCGTCGAACTGCGCGCCCGCATCCGCACCATGCTGCGCATTCGCCGTCAGTACCTGGAACTCCAGGAACTCATGGCCCGCCGCGACCGCATCACCCACATGCTGGTCCACGACTTCCGCTCCCCCCTCACCGTCATCGGCGGGGCCTGCGACCTTCTCGGCATGGACCAGACCGCCAGTCCCAGAACGCAGCGCGCCACCTCCCGCATTCGCGAAGGCGCCGCCCGGCTCAATCGTCTCGTCGACCAGGTTCTGCTTACCGCGAAATCTGAGAGCGGCCGCCTCATTGCTGTCCCCATTGAATCCGACCTGTCGGCCCTCGTGCTCGACATCGTCGGAGATTTTCAGGCCGCCGCCGAACGCCGCCAGATCTCCCTCACCGCAGACATTCCACCTTCCGTCACCGCCACCCTCGATCCGGATCTGATGCGCCGCTGCATCGAAAACCTGCTCACGAACGCACTGAAATTCGCTCCTTCCGGTACCACCGTGGTTGCCTCCCTGCTCGCAGATGAGGCGGAACTGTACATTTCAATAGCCGACAACGGTCCTGGCGTGCCGGAAGAATCCCGCGCTGTCATCTTCGATATGTTTGCGGCCGGTGGCGCATCGGATTCCGCCAACCTGCCCGTCGGCATCGGCCTGCCCTTCTGCCGCCTGGTGGCCCGTGTGCATGGCGGGGAAGTGACGGTTGCAGAAAACGAACCCCAGGGGGCTTTGTTTACCGTCCGGCTTCCTCTGGGTTTCCCCCGCGGTTGAGGCCGCTTTTACGCGACCGCGGTTGCCGTGAAAACACCGTCCCCAGCCGCGTTCAGCACCGGGTCCTGCCGCAGCAGTAACGTGTAAGGCAGTCTCTTCCGCACCGCACGCGAGATCAGACTCGTCGCCTGATCGTTCCGCCCCAGCGCTGTCAGCAGGAGTACCGCGAACCAGTCGGCATCCTGCATCCGGACCGCACCTTCCGGACTCGCCAGCAGGTCCACAGCCTGTTCCGGCCGCCCCTGCCCAATTTGCAGCCACGCCTCAATCCACTCGCTGTTCGCGCCGGCCCTTTTCGCCGCGTCAAACGCGTTCGGAATCATGCCACTCAACCGCTTCACGAACGGGCGAATCATCTGCACGGGCTTCGCGTCCGGACTCAGGTGGCTGGCCAATATCAGCTCTTTCAGCGCCTCCGGGTAGTCATGCTGGCAGAAGTTCACCAGTACCTTGCAGACCGATACCATCACGTCATTCGGCGCTGCCGCGGTCGCCCGTCCGGCCAGCGCGGAAGCCTCGCGGAACTCTGACCGGCGCAGATGCCACAGCGCGCGTCCTGCCAGCGCCAGTCCGTTCATCCGCTCCAGATTCGAGGCCCGAACCAGGCAATCGTTAGCCGCATCGAAATCCCGGTCGTAAATCAGCTTCACTACGCCCAGCGCGGTCCACGCTTCCCCACATTCCGGAGCCAGGCCCACCGCCTCAACCGCCAGCGCCTTTGCCCGTGCCCACTCACTCACATCCAGCCGCAGTTCCGCCAGTTGCCGCAGACTGTGGCACAGCGAAAGTTCCGCAATCCCCAGTCCGAAATCCGGAGCCGTCTTACCCAGTTCTTCCAGCAGTCGGATCGCCTCCGCGAGGTCCTGATCCACCGCCGTGTGCCGCAACGCCTTCGCCTTCACGCACACCTGCGTCCAGGCCGGATGCCGCTCCCGGCCGTAATGGTGCTCCGCCCGGACTTCTTCCACTGCGGGCGCTGCCTTCGCCGTCTCCGCCACTTTCCACGAAAACTCCGGCGCATACCCGCCAGGCTGATACGCCACCAGCAGCGGACTGTTCGTTTCCCGGTAATACTCGTCCAGCCGCATCCGCAAATTCCGCGCCTGACTGCGCACAATCGAAGAGTGCCGGGGATCGAAATTCTGCCCCCGTCCCAGCGCGCTCAGCGCCACCACATATTCCTTCAGGTCGCCTGCCCGGCCCGCCAGCGTCTCTTCCACAGTGAAACGCAGAAACCGCCGCAGCGTCTTCGACTTTGCAAACGTGCTGTGGGCGCAGATCTTATCCAGTTCTACCCGGATCTGCCCCTCCGTCGGCGTGGTGCGGTCTGTCCTTTGACCCCGGTGCGCTGCCGAACCTGTCAAATCTGTCGGCCGCTGCCCGGCTGTGAGCTCACTTGTCATGAACAGCCCTCCTGCCTCCATTATCCTCCCCCCCCACTTGAACCGGAAACCGCACCCTCCCCAAACTGCCGTCAAAAGTAAAATTTGACGGTTAATTTGTGTCCGTCCACACTATTCGTCAATTTTCCGAATACACTGGAAGCGTGGACTCGACAAAAACGATTCTCGTGGTCGACGACCAGCCGGAAATTCGCGACAATCTGACCGACATTTTGTCCGCCGAAGGTTATATTGCAGTCGGCGTTTCCGATGGTTATTCCGCTTTGACCTTCCTTCGCGAGAGGATCCCCGACCTTATCCTCTGCGATGCCATGATGCCCGGCATGAACGGCTTTGAACTTGTTTCTTCCGTTCGCGCCAACCCCGAAACCGCCTCCATTCCCTTCATCTTCCTTACCGCGCTCTCCGAACGGAACGATTTCCGCCACGGCATGGACCTCGGCGCCGATGACTACCTCAGTAAGCCCTGGACCATCGACGGTCTGCTTTCCGCCATCCGCACCCGCCTTCGCCGCCAGCAGGAACTCGAGGCACGCCACGCTGAACAACTCCGCCAGATCGGCGAGGAAGTCCGGCGCAGCATCCCGCAGGAAATGGTAGAGCCTCTCCGCGGCATCATTGGATATTCCGACGTTCTGGCCCAGCGTTGCCAGACCCTCGGTCGCGATTACGTCTCCGAACTCGCCAACGATATTCGCAAGTCCTCCCGTGGCCTCCTCCGCACGGTCGAGAATTTCCAGTTCCTTCTCACCCTGGCCACCCACACCGAACCCCTGCCGGACCAGCCTGAGTTCCAGCCCGCCTTCAACATCCTCCGCGACGCCGCCGCCGCCGTCGCGCGCGAACATGGCCGCGAACACGACCTCGTCCTGCGTCTCGACCGGACCGCGGGTCTGATCCCGCCCTCCGCCTCCGCCAAACTTGCCTCGGAACTTCTCGACAACGCGTTCGGCTTCTCCTCCCCCGGCACCCCGGTGGAAATCTCCGCCGTCAAGCAGCCGTCCGGCCTCCTCATCGCCGTCACCGATAACGGCTGTGGCCTCTCCCAGTCCGGGCTGCTCGAACTTCGCGCCGTTGCGGGGTCTCCCGGGGCCTCCACCTCCCCGGCCTCCGGCACCGGCTGGCTCATCTGCCGCGAACTGATTGCCCGCCTCGGCGGCCGCTGTGAAATTGAAAGTGAACTCGGGAAAGGTACCACCGTCCGAGTCTGGCTTCCGGGTGCTGGCACCACCCCGAAGCCAACCGGAGCCTCCGTCTAATGCCCAACAACCTCTCTTCCGAACCCGCCTCCAGGGGCCGCGTTTGCATCCTGGATGACGACCCGGCCGTCGCCGGTATCTGGGCAGATTTTCTCGGCGAGGAGGGCTTCACCTGCACCATCCTGTATCCCTCCGCCACCACTCTCTCCGAACTCCGCGGCGGCCTCTACCCGATGGACCTCATGATCACCGACTACTCGATGCCCCACGTCTCCGGTGCCGATGTCTCCCGCGCTCTCAAGTCGCTCTATCCCGCCCCCGCCGTCATCATCGTCAGCGGGTACGATTCCACTCAGCTGGCTGATCGTGGCGTCGCCGACCTCGTTCTCCAGAAGCCCGTCACCCTCGCGCAAATGCTCCTCGAAGTCTCTCGCCTTATTCCCTGACTTCCCGCGCCGGAGTCTGCTTCGCGCGTCGCGTCACGTAACTCCACGGCTCGGAACTCTTTGACCATCGCCGCTCCCGAACTACCGCTCGTACCGCGGCAGTCAGGCTTCTGGGCAGCCCCAGATAGTTCGACACAAACTCCTCCCACGCCCGGTTGCCGTCAGGTCGTGTACTCAGTTCCGCCAGGAAGAGCTTCTGCTCAAAAGCCCCCCACACAACCCCCTGGGGCTTCGTGACCCGCTGTAATCTCTTGTCCAAACCTCCAGTCTAGCCAGCTTTTTTCCCGAACCCACTTTTTTAACTGTCAAATCAACTTCCTGTCGGCCTCATTCGGGTGAGGAGTATGCTGGTGTGCAGGTTATGGTTACGTCTGCTAACGTCCTGCGCAGCGCCGCACCTGCGCCCGCCGATGCACCTCCTCTGGTGGCCATTCGCAGCACGATCGATGTCCTCAGCGCCAGCCTGCCCTCCGCCGCCATCGCTGTCTGTCTTGTCGACGGACCCTCGCTGCTCTGCCTCTCTTCCACCGGCGAAATCCTCACCGAGGGCACCTACCTGCCCGCTGCCGCCATCCCGGGTCTCGCCGCCGCTCACCCCGGCTACGGTGTGTTCCCCTTCCAGTGCACCCTCCCTGCCGCCGTTGGCTCCCTTGAATCCGCCTTTGCGCTTCCAGTCTTCCTCGCGGACCGCATGCTCGGCTGTCTCCTCGTCTTCGCTGCTGAGCCCCTCGACGCGCGCTCCCGCGGCATTCTTGCTGGCTTCGGCGAAGCTCTTGTCCCCCATCTCAACGCCCTTTCCGCGCCCCTTCCCGCTGAACCTGCGGCCACCCAGGGCCAGGGCCCCCGTTCCGTTCATTTCATGCACGATTGCCGCTCCGAAGTCAGCGTTATCTACTCTGCCGTCGAGTGCCTGGAGCGCTACGGAGCCGGCTGGGATGCCGCCACATGGCAGCGCTATCTCGGCAAAATCAAGGCGTCTGCCGAGAAGCTGACAGTCCTGCTCGACCGCGAATAAACTTTTAACCGTCAACTTTTCCGCCGCCCTCCAAACCTTCCCCGATTGACCGTCTAGTCCTCTTTTTCGCCTGAAAACGCGCGTATTCTGATAGACAGGAAGACGGATCATGACACCAGTCCACCCGCATCCGGCCCCTCGTTCCAACGTTCTCAAACCGGAACTCCCCACCTTCGCCCCACCGGTAAAGTTTGGCGATATTCCCGAACGCCGCCGAGTCCGTTTAACCGGTCACTACCGCGTTCTCCTCTGCGACCACTGCGGCGAAGCCCGCGTTGATCGGTGCACCCGCGACGGCCTCCTGCAGTTCGTCGGTTCCCTCGCCGGCTACTTCCCCCACAAGTGCCCGAAATGCAAGGCCCGGCAGTCCCGGCTCCTCGCCCCGTGGCGGCTGATGTCCGCCATCGCCCTTGCCTTCTTCCTCGCCGGCGGTTGTCTCCACTACTCGGGCGTCTTCCGCGTCCTGAAACCCGAACCCCGCACCCATGTCTTCACCTCGGCTGCCGAAGAATCCTCGTACTACGCCGAGCAGCGTGCCGCCATCCGCCGAGGCGGGTATAGCGCGCCTCTCCAGACTCCCCAGGTTCGCACTCTGCGCAATGAGGACGTCGCCATGATGCTCCGCACCGGCATTGACCGAAACCTGATCCAGAAGCTCATCTGGGCCGATAACGCCGACTACGACCTCTCCCCGGCCGGTCTGGCAGCGCTGCGCAAGGCCGGTGCCGACGACAACATCATCCGTGCCCTCACCGACCGCGTCGCCGCAGTTCCCACGCCAAACTGAGACGCCATGCAGAATCTGCCTGACACCTCCCAGAACAATACTGCTCTTCTCCTCGAAGCCCTCTCTCAGGCTGCGGATTTTCGCTCCGTCCTCGAGCTCATCCTGGCCTCCTCCGACGCCCAGTCCAGCATGCCCGTCCGCGATTCCGAAATCCTCTGGGAAACCTGCTCTCTCCTCGCCCGTCAGGCTCTCCAGCGTCCCATCGTCGCCCGCTTTCCCTCCGATACCCCGGCCACCGATCCTGCCGAACCTGCAGACCCTCCATGTCTCACCTGGAAGCGTCGCCCGGTCATCGCGCCCCACCAGTCCCACCACCTCGCTCACAAGTCGTAACCGTCAAAACGTGCAAGTCCCGGCCTGTTTCCATAGACTGAAATCAATCTGGGCCGACGCATCTCCTCCTAAATAGCGCTCGGCAAAGTACCGGTCCGGAGCGACCTGCTCCGGGCACACTCCGGACCGGACACTTGGTCTTTAACTGTCAATCCTCCCTCCCCTTTTTGAGAGCTCTCGTTTGACCGTCCAATCTCTCTTTCCCCACAAAAAATAGGTATATCCTCGAATTCAGGATGCGTTGCACATGACTTCGACCCTCACGGATCCGGCCCCTCTTTCCAACGTTCTCGAACCGGAACCCGCCGCCTTCGCCCCACCGGTAAAGTTTGGCGATATTCCCGAACGCCGCCGAGTTCGGAGACGGACTATACAGCCAACACACAAGATAAGCGGTCACTACCGCGCTCTCCTCTGCGACCACTGCGGTGAGTCCCACCTCGAACGCCGCTCGCGCCACGGGCTCATCGCCGTTGTCTTTTCTCTCGCCGGTTTCTTCCCTCACAAGTGCCGCAAGTGCAACGCCAAACGGTACCGCCTCATCGACCCCTTCCGTCTCGCGCTGGCAGTAGTTGCTACGGTCGCGTGGCTGGCAGTAGTCGTCAATTCCAGTGGCGTCATCCGCCGTCTCAGACCCGAACCCCGCGCCCTGTCTTCCGTCGCACCTGCCTCGGAAGACGCACTGTTCGCCTCGCAACTCTCCTCCGGCCGCGTCGGGGCTTTTGAGAAGCTTCTGCCGCCCGCAGGAAGCAGCTTCTCCACAACGAAGACATCGTGCTGCTCCTCCATTCCGGCATCGAAAGAGAGGTCGTGCTGAAGCTCATCAAGGCCTCCAATCCAGCCTTCGATATCTCCCCCACCGGCATCCTCGAACTCCGCAAGGCGGATGCTGATAACGCCGTCATCCTCGCCATAATTGATCGCATTACAGCCGATGTCGCAGACTCGCGCTGAAGCTCTCCTCGCCGCCTGCCTGTTGCTTTCGGCTTGCGGCTCGGCCGGGATCGGTATTCGCCCCGGCATATCCCCCGAGGCACGGTCCCGACAAAGCATGGAAAATGGTGCCCGCTGGTTTGAAAAAAGAGACTACCGCAGGGCCCTCGCCGAGTTTCGCATCGCCGCGCAAAATGCCCCTGCCGATCCCGAACCGCTCTACCGCCAGGCCCTCATTCTGCTAGCGGCCCGGTCTTCCTCCCTCGCCCTGTCAAAACTGGACGCAACACTCCGCCTTAACCCGAATCACCCCGGCGCCCTTCTCGAAATCGCACGCATCGAGGTCGAGTCTGACGCGCCAGCCACCCTGCGCGACGCCGCCTCGGTTCTCTCCCGCCTCAGCACCATCCCACCCCGCAATGCCGAAGTCTTCAGCATGCTCGCCACCGTCTACGCCAAACTTGGCATCATCGAAGAAGCCCGCGCAGCTTTCGATACTGCGCTTACCCGTCCCGACGTCCAACTGGCCGATGTTTGCCGCCCCATAGCCGCGCTCGCCCGCCGTGGCGACGTCACCAGCGCCCGTGCCTTCATGGCCCGTGCCGTGGCGCACCGTTCCAACAGCCCCGACCTGATGGTCGCCCAGGCTGACCTGGAGTTCGCCGAAGGCCACCGCAACACCGCGCTTGCCGTCATCGCCGCCACCCTCGCCGTGAAGCCCCGCTTCCCACCCGCGTTGCAGCTTCGCCTTCGCATCGAAACCCTCGCCAACGAAATAGCCCAGGCCCAGGCCACCGCCCGCGAACTAGCCAACCTGCCCGATCCGGCAACCCGCGATTCCCTGGCACGCTTCCTTCTCGCCACCAACCGCCCAGAACTCGCAGTCGCTGAATACAAGCGTCTCCGGACCACTTTCCCCGACATGGAATCGGTTCAGGTCGCTTACATGGACCTGCTCCTGCAAGTCGGCAACCGCGCCGAGGTCCGTGCCGAACTGCGGACCCTCTTCGCCTCCCGTGAGCCGACGCCTGCGCTGCTCATGCTTCGAGCCAACCTCAACCTCGACGAACGGAATCTCGAAGCTGCCGCCGCCGATCTGAAGTCTCTCGACCTCCTCACCCCCTTCACCGACCGCGGCTCCTGGCTCCACGCCCGTCTCGCCGCAGCCAGAGGCGACCTCCTCGGAGCCACAGTCCTCTATGCGGAAACGCTCCGCCTCAACCCGGCCTTTCTCCCCGCCCGCCTCGATCTGGCCCGCAGCCTTATCGCGTCAGGACATCCCGAAGCCGCGCTCTCGTACCTCGATGGCGCCACTGCGGAACAGAAGAAAATGCCCGAATTCACCACCGTCTGCGACGAAGCGCTCGTGGCGAACAACTAATGGAAACACGCCGGAAGGCCCTGAACCACTTTTGACTGTCAACTGCTGGCATTCCCTTCCGCATCCTGAGAAACTCGGTGCTGTCGCCGCTGTTTGTTTACTACGTTGTCAGAGGCCTCCCATGAATTCTGTCGTCTTTATCGTGCTGTTGTGCTTCCTGCTCGCCGGTGCCGTGCTGGCGATCTCCCGCTGGCTCCACTCCCGCCTCGACCGGCGCGAAGTGCGTCGCAGCGCTTACGCGGCCACCGCGAATGGTCTGGACCGGCATTAGCTAAACCCGCGTCACCTGGCCACTCGCCGCCGACGCATAAATTGCCTCCACCACCCGCAGCGTCTTCAGATACTCTTCGCCCGAAGTCTCAAACTCCGCGCCCGACCGCAGACACTCCACAAAGTGCCGCTGCGTCGCATAAACACAATCCCCCGCGAAATTAACGTTCTCGCACCCGTACACGACATCCTCGCCCGGAGCCCCCAGCTTCTTCATCCGTAGACGGGCCTCCAGATCCATCGTCACGTGCCCGCCCATCGCATCCACCCGCAGTTCCCCAAACGTGAACCGAGGCGTTTCTGACTCCGCTTCGTTGTACCGGTTCGCATCCCAAATCGCGGTTGCCCCGTTCGCAAACCGAAAGAAAACCTGCCCCGTCTCTTCCCCGGCAATCACCGGATTCAAACGCCGCAAATTCGCGAACACTTCCGTCACTTCGCCCAGCAGATACCGGAATGTATCCACAAAATGCACGCCCGTCTCGAACACCAGCAAACGCGGATAATCCCGGAAAAACGGCTGCCGATCCAGATACGCCCGTTCCCCCCAACCATCGCCCATCCGCATCCGAAACGCCAGGTGCGTAAACTCGCCAATCTCCCCTGAATCCCGAATCTCGCGTAACTTTCGGTACCACGGTTGCCACCGCCAGTTCTCATGCACCATGAACCGGATCCCCGCGCGCCGCGCCGCCGCCACAATGCGTTCCCCGGCCTCCAGCGTCGGTGCCAGCGGCTTCTGGCAGATCACATGAATCCCGCGCTCGCCGAGATACCCGCAGATCGCCTCATGCGTCGGCGGAGGCGTAATAATATCCACGAAGTCCGGCTTCTCGTGCTCTACCATCTCGCGCCAGTCCGTGTACCATCGCGCAGTCCCGGCGGCCCGTGCCTTCTCCTCCACCACATCGCACGCCGCTGCCATCTCGACTTCCGGAATCCGAGTCCACGCCTCATAGTGGAACCGCGAAAAATACCCGGCCCCGATGGCAACGCCCTTCAGCACCCGAACACCTTCGCCGCCGTGTTCCACAGAATGTCCCGCTTCACTTCGTCCGAAACCTTCAAGCCCAGAATCTTGCCGATCTCCACATCCACGCTCTCCGGCAAATCCGACCCAATCATCAGCCGTTCACTCGGAATTTCGCTCATCACTTCCAGCACATGATGCGGCATCAGACTCGACAACTCCAGGTACACATTCGGACAAAACACCGCCGCCAGCATCGCATCGTGGACAAAGATCCCGCCCCCGCAATGCGCCACCACAATCTTTAGCTCCGGATACCGCCGCGCCGGCATCATCAGCAGCGACGGCAGCGAAAACGGCAGCCCCGTCCCGGTATGGCAGACCACCGCCATCTGGTTCTCCAGCGCCGTCTCGAAAAAGAAGTTATTCCGCGCCGCAAACGGATTCAGCCCGTGATACTGCGGCTGCAGCTTCAAAGCCCGGAAACCGTACTCCTCCCGGCACCGCCGAACCTCATCCCGAAACACCGGCTCCGGCAGATACGGATCCAGACAAGCCGCTCCCAGAAACCGCTCCGGCCACGCCTTCACCGCCGCGCCAATCAGTTCATGTTCCGCGCGCCAGTCCGCCACCACGGGGAAGGGAATTGCCAGCGATCGTTCAATCCCGAACCGGTCCATCTCCCGCAGCAAATCCTCCGCCGTCGCCACCCGCCCACTGTGCCGCGCATGGCCGATATGCGTGTGCGTATCGAAGATCCGGAAGCCCTGGTTCATAACGCCGCAATCACAGCATCGCCCATCTCGCCCGTCGTCAGCGAACCGCCCATGTCCCGAGTCCGCCCCGGTCCCGCAAACACCTTCCGCACCGCTGCGTCAATCATCGCCGCGCCCTGCTTGGCCAACTCACCACCCAGCCACTCCAGCATCATCCCCGCCGACAAAATCGTCGCCACGGGATTCGCAATCCCCATCCCCGCAATATCCGGCGCCGACCCATGCGAAGGCTGGAAAATCGCGCACGTATCACCGATATCCGCCGAAGGCGACATCCCCATTCCGCCCACCAGTGCCGCCGCCAGATCCGACAGAATATCTCCGAACATGTTCTCCGTCACCATCACGTCGTACGCCTCCGGCCGCTGCACCAGATACAGCGCCATAGCGTCCACATAAACGCGCTCGGTTGTAACCTCAGGAAACTCCGCCGCAATCTCGTCAAACACCTGCCGGAAGAACGCCATCGACGGCAGCACATTCGCCTTATCCACCAGCGTTAGCTTCTTCCGCCGACCCATCGCCAGCCCAAACGCCGCGCGAATCACCCGCTCCGCCCCTGCGCGAGTAATCAGCATCGTGTCGGTGGCCCGATCCGACCCCGGATCCCTCGAAACCAGCCGCGTGGAAAACAATCCTTCTGTACTCTCACGAACCAGCAGGAAATCAATATCCCCCGCCTTCCGCCCCTTCAGCGGCGAGTCATCCCCGTGATACAGATAAGTCGGACGAAGCCCCTGATACAGCCCCAGTCGCTCGCGCAGATCCACCTGCGGAGTCATCTCTTTCCCGTCCGGCCAGCGTACCCCCGGCAGCCCCATCGCGCCCAGCAGCGTCGCATCAAACCGGGGCAATTCCGCATATATCGACTCCGGCAGCGGATCCCCATTTTTCAGAAACTCCCCCGCGCCAATCGAAAACTCTTCCGTCTCAAACTTCAGCCCCGGAATCTTCTCCTCCAGCGCCCGCAACACCCGAACCGCCTCCGCCGTGACATCCGGCCCAATTCCATCGCCCGGCAACAAAGCAATCCGATAGGTTTCACTCATAAACAAGCAGTCTATCCAAACAACCCATTGCGCCGTTCCCCACTGAGGGCATAACATCGTCAGGACATGGTCCGCGTTCTGCTCCTCCTCTGCCTCACCCTGCCGCTCTGGTCCCAAACCGGCCAAACCGCCTACGTCGCCCAATGCGGCAACTGCCACGGCCCCGAACTCAATGGTGGCAATGAAGCCCCGCCCCTCTCGGGCGCCGGGTTCCTCGCCAAATGGAAATCCCGACCCGCCAGCGCGCTCCTCGACAACATCCGCACCACCATGCCTGCCGACCGTCCCGGCACGCTCACAGCCTCTCAGGCAGCCGAAATCACTGCCTACATCCGCAGCGTCAACCATCTGCCCGTGGCCGATCCAGCCCCAACCGATGACCGCGCCGCCCCCATCGTTCCCGCGAAAATCGAAGGTCGCCCCATCGAAACCCTGCCCACCGAAATGCCCGGCAATAAGCCCGCCTTCCCCCAGCAAACCCGAGCCCCCTACCACCGCACCCCGCCCTACAAAATCACCGTCCTCGCCGACAAAATGCCCGCCCCCTGGGGCCTCGACTTCCTCCCTAACGGCAACATCATCCTCACCCACCGCCTCCCGGGCAGCCTTCACATCCTCGCGAAGAACGGAACCCTCTCCCCCCTCAAAGGTCTCCCGGAAGCCCTCGGCAAAAGCTTCGGCCTCCTCGAAGTTGCCCTCGACCCCCGTTACCCCACCAACCACCGCATCTTCCTGACCTTCTTCGACTACATCGACGGCACCAACTCCAACACCAACATCGCCCGAGCCACCCTCGACGAAGCCAACCTCGCCCTAACCGACCTCCAGGTCATCTTCCGCGGCATCCCCGCCATCCCCACCAAGCGCCTCGGAGGCAAAACCGGAGGCCGCATCGTCTTCGCCCCCGACGGTACCCTCTTCGTCTCCACCGGCGACCGCTCCGACTCCCCACCCTGGACCGTCGCCCAGCAGCTCGACAACCACCTCGGCAAAATCCTCCACATCACCGCCGAAGGTAAACCCGCGCCCAACAACCCGTTCCTCAACACAAAAGGCGCTCTCCCCGAAATCTGGGCATACGGCATCCGCAACGCCGAAGGTCTCGCCGCCGACCCCACAACCGACCGGCTCTGGGAGCACGAACACGGCCCGCGCGGAGGCGACGAACTCAACATCATCGAACGCGGCAAGAACTACGGCTGGCCCACTATCGTCCACGGCATCGACTACCCCGGCACAGTCATAGGCGAAGGCATCACCCACA
>CANIHR010000082.1 GCA_947467185.1 Bryobacterales bacterium
ACTCCAGTCGCATTCCGGACAATCCGCTGCACGCGAACCGCTTCCGGAACGCGCTCTTCCCCTGCACCCGGCCAGGGCTCCGGCTTCCGCCGGGCCCAACACGCGAGGATCGACCTCGTCCTCAGGACGCCGACCAAAACAAACCCGCAGTGCACGAAGAGCGGCAGCAACAGACTCTCGCGGGCCAGCCGCCGACCTTGTCGCCCCAATCCCCAAAACGTTCGTATTTTACTGAAAATCATGCTGCTTACGCTAACGGATCTGCTTGATTATAGCGAGCGAACAAGACCTTCCTTTGCTACGATTGCAAGTGATGCCGGACGTGCCCTCTCCAGAACTTCTGGTCCCGCTCCTGAGAGACAGTCCTGATTTTTCCGGTGTGCGAACCCCCGCCCAGTGGGCAGCGATTCAGGAAGTCGCCGTCACTCGCCGTATGGCAGCTGTAGTCGCTTATGCCATTCGGGAGCACGCCTCTCCCGAACAGCGCCGGTGGTGTGACCAGACGCTTGCTCACGCCTGGCGGCGCCACGACGAGTGCATCAGACAACTCGATTACGTGCTCGGTCTGCTATCCGAGGGGGGCATTGAAGTTCTTTGTTTAAAAGGACCGATCCTCGGGCGCCTCCACTTCCCCCTGCCGTTCCTCCGGCGCGCCTCGGTCGATATCGACCTCGCGGTCCGCGATTCCGACCTCGAGCGTGCCGCACTCGTTCTGACCCAGAACGGCTACTGTCAGGAGAGCACCATTCTGGAGGCTCGCACCACCAGCCACCACCTCGTGATGTCTATCGATAATCGGCCTCGGGTCGAGCTCCACACCCGCCTGAGCCATGCGACACGGGGGGTGCCGGTTGACGAGTTGTTTCACCGCGCTGAACATCACCCGTTACCAACGGGTCGCGTCGCCCGAATTCCCGGCCCCGCCGACGAACTCCTCGGACTGCTGTTGCATTTGGCCAACGACCGCTTCTCTTCGTTTTTTCACCTGTTCGAATTCAGGCGCATTTGGCGCCGTGCCGATGACAAACTGAGACATACGGTCGTCCAGGAAGCGATCAAACATCACTTTTCTGCAGTTCTCTGGTTAACAGAGATCGCCATGCGGTCCGTTTGGAATGAGCCTTTTCTACCGACCGACGCCATCGTACCACGCACATGGCTGCAAAACAGGCTCAATTTAACGCTTCTGAATGAATTGGCGGGCACGGTAGCGGGGGGAGACAAACGGACACTGGCATTGCGTCTGCGCGGCCGATGGCTGGACCTGCAAACTACCGATACGGTTGCCGATGCGATCAAAATGCTCGCCTTGATTATTCGCGTTGCCTTACGCGAATTGCCACCACCACTGACCCCTGCCCGCTGACGCCCGTCCGATCATCTCGCAAAACATAAAAAAAGGGGCGCGACTCGAAAGTCGCGCCCCGGAGGAAAAGTGAAGCTTGGTTAGAGTTTAGGCCTTGCGGCGGCGGTAGTACCCGACGACACCGAGACCAGCAAAGGCAAGGAAGATCGTGGACGGTTCCGGAGCTTCAGCGTTTGTGTTGCCGATGGCGGCCTGGTTGACCGTGATAGCCGAAAGAGCGGCTCTCGTATTGTTGGTGTTCAGAGTGGCACTGGTGTAACCGCTTCCAGAGGCCGTAGTGGTGGTCGTGATGCTCATCGACACCAGGAACTCGGTGAGGTGGGTGCTTCCGAAGTCAAACATCTGGTTGTCGAGATAGAAGGTGAGACCACCGAGGTTCGCGTAGCGGGAACCGACGGCGGGTGTGGCGCCAATCGAGTTTCCAGTGGAGTCTGCGAAAATATTATTCGCCGTTACGCCACCGTGGCTCACAAGCGAATCGATCGTGGTTGAGATAGGCAGGGAACCATTCACCGTTTTGCAATTAGCCACCGTGTTGTCGGAACAGGCGACGGCAGATCGGATTGTTTCGCCCTCCTTCAGATTAAAAGTCTGATTGTAAGCGGATGTGGTGCCACCAGCACCATTGGAAGAGTCATCCCAGCGGAAGGCGACGCTGATGTCGCCGACCTGACCGTTACCGCCCCAGTAGTTTTGAAGCATTGTCCACGCTTTATCAACCCCGTATACGCCGACCGGCACGAAGATTGAAGCGGTGGTAGGAGTGCCGGAAGGTGCCCAAAGATCGGCGGAAATAGGCCCGCCGGTGGAAGACACCGTGTCACCCTGAATGCGACTAAAAGTGACGTTGCCGTTGGCTGCGTCGGTAAACGTGGTACCGCTCGGCGACGTGGCCCCCGTGGCATTTTGGAAAAGAGTGGCAACGTAATTTCGTTGCCCGATACCCGTTGCCTGCAGACTGCTGACGCACCCGTTGTAACCCGCCTGCGCAATGGTGGCCGCGTTAGCACTGCAACCCGCGCTCGCAGTAGCGGTGGTTCCCATGTATGTGGTGGTAAGACCGTTAGTGCCGCCAATTTGGATCTGCCCTGCCTGTAGGGTCATCATGGCGGCCATCGCGAAGATAGAAGTTTTAATCAAGCTAGACACAGTTTGGTTCCTCCCAGTCAACTTCAAAAGCGAAGTTGATCAATAAACCCACTATACAACTGCCGGAACGTGCTGGCAAGGGATCTATTGACCGAGCCGCTCAACCGGGTTACAGTACCCTACTTCACAGCCGCTGTGCCCTGCCCCCCCCAGCCACCGGCAGTCCCGAAAGCTGCCAGCTAAAATACTGTAGTGAAAGGAGATACCCAGTCTCTTCGCGAAGGAAATCGTACTGAATGCGGGAATGGACACGTCGGAACCTGCAGCAGGAAAGTGCAGGAATTCAAAAAACATATTAACATGGTTTTGTTTTAACCAGACAGGGAGAGTCTTTGTCACACCTGTCGAAATCCCCGTTCTCAGCCCAGCCCGAGGTCGGCCTCTATGGCTCGAACTACGGCGTCGAGCTGTCCGAAGCCCCTTGGACGGCTTAGCCTTCGGACTAATCCGGCGTTTACCAGCGCACTGGAGGATCGGAGATGGGAAACGAGCACCTCGGAGCTGGCACAATGCAGGCGAACGAAGCACTCTTTGCCGATGGCCCGCATCGCATCGAGGGGCGGCACCTCTTCTACACGCAGGTCTTCGCCGTTCTCGAGGACGTAAATTCGCTGCACCGGCACGCACCCGGGCGATTCCGGGCCACTCACCTGGAGTTCATGCTTGTCGACCGCTAACGTCCACGCCGGTGCCAGAGTGCTGAACTGGAGGGCCGAGTCCTCACACAGCCGTAACCTGGGACGCCCTGGCTGTAGGACGTATGCACCAGACACCATCTGTACCGGGGACACATCATCCGAAAGAACGGTGTATCCCCTGGAACATAGAGCGGCCGCCATAGTCGATTTACCCGTGCCTGCGGAAGCAATAAAGATAACGGCGCCGGATCCCACCTGAACTGCGCTTCCGTGGAGAGGAAACCAACCCCGCTGCCGAAGCAGGTAGGCCATCAGCCTCCCGTTCAGGAGCACGCGCACAAGTTCCGGGGCTACGCCCGGCTTTAAATCCGCGACGATTTCCTCCCCATCCCGAATCAGGAAGGCTCCTGTGTCGCGCACCCGAATATGGTCCTCTCGCGCCGTCGAGCTTGCATGGAGCCCTGGGACGGAGCCGAGTCGTATGCGGACATCGGGAGTAGCCCCCCGCTCGTGGCTGGCCCCACCAAGGTCCACCTCCGAGTCAATATGCAGTCCGAAGAACCGGTAGTGAAAAACGCCCATCACACAATCCGCCGGGAAACCGCCCGAAAGGCCAACAGGCACTTGTGACACTTGAAGGCGATCAATCTAAAGGATACCCCTCATCGGCAGACTGGACAGAATCCCGGCTTCCTCCCCTCCAGTCCTTGCGGCACTCGCCCCCCACCATCATTATTGGTATGTGGATTGCAGCCCAACCGCGCCCAGCGTTCCCGGATCACGGCTTACCGGCGAAAACTGTGGCTTAAACCGCGGAATCGTGGCGCAGTTGAGATACCCACCGGCGCAGCAGTGGCACCAAAGGCGGAGTGTCGAGGCCCTGTATCTCCCCAAGGTTGGTCAAGATCCAATCGCCGCAGGTGTTACCTTCTAAAATGACCGGACCAGAGGGTGTGAGCATCATGTCCCAGTTCACCAGCGCTAGTCCGGACACCAGGGCCATTGCCTGAAGCGCCATCTCGGCGGCGCGTTTGAAGTCTGGTGCCGGCCAATTTTCGATCGGGGCCTGATTCCAGGGCAGCGCTGCGTACCGTACGGCAGGGTGGAGAAACCAGATTCCGCCCTTCATACCCCCGGAATGCGTGTCAATCGGAACCCGGATCTGACCTCTGATGAAGTTGCGGGGATTCTCGCCCGGTACGTCGAATGCCAGCAAGGCACTGTGAACAAATGGAGCCTCGCCCGGATTCCGCGCCGTTGTCAAACGCAGCACCGGACCCGTAAGCCGCGCTTGCACCAGCATTTCAGTAGCCACGTCCGCCGGCAGAGAGGCCGCACCCTGAACCACCCGAGCCCCACGCCCGCCTGAACCTTGCCTGGGCTTGATAAACAGTTCTCCGGGATGAGTCCATGCAGGGGCATCAGGCGCGAGGCCCGTTCCGGGGCGAATTATGCCCAACAATGAGGGTACTGTCAGGCCACCGCGCACCAGCATTTCGCTGGTAGCCAGTTTGTCATTCAGGATCCTGTGTTCCGATGCTGCGCCGAGTATTGAAAGCAGCCGCCCTGCTGCCCGGCCCGGCAGAGGATGCAAGGGAGGCACCCGGAAGAACTCGCGCCACACCCACGCTTCGTTCGGCCGTGCACCGCTGCGCAGACAATCGAGGAACAGCCGCATTGTGCCACCCGGCGGGTACTTCCATACATTAGACGCACAGGCACCTACCCAGGCTAAACGGGCCAGTGGGATCAACAACGGGCGACTGCACCACGGCACTCTGCGCCAAAATACCTCTGCCGCCCTTTTGCGAAGGTCGCGTGGTAATTCTCCCGGCGGGGGGAACAACCCCTGGCCATCGTACGGCAGACTTCGCCAAAACCTGGATCCCCGCATGTTACATCAGCCCTGTCTCGCGACGACCTCGGCGAACTCAAGTGCCTGCGACGCCTTCGGTACAGTTCCCAGGCCTTCCGCAATCGCGTTCAAATTGAACAACTCACGGGCGGCAGGCGAACGCCGGATCCGGTCAAGCCGTGCGCGCAACTCAGGTTCTTCGCCTACCAGGACCTTCGCCGCGTCGGGAAACGGCGAGAACTTTGTGGTGCGCCAGCGGATCGACTCAGGAAGAATTCCCGCCATCGCATTGCGGAAAGGCTGCCGGGCAAACCCTCCGTCCACCAGTCGATTGAGGGGTAGAGATAACGTGAAATCCAGAATGCGTCGGTCGGCCAGCGGATAGCTAAAAGCAATTCCGTGGCGCGCAGCAGGAATCGACCAGTTATCGGCGCGTGTCACCAGGTAGCTCTCGGTCAGCATCTGGACCCTGTCGATTGGCCTGTTTCTCCAACTCCATCGTGGCGGGAGCGTTTGCCGAACCTGTTGAGCGAAAGGGGCACTGAGGAACGCGAAAGCGACCTCTGCTGGTGAGGGAACTATCGCCTGGCCGAGGCGGGAAGGGAGCAGCGATTCTGCCCGATCAGGCAGGAACGGGAAGAGCAGGCGCCCCGCAACAACCCGGAGCGCCGATTTGCCTTCGCGCCGTGCGATTGCCTGCATTTCCCGTGGCAACGCACGGAGGTACCCAGCTCGCAAGACCGCAGCATATAAGCCAGCGCCGTTATAGGTTGCGCCCTCATCTCCCCCGGCACCCGAGAGCAAGACTTCGCAGCCAGCCGCAGACGCGGCCTCGCAGATCCGGAAACTGGACCAGGCGGCAGCCCCCCCCAGGGGCAAGTCGGGGTCAGCCAAACCGGTTTCCTGAGGTGTCTGCAGGTAGGCGGGCGACCATTCGATGTCGGGTTCCTGGGCACGAACCGCTTCGACATACTCCCGTTCATCCTTCACCTTGCTGTCAGGTCGGGCCAGTTGGGAAAAAGTGTGGAGTTTCCGACCGACCTCGCGAAGGCGCCGCGCCGCGAGCACCACCACGGCGGAAGAATCGAGACCGCCGCTGAGGTGCGCGGCTACGGGACCTGTGGCGGGGATCCGGCAGGAGACGGCTTCCTCTACTAAACTTCGAAGGGTTGCCGCCGCCTCCGCCGCCGAACCGCGCCAAATTCCAACCTGCTGCGGGTCCGGCCGCCACGCGCGATGGACCCGTAACCCTCCTGCCGATACCTCCAGGCTGTGGCCCGCCGGAAGCCAGCAGATTTCCTCAAACACCGTGGTAGTTTCCCGAATACCGGGCTGGACGAACCTCCGACCCAGCACCACCATATCCAGAACAGGGGCAACCACCCCGGAGGCGTGAAGGCCTCGCGGCAGCGAAGCGAAAGCGAACAATTCGCCAGGCCGGTAAACGTAACAGAGAGGACGAACGCCCATGATGTCCCGCGCACAACACAGGCGCCCCCGGCGAGGGTCCCAGGCTGCCAGCGCGAAATCTCCGTCGAGCCGGTCAGGCAAATCGAGGTCCCACTTTTCCAGCGCAGCGAATACCAGCGAGTCAGGAACGCCGCCCGGATATTGGTCCAGACGCATGTCGGCGGCAAGCCATGTGCCGTCCGGCGCTTCCGGCAAAGCCGCAGGTTGAGTTGCCAGGTTCGAAGAATGGGAGAAATCCAGTATTGCCAGGCCAGCGGCCCCGTCAATTCGCTGCTGCAGACGCACTCTAAGCCCGGGAGCTGAGAGCGCCGTCGTCATGCGGGCAAGAACGCTCGGGTTTGCACTTGTGCCGTCCAGTTGCACGACACCGCAGATCAGCCGCATCAGGCAACGTCGCCGAGCAATTCGTGTTTGCGCAACTCGGCCAAAAATGTCCCAACCTCGGCGCGACAAACCTCTTCTGTTACCTCATATTCGACAAGTAATTTGCCCACCAGATCTTCCTGGGTAATCGGATGTTCGAGCAACTCCCAGATTCGGGTCGCCATCGCATTCAGGCTGAAATACTGCCCCTTCTGAACGTCCATCATCAGTAGCGACTTCTCGATGTAAGCCGCCGATTGTTCACCCACCCTCTGAAGCCTGCCGTTCATGCTGTCCTCATTCCCCTAATTTGCAAGCTCGTAGCCAAGCCGAACCATCGTTGCCGCGTGGGCGTTTTCAATAAGGCGCACCTGAGCCGCATTCAAGTATTCCTTCCATGCTCCGGAGCGGCCTTCCCGAAAGAATACTGCCTGGTCCGGGCGTCGCTCCCGGAACCCCCTCTCGCTTTCCTGCCGCCGGAGTTCGTTAAAATCGGAGTGAAACACCGCCTTCGATATGGCATCATCGGCGGCACGGTCATCGTGGAATTCAGCCCCAAGGAACTCCAGGGCTCGCCGGAAAACGCCCGTGGTATCGGCGCGCAGATCCTCGTAGCGGATCAAATGGACGGGCAGCACCGTTTGGTCAAGCCAGCCGCGGACGTGCCCGCTCCAGTCATCCACCCTTTGCGGAAGTTGAAATGGTCCTCCAGCCAGAAAATTCTCCGGGGAGTTCATCCTCGCTATAGTATGGTCCAGCGTGGCCGCCTGATGGAAGGCAAAAGAGACAGCGACATCACGCGGATCGCGCACCAGGTAAAGGGCAGCGCGTGCCGCCCTCCCCAGCATCGGTCGGCCGTCGGGCAGGTAACGCCACGCGTCGTGAACCTTGATGAAGCGGGCCGTGGACCCATCGGCAGCTTTCGCTTCCTGCACCAAAGGCATCAGATTTTCAATTTCGTGAGGGCACAGCAGCGTCGAATCGAGGAGAGTGTACTCCTCAAAATCGTCCCGGTTGCAAGCGCTCCCGTCACGCAGGGCGAGATTATTGATGTCTTCAGGGTTCTCGCTGCCGGACAACAGATTGGAGAGCAAGATGCGCATCCAGGTGTTACCCGATTTGGGATATGAGGCCAACCACACCTGCCCCGACGGAAAGATCATTAGTGAAGGTCCTGCCAGTGAGCCTGTAACTCAGCCACGGTCTGGGCCAGGTGGTCGAGGCCGACAGGCCGGGTGAGAGTGAAGACTGGAACCCTGCTAACCAGAGCGGCGGTGACCGTCACTTGAGAGCCGCGAAGGGCCATCGCCAGGGAAACACGGCGACGGTAGCTCTGCCGATGCAGAGCCTGAGCACTTTCGAGTGGGGAGAGACGTTCGAGCACAATCTGACGGCATAGTTTTTCGTTGTCCAGAATGTAGACAGCTGCCAGCCGAAGGGGCTCGCACGCTCCGCCCTCGGAGACCGCTGGCTCGGATTGGGGGGGCTCAACGTAGCACTTCTCGACGCCGGGGCGCACCGCACCGCGGCGCCGCGCTGCCAAATTGAGATGCGTAATGCTATTTTCGAGCAACTTCAACTGGCGCCCGTCAGGCCAGATTACAGGACTACCCGCCTCTGAAAGGCTTACAGCGCAGATATCGTCATTGACAAAACGCGTGCCATTTTGGCAAAGAGCTGCCGCGAGCGTCGATTTCCCCATTCCACTTTTGCCACAGAACACGTAAGCTCTGCCCTGACTATCCGCCACAGCGGAACCATGAAGTACCAGGCCCCCGCGCTGCAGCAGCAAGACGCCAAAGCAGGTGCCAAGTACAAAAGGGAGCGCTGCGTCAGGGTCCGCTCCAGGTGCGGGATCCACGTCCACCGTGTTACCTCTGGTGCAAAGCATGGCCCCGATCCCCGCCAGCCGCAGTAAAAAATGATTGGCGTCGAGTTCCCAACCAGGACCTTGTTCCGATGCATGGTCGAGCCGTTCGGGAACGCGGCGTAACCTAATGGAAACATCCGGCTGGTTGATCGGGCACGGAATCGGGGATACACCGGGCAATTTCAGCTCCGAATTAACTATTAGACCGGAGATCCGAAAAGTCCATTTGCTCATCTGAAATTTCATGCTAGCATGGCTGTAGCTTCTGGGTCGTTACGGAAGAGTGGAGGAAACTAGATACATGAACACATTGCGAAACAGCGAATTGGTAGGTTTTTTTGAGGGTCTGACCTCTCAACGGCAACCGTGGGAGACCCCCCGGATCGAAGCAGCATCGTTGACGTTGTCGACGCACAAAGCTCCCGGCACTTCTGAATCAGGCACGGCGGTCGCCGGGATAAAGAACGGCTCATAGTTAGCGCTGATTCTGAATCAACGGGTTGAAAGTATGTCTGGTCTGGCGAAAAGGGTTCGTACTTTTGCCGCCTGGCGATTGGCCGAGCAGTTCCTCTTTCCAGTGGCGTGGGCCATGCTTGGCCTCTGCCGCTTATCGGTTGTGGCAGTTCCGTTTAGAGGGTTTTCGCCCTACCTGGGGGTCCCCTTTGGATCTGCCTCGTGGATCCCATTAGTGCATGCCGGGGCCGAAAGTCGTGCAGCATCTATCGGCAAAGTTATCAGGACCGCCTCACGTTACACCCCGTGGAAGTCAGATTGTTTACCGCAGGCGATGACGGCTGCGGTCCTTTTAACCCTTCACCGCGTACCCTATAGCTTATTCCTGGGGGTGGATCGGTCCGCCACTCTGGGCTTTTCTGCGCATGCGTGGGTCTCGGCTGGTCGCGTTTCGGTCACCGGAGGCTCGGGCTTCGGCGAATGGGTGGTGGTGGGTTGTTTCACCCGAGCCTCTTGAAAATACCCCCTCAATCGAGTCACAAGACGGGATCACAGTCGAAATCCTGGAAACTGCCGCAGGAAGTTAATCAGAGAGACACTCGGTGGCACTTTAGAGTTCGTCGCCCTTAGGTCCGCCCTTACCGCCGCAGCCTTCGCCAATCCGACAACATCAACCACTTCACGTACTGAATCGGACGTGCGGATCCCGCGCAGGAATTCCTGCACTGCACCGACTTGTCGGCCATACCGCAACGCGTAGTCGGGTGACCCCTGCATTTGGTGTTGACGCCACGACAACTCCGGAGGCAGGATCGACTCGAACGCCCTCCTGACAAGATATCTCCCGTAGCCCTCCCTCGATTTGAAGTGCGGAGGAATGGCGAGACAGTACTCGATCAGGTCTTTGTCATAAAGTGGGCAGGAATACCCCATCACAAACTCAGGCGGCAGACTCGCACGAACCGCGCACCTGTCTGCGGAGTTCGCCATCGTCCGAAGTTGCGCCTCAGCAGAGTCTGGCCAGCAAGGAGCGTAGCGCCGGGTTCGTTTTGGTGCACCAGAATGGAACGCAGGGTTCAAAAAGAACACCGACCGATCTTTGTGCCTCCCGAAATACTGGCGAATTTCGCCCCCAAACAGGCGTGCTGCGGAGAGTCCACGATTGGCAGAAGTGAGGCTCAATTCCCGGCACAGCGTCAACCAGCGAAGTCTGGTCAGATGCTCCAGAAACCGCGCAGAAGGCGTCCCGCTGATCCCCATTTCGCCCCCACCGCCATGGAGCAATAATTCCGTTCCCGCCAATCCGGCAGCCTGAAAGATCGACTCAAACAGATAGCGCAGACCGGGTAACCGGGGAGTTGTCTCAAACAATGTCGGATCCCCAAGACCATCAAATGGACCTTTGCCGGCCGAGTCAACGAATTCCAACTGGACGTTGTCAAAGGTCCGCAGTTTCTCCATGTAGGGACGCTCGTCCGGAATGTTGCGATGAGCGGGGTCATTTATGGCCCCCAGGGCCAGAAGGGTCAACCCCCTGCGCCTGAGCAAGGGAGCTGCAGAGGCAACCAGCGCCGATGAATCCAGACCGCCGCTGACCATGACGGCAACTCGCCTCCTCCCGGACACTCGCTTTACCACTGCGGCCTCGGTCAGGTGCCTGACTCGCTCGTATATCTCACACTCTTTTCGTGGCACCAATTCAGGCCGAATCGTAGGCGTCCACCAGGCTTGTACCGTCATTTTGCCTTCGACTGCCACCAGATACGAGCCAGGGGACAGCGCGTAGACACCCTTGTGGAGGCACTCCCCTACCTCCGTCGGGAGGCGGTCAAAGTCCCCGAAGGCGCGCAGCGCAGCAATATTCAGCTCGCGTGGGCACCCTTCGGTCCCCAACATCGTTCGCATATCGCCGGCTACCACCAGGCACTGCCCCTGTTGGCGGTACAGCAGCGGGAGCGACCCCAGGTGATCGGTGTACGCCAACACTTTGCCCAGCCGGCTGTCCCGGACAGCGAATGCAAACTGCCCCTCCATGTGCTGCACCAGAGCGACTCCCCATCGCGCATAGGCGTGCGCAATCAGGTGCAGGTCCTGGCACTTTTCCGGCGCTGAAGCATGGGTTCCAAGCAAAGTGGCAAGTTCCTGGCGATTGTGCAATTCCACCGAACCCACAACCGAAATGTGCCGCAGTTCCATTGCCGGCAAAAGGCGATCGCTCTGCGGGTGGCTGCCTTTAAAGCCAGTGTCCAGAACCGCAGAAAACGGCTCCCAGGACCACAAGGTCGACTTCGTGGTGATTGCGGGCCGGACTATGTCATCGCTAACTGGTGGAACCATCTAGTTCCGGATTCGCGACATCATTGCCCGCCGGATTGGGGCCTCCGAGAATAAAGCATTGTGGCGAACCAAAAGCGACAAGCCGGGGTGGACTGTAATCTTTCGACTCACTTCCCTGAAATTCATTGACCTGCATCGGCGCCTTCCTTATTGCTGATCTTTAAGCGGCAGCCGTAGGCTCGCACGCAAGACAGTCAGGTCCCGCGACGGGGAACTGCGTCAATAGAGAAAACCATCCTGGAGGACTGGTCAGTTGGTGGAGGAAAGGGCTCGGAGAAGCCCGGCTTGCAGCAATTCACCCACCAGAGTTTCAAGATCCGCCTGCAACGTCGAGGGCGGAACTGAATACTCTTCCTGCAATTGGATGACCACTTTTCCCGGCTCGCCCAGTTCCATCAGCAACTCCCACATACGGGTACCAGTGTCGTTCAGACCGTAGTACTGCTGACTGGACATGTTGAGCAAAACCGCTTCTTCGTTCAGGCGCTGGAGGATGACAGAATCTCCGATTTCAACGCGGGACGGAAGCATAAGGAGGGAACCTGCGAGTGACGCTTCTCGGAAAGTTGGTGGACCTGAAGGGATTCGAACCCTTGACCTCTTCCATGCCATGGAAGCGCGCTCCCAACTGCGCCACAGGCCCACACCGAACCGACAAAATCAGTGTAACACTACCCCCCTCGCGAAGCCAAACCCCCACGTACAGGATCGTAAAAATTACCGAATCTTCACCTGCGCCATTATTCCGAATGCCTCGACATCCTACAATAAAAGCTTGATGCGCCATTCGCGCCGGGTCGCGCTCCTAGTCCCCACTTTGCTTCTTGCTTTGTTTTCTGCCTCGTGCGGCCTCCTCGTGCGTTCCCGCACCATCCTGCGCCACGGGAAGCCGGTCGTCCAGGGCCAGGCGCAAAAGCTTCTTTCCGCCAGTAAGACGGAGCTCAACGAGCGGATCGCCAATCTCTACAACCCGATCAACTCTTTCCAGGCCACCGTCGACATGACCCCGTCGATCGGCAGCGTCTACAAGGGCCAGATCACCGAAATTAAAGACGTCCGCGCCTTCGTCCTCTACCGCAAAGCCTCCGACATCCGCATCATCGGTCAAACCCCGGTCGTTCGCACCCGCGCTTTCGACATGGTCTCGAACGGCACCGCCTTCCAGCTTTATATTTCCTCGAAAAACCTCTTCGTCCAGGGCCTGAACAGCGCTCCTGCCAATTCGAAGAACAAAATCGAAAACCTCCGCCCCGACGCCTTTCTCTCGTCTATGCTCATTCGCCCGGCCGAGGCCAGCGAAACCAGCATCCTGATGGACCAGACCGACGAGGAAAACGCCCAATACGTCCTTCTGTTTCTCCGAAAGGGAAACAACGGCGAACTAGTCGCGTCCAGAAGCGTGTGGTTTGACCGCCTCGACCTCAGCATCGAACGCCAGATCGTTTACGACGCCCAGGGCAATATCATCAGTGATACCCGCTACGCCAAGTGGCAGGTTTTCGAACGAATTTCCTTCCCCGCCCACATTGATATCAATCGCCCGCAGGATGGCTATGGAGTTGCAATGGACATCATGCAGATGCAAATGAATAAAGCGATTACCGACGAACAGTTCGTCCTTACCCGCCCTGAAGGCACGCAGCTTCAGGTAATTGGAGCCAATGCTTCCGGCACTGCCCCTGCGGCGCCGGTGCAGCCGAAATGATTTTTCGCCTTGTATTTGAAAATGTGCGGCATCGCCCCGTCCGCACCCTGCTCAGCATCCTGCTGATCGCAGTCCCCGTAACCCTGATCCTCGCCCTCATCGGCCTCAGCAACGGCTTCCTGGAAGATTCCCGCAAGCGTTCCGCCGGTGTCGGCGCCGACATCATCTTCAAGGCCCCCGGCGGCTCGCTCATGACTTTCAGCACCGGCGCCCTGCCCCAGAAGATAACTGACGTCCTGCTCACAGAACCCCACGTCGTACAGGCCACAGGCACCCTTGTCCAGCCCATCGGCGGCTTCGATTCCATCAACGGCATCGACATAGACGCCTTCGGCAAAATGAGCGGCGGCTTCACCTACGTCGAAGGCCACGGCTTCCGGACGCCCGACGACGTCCTCATCGACACCTGGTACGCGCAGCAGCGCAAGGTCCACGCCGGCAGCAAGATCAATCTGCTCAACCGCGACTGGAACGTCGCCGGTATCGTCGAACCCGGCAAACTCGCCCACCTGTTCGCACCCCTCGCCGCCATGCAGGACATTCTCGGCAGCACCGGCAAAGTCAGCCAGGTCTTCCTCAAACTCGACGATCCGAAGAACGCCGAAGCCGTCGTCGCCTCGCTAAAAGCCAAATACGACGGTTACGGCATCTGGTCCATCACCGAGATGCAATCGCTGATTTCCGTTGACAGCATCCCGCTCCTCAAGAACTTCATCAACGTCATCCTCGGCATCGGCGTCATCATCGGTTTCGCCGTCGTTTCCCTCTCCATGTACATGGCGGTCCTGCAGCGCACCCGCGAAATCGGCATCCTGAAATCCATGGGAGCCACCAAAGGCTTCATCATGAGCCTGATCCTCGCCGAAGCCTTCGTCCTCGGTCTCGGAGGCACCATCGCGGGCATTCTGTTCAGCTTCGCCGCCAAATGGGCCATGCACGCTGTCGCCCCCGCGTCGCTGCCCCAGGCTATCGTTTACTCGTGGTGGCCCATCGCCGGCGGAGTTGCCATGGGCGCCGCGCTGCTCGGAGCCGTGTACCCCGGCATGATGGCTGTTCGCCAGGATCCCATCGAGGCTCTCGCTCATGAATAGGCAGAACCGTGGCGAGATGCCCGACCCCATTATCAAGGTTCGTAACCTCCGCAAGGTCTATCAGACTGGTCGCGTCTCTGTCGAAGCCCTCCGCGGCGTGAATCTCGACGTCCCGCTCGGCGAATTTCTCTCTATCGTCGGCCCCTCCGGGTCCGGCAAGTCCACCCTCTTCCACATCGTGGGCGGTATGACCCCGCCCTCTTCCGGTGAAGTCTGGGTCGGTGGCCGCGATCTTTCGGTCGTGGGCGATTCCGGCCGCACCGAACTCCGCCGCACCACCGTCGGCTTCGTCTTCCAGAAGTTCAACCTGCTGCCAAACCTCACCGCGCGCGACAACATCCGCACCGCGCTCCACATCTCCGGTCGCCCCACCGACGTCTTTGATCAGGAGTTCCTCGATATCCTCGACCTCCTCGGCATCGCCGGCCGCCTCGACCACAAGCCCAGCGAAATGTCGGGCGGCGAACAGCAACGCGTCGCCATTGCCCGCGCTCTCGCCACGCACCCGGCGATCCTGCTGGCCGACGAACCCACCGGGAACCTCGACTCCGCCAACTCGCTCGCCGTCCTGACGCTCCTGCGCGATCTCAACGAACGCCTCGGCCAAACAATCCTCATGATCACGCACAACGACGAGGCCGCACAGTACGGCCACCGTATCGTCCACATGCGTGACGGCGTCATCGTGGAAACATCGCGCCCCGCGGGCCGCTAAGGCCCTTTACCCCAGCTTCCGTCGCCGGTTGCGCTCCATCGTCTTCGCTACCCGCTCCACTCCCTCTTCCCAACAGGGGAAGATATCGATGTACTGCGTTTCCCGCGTGATCCGCGCCGGCACCCGGCACGCATCCAGACGAATAGGAATCAGGAATATCTCATCCAGTGGCACCCGGTTCGCGCAATCCAGCGCGTACCGGATCTCCGCCTGAAAACCACCGCGCTTCCCCACGGAGCTTTTTGAAAAGCACCCAATGAAGTAATCGGCATTTTCGATCGCTTCCTGTATACGGCGCGGCCAGTTTTGCCCAGGAAGCAGTTTCTTCCGGTCCAGCCACGGCGAGAAGCCCCGCCGTTCCAGTTCGTCATACAACCGCTCCGCTGTCGCCACATCCTCCAGGGCATAGGCGATGAATACCCGGATCCTGTTGGTTGCCTTCAGTGAAATCCGGCCTTCGTCGTCCTTACGGAAGATTCCCAGCCCGTCCACCTCCACCCGGCCACCCTGCTCCAGTTGCTGAAAAATAAGTAACGCCAGCTCCTCAGCGCTCATGTTTCTCCTGTCTGAAGACCCATCTGCGGCCCGGCACAATGCGTCCCAACCCCGGGAGATGCGCGGTCTGCCCGCTTCGCAGTGTGCGGAGCAACTGGTTCACAGCCGAATCCATGGCGTCTGCCGCCGTTTCCGGAGGTACTCCTTTGTCCCGGGCAACTGTCTTAGCTAATTCTGGTTTCTTCATTTGCCTGGAGACTAACAACTCACCGAAACAGGAAGCAGCTAAACCATTGAAAAGACTACGACAAATTCTTGTGACTGATAAATGAAGTGAATTTAATCACTACTTAAGACATCCTTCATGTAGGTTCAGCTATGATTCTCAACAGGCGACCTAACGGTCCCCAAAACTTAAAGGAGAACTACAACACATGAACAAGCTCATCGCACTCGCCATCGGCCTCGGCCTCGTCCTCGGCACCGTTTCCTTCGCGCAGGAAAAGAAGGAAGAGCCCAAGACCGAAAAGAAGGGCAAGAAGGGTAAGAAGGCCGAAGACAAGGGCGACAAGAAGATGTAGTTTCCCTGGGCCGGCTTGTTTTCCTGCATAAGGGCGGCCGGCCCACTTCTTTCGTACCAGTAGTCGCTGTCCCCCGCTTTACCCTCCCTCCTCCTGTTTTCCCCCTCCCCAAAGAAAGGCAGCCCCCACCATGAAAAAGTTCCTCGCACTCGCGATCGGCTTCGGCCTCGTGCTCAGCACCGTTTCCTTCGCTCAGGCTCCTGCCGAGAAGAAGACCGAAAAGAAGGCCAAAAAGTCCAAAAAGAAAAAGGGCGAAGACAAGAAGTAGTTTCGCCGGGCCGGGCTACCTCCTCACGGGTCCCGGCCCACCTTTCCTCCCCCGCTTCACCTTTCCTGCACGACCCCGCCTCCCTAAATTGCTGTTCTGCTTGACCTTTTCCTCCTAACCCTCTAATCTCTACTTTTGGATGGGGATTATCACCTGTCCTGAAATGGGTCCTGCTTCTTCATGAATGTCTCAGTCAAAGGTGAGTACGCGCTGCAGGCCATATTTGACCTCGCGCTCAATACTGCAGGCGAACCCGTTCGCATCGCCGACATCGCGAAGCGCCAGAACATCCCCCAAAAATTCCTCGAACTCATCCTCGCCAGCCTCAAACAGGGCGGTTTTGTCGAATCCCGCCGCGGCGCTGAAGGTGGCTACCTCCTCGCCCGTCGCCCCGACTCCATCACCGTAGGCGAGGTCCTCCGTTTCGTCGAGGGCCACCGCGAGGAAAAGTCCCGCAACCGCCGCCATGGTGACTCCCCCCTCTCCGACCTTTGGCAGCGCGCCGACGATGCCCTCGCCGCGGTGCTCGATACCGCCACTTTTGCTCAACTGGCCCGTGAATGGACCGAACGCCACAGCCGCTTTGTACCCAATTGGGAGATCTGAACATGTACTACAACGACAACTCACTCAGCATTGGCCACACGCCCCTCGTGAAGCTCAACCGGGTCACTGACGGTGCGAAAGCGACCGTCCTCGCGAAGATCGAGGGCCGCAACCCTGCCTACTCCGTCAAGTGCCGCATCGGCGCTTCCATGATCTGGGACGCCGAGCAGCGCGGCATCCTCAAACCGGGCAAAGAGATCATTGAGCCCACCTCGGGCAACACCGGCATCGCGCTGGCGTTCGTCGGAGCCTCGCGCGGCTACCCCGTCACCCTCACCATGCCCGAGACCATGTCCATGGAGCGCCGCAAGGTCCTCACCGTCTTCGGTGCCAAACTGGAACTCACCGAAGGCGCACGCGGCATGAGCGGCGCTATCGCACGAGCCAACGAGATCGTCCAGTCCGACCCCGAACGCTACGTCCTCCTCGGCCAGTTCGACAACCCCGCGAACCCCGAAATTCACGTCAAGACCACCGGCCCGGAAATCTGGAACGACACCGAGGGCAACGTCGATATCTTTGTCGCTGGCGTCGGTACCGGCGGCACCATCACCGGCGTCTCCCGCTACCTGAAGCACAACCAGGGCAAGAAGATCACCACCGTCGCCGTTGAGCCCGCCGCCAGCCCCATCATTAGCCAGACTCTGGCTGGCCAGCCCCTCAAGCCCGGGCCTCACAAGATCCAGGGCATCGGCGCAGGCTTCCTCCCGAAGAACCTCGATCTCTCCATCGTTGATGAAGTTGAGCAGGTTACCAACGAGGAATCGATTGAGATGGCCCGCCGCGTGGCCCGTGAAGAAGGCATCCTCTGCGGCATCTCCTGCGGCGCCGCCGTCGCGGCAGCTGTCAAGGTGGCCAAACGCGAGGAAAATGCCGGCAAGACCATCGTCGTCATCCTCCCCGATTCCGGCGAACGCTACCTCACCAGCGTGCTGTTCGACGGCATGTTCGAGATCTAAGTCAGACTGTATACAGATTTCACATTTTTTTGATCAAATGTGTAACCTGACTACCTGAAACGCCGCCTCCTGTTTAAATCCCCGTTACGACAGCGGGCGCAAACACCCTACACCCCGGGGTTGCGCCCGCGTTTTCTTTTCTGGCACCCTCAAATCTGATGCCGGAAACCATTTCCCTCCCCCACAAGTTCAGCCTCTTCGCCGAACACTGGCGGCCGAAGGTCATCGCCCACCTGAACGGTCAGGAAATCAAACTGATCAAGGTTCAGGGCGAGTTTCCATGGCACACCCACGCCGCGGAGGACGAGTTCTTCCTCGTCTGGAAGGGTCACTTCCGCGTCGAATTCCGTGACCACGTCGCCCATCTCGGCCCCGGTGACTGCCTCGTCGTCCCCCACGGCACCGAACACCGCACCTGCGCCGACGAAGAAGCCGAAATCCTCTGCTTCGAACCCGCCGGAGTCCTGAACACTGGCGACGTCCTCGACCCCACCTTTACCGCCCCGCTGGCCTCAATCTAGCCCCGGCCCGCGAAACGTGTCACGCTAAAGGCACGCCATGCCCGAAACCCCATTGCAGGGCTCATTCCGCATCCTCTTCCTCTACGACGTCTGCGAGGAAATCCGCCTCGACGAACTCCGCACCCACCTGGGTGTAGACCTCAAACGCCTCCCTCCGGCGCGCCCCGCTTCCCCCGAATACATCCGCTTCGAACGCCCCCCGCTCGTCCAGTCCCTCGGCCAGATCATCGTCCCCGACGAAACCCTCCCGGGCGGCGGCACCTTCACCGGCGAACTCAACTACTACGAATACGGTGCCATCAGCGTCAAGCTCGAAGTCCCCTTCTCCCTCGCCTGGCCCGACCTCGTCGCCCTCTCCGCCCGCTGGCTAACCTCCCCCGCCCTCGAAGCCGCCGCCCTCCGCCTCGCCCGGGAATCACTCGAGAAGGCCGGCCCCACGCTCCTCCGCCCCAACGCGGAATGGCTCACCGAGGATTACTACATCATCCACGTCCTCAATGAACCCGCCCCCGACGGCACCTATCGCTTCCGGGGCGTCGACCTGATCGCCCAAAATGGCCCCGACATCGCCAAAATCGTCCGCGGGGAACTCGCCGACCTTTCCCCCGAAGAACAACGCGAGATTCTCGCCTCGCCCATGTCCTACTACCCCCACGACCTGATGGTCGCCGGCTGGAATGCGGCTTTCCTCTGCGACACCGCCGCCGGTGCCCTCCCCAGCGTCCAGCTCCTCGAGTACGCCAACACCCAACTCCTCGAATTCCGCTACTACGACGCCGTCCTCAGCCGCGTTCTGGAAAAGGTCCACAGCGGACTTGGCCGCCGCGGCCTCCTCCGTCGCTGGCGGCTGGCCCGCGAGGCCAAAACCCTCAACCGCCTCCGCCTCGACATCCGCGACCTGACCGAAAAGATGGACACCTCCATCAAATTCCTCAGCGACATGTTCTCCGCCCGCCAGTACCGCATGGCCGCCAGCCGCATCGGCGTCGACGACTACCGCCGCCTCGTCGAAAGCAAACTCCACACAGCCGGCGACCTCTACACCTTCCTGATGGACCAGTTCCACACCAGCCGCGGCTTCGTGCTGGAGCTGATCGTCATCATCATCCTCGTCATCGAACTGGTGTTCTTCTTCCTCGGCAAAGGCTAGCTGGCCTCGCCGCTATAGGGCGGTTAACGCCTTCTAACGCCCCGTATTCGCCACCGCGAAAAACCTTTAGTCAGGTGATGACAGGGGGAGCGTAAATCTGTGGTAGGTTAGCTCTAATTCGAAACGATAGAGGCTAACATGAGCACCGCAAGACCGCTGACTACTCGCCTGAAA
>CANIHR010000083.1 GCA_947467185.1 Bryobacterales bacterium
ACGCCGCCCCTCGGCTCCCCGCTCTGCATCGCGCTCACGCCCAAAGCCGACCGCCTGGAGGACCCCCTCAAAGCCCGCGGCATCCTCCTGCTTCCCGAACGCGAGAAGCCCATCGTCCTCTGCGCGCTCGACTGGATCTCGGTCGGCAACCACTCCCAGGAGCGCTGGAAGAACACCCTCGCGAAGGCTGCCGGCACCACGCCCGACCGCGTCATGCTCCAGACCGTCCACCAGCACGACGCCCCCGGCGACGACGAGACGGCCGACGAACTCCTGCGCGCCGAAGGCCTCACCGATCTGCTGATGCGCCTGCCCTTCGCCCAGGCCGCTACGAATCGCGTTGCTGCCGCCCTGAAGGCCGCCAAACCGCGTCCCGTCACCGAGGTGGGCATCGGGGAAGCGAAGGTCGAAGGCATCGCCTCCAACCGCCGCATTCTTGGCCCTGACGGCAAAGTCGTCTTTGGCCGCATGACTTCCTGCAAAAACTCCGAATTCTGCGCCGCCCCCGAAGGCCTGATTGACCCCATGCTGAAGTCCATCAGCTTGTTCGATGGCGATGCCCGCGTCGCGACCCTCAGCTACTACGCCACGCACCCCATGAGCCACTACGGCAAGGGTGCGATCACCTGCGATTTCCCCGGCCTCGCCCGCGCGCAGCAGCCCGGTTTCCAGATCCACTTCAACGGAGCCGGCGGAAACATCGGGGCAGGGAAGTACAACGACGGTTCTGATCCCCGCCGTGCCGTTCTCACTGAGCGCATGGCCGACGCCATGAAGCGCTCCCGCGATGCCGAGAAACGGCACAAGGTGGAGACGCCGGTGATCCACGCCACGCCCGTCCGCCTGCCCCACCGCGAAGGCGCCGAGTTCACCGAAGACCGCATCGTGGCGGACCTGAAGAACACGACGCTCGAACCGAAATTCCGCGCCAACGCGGCCCGTTACCTGGCCTGGTACCGGCTGCTGAAAGCTGGTCGCCAGATCCCGATCACGCGCGTGCAAATCGGCCCCGCCAACATCGTTCATATGCCGGGCGAACTCTTCGTGGAATATCAGTTGGCCGCGCAAAAAGAACGCTCCAGCGAATTCATCGCGATGGCTGCTTATGGCGAATACGGCCCCATGTACATCGGCACCGCTAAGGCCTACGAACAGGGCGGCTACGAATGCGGCCCGGTTTCACGAGTCGGCCTCGCCACCGAAGATATCCTGCTCGGCGCGATCAAGAAAGTTCTCGCCTAACTGTTGCGCAGTTCGCGGAGAAGGTCGTTGATGTCATCGATCTTCTCGTCCAGCGTGTGCAGCTTCCGCGCCAGACCCTGAATCTCCGCCTCGGCCCGACGGTTCACGTCGAAGTCGAGTTCGCTGCGCAGACGATCCTTCGTATCCTGCCGGTTCTGGCTCATCATGATGACCGGTGCCTGGATCGCGGCGAGCATCGAAAGAAATAGATTCAGCAGAATAAACGGGTACGGGTCCCACGCGCCTTTGCCCAGGATCTGGTTGTAGCTCGTATAGCCCACCAGAATCGCAAAAAACGAAATGATGAAGGCCCAGGAACCGCCAAAACGGGCTACCAGATCGGCGATGCGCTCGCCGAACGTCGCTTCTTCTTCGATGATGTCGTTCGCACTGCGCGCTGCTCGTCCCCGGATGATCTGCTGCGCCGAGTGAAACTGACGCGCGAGCACCGCCATCATGTCGATGCCCGCGTGCGGCTTGGTAGTCAGCAGCGTCAGGATGTCGTTCGTATCTACCTCCAGACACACCGAAGCCTCGCTCGCAATCGCGGTCGTCTGGTGCTCCGTCTGGGCCATCATGGACGCGAAGCCGAACACATCTCCCGGGTTCGGTTCATCCACCACTACTTCCTGCTGATCCTCATCCACAGTAGTGACCAGCACTTTTCCTGAGACCAGAACATAGGCTTTTTCACCCTGTTCGCCGATCTTGTAAATGCGCTGCCGGGCCTGGAACTGACGCAGTTCCACCTGGTTGGCGAGCAGAGCCGTCTCTTCATCGTCCAGCAGGGCGAAGAGCGGGATGTTACGCAGATCTTCCGGGTTGCATGCCATGCCTCAATTGTCGCCCTTCGCACACTAATGCGTCAGGTCATAAATGAGGTAATTCATAGCCAGACGATAGGCCAGCGATGACCATTTTTCCGGGTACCGCGCTTCGTCGGAATGCTCCCACGCGTCTCCCAGATCCATGTTGTGGCCGATGATCACCATCAATCGGCCCTTGTCGTCATAAATTCCGCGCCAGTGGGGGATTTTACCGGACTCACCCTTCTCGTACGTCAGACCCGTTTCGAAGTAAACGGCCCCCGGAATCTGTGTCTGCTCTGTGATGTCGTAAAGGACGTGGAAGATGGGATCGTTTGCCGGAACATCCACAATCGGTCGGCCCGGCAGCACCTTGTTCATGCTGGCCGTGAAGGTGTTGAATTCCTGGGACCCGTGGAAGTCATCGAACATCATGAAACCACCGCGCCGCAGGTATTCGCCCAACTGAGCGGCCTGATCGTCGGGTAGTGCCCAGTGCCCGGCCTCCACGGCATAAAGAATCGGCCAGTTGTAAAGGTCATCCGTGCCATCGATCGTGACCACCTGCTCCACCGGACGGGCGTCCACACGCGTCAGGCGACGCACGCCGGTCAGCAGATGCCGGTCCGAGCGGGGGTAATCCATGGTCCAGTAGCCAGGGAACTCACGGCCATCCTGAAAGACGAGCGACTTAAACGGGTACCCGTAGACATCGGGGTAGCGAAGGCGTCCCAGCACCCAGTCGTTCTTGCTGCTGGGATTCCATTCCGGGGGGAGAGGATAGTCGTCATACTCCATCGCAGGGTACGACTTAAAGGGCTTCTGCGCGACCACGGCGGTACCCGCGACACAAATGAGGCAGGCGGCAATGACGATACGGCGGGGATTCCACATTTTCGGGAACTGGCGTCAGAATAGCAGACGCTGACCCTACGAATTAGTTTCGGGTGGCGGAGGCGGGGGTAACGATTGCGGCGGGTTTTGCGGCGGGCTTCACGGCGCGCCAGGACAGTTCACCGCCGATGTAGAGTAGCCACACGCAGAGGGCGAGCCGCATCTTGCGGGGTGAGAGAACTTTGGTCAGCTGGGTTCCGATAATGACGGCAGGGACGCCGCCCATCAGCAGCTTGATCAGGATTGCCCAGGGAATGCCGGTCATGGAAGCGTGAATCGTACCGGCTGCGATGGAGAGCATTAACCCGAAGGCCAAGTCGGTACCGATCACTTCGGACGGCAGCAGCGAAGTAAAGCGCATCAGCGCGACCGTCCCCAGCGCCCCCGCGCCCGCCGACGAAAACCCAACTTCGAAACCAATCGGCGCGATGATCCATGGAAGCCACTTCCCGTCGATGGGCTTCGAAACAATCCCCTGCGCCGAAAGACTCCGCCAGAGCGTACCGGCGGCAGAGATCAGAACGGTGAGGCCAACGATACCCAGAATGGGGCTGGTGAGCGCCTTCTTGTCGAACGAGTTCAGCAGCAAGCTGCCGAGGATGGCAGCCGGGATCCCCCCCATCGCCATCAGCTTCAGAACCTTGCCGTTGACATGCCCCCGCGACATATAGACCGGCGTCGCAATCAGCTTCACGGCCGTCCCGAAAATCAAAGCCGTGGTGACCGCGTCAGACGCTGACTGATGGAAGAACAGGATCAGAATGGGCGCGGTGATGGTGCCGGCACCGACACCGGTGATACCGATGGCGAGCGCAATGATAAAACCGGCGAGAATCTCCACAAATCCAGTATACCCTACTGGTTGATAGGGATTATTGAAAGTCTCCGTGGGGCACAGAAAAAGGCCCTCCACCTTGCGGCAGAGGGCCTCTCAACTCCGGACCGGTTAGAGCTTACCGACCGCCGGCAAAGCGACGGGGACGGCTCTGGTTCTTGTTACCGAAGCTGCGGGTGAAGGGACCCTGGCTGGCTTTGCGACCGGCATCGCCCACCGGAATCATAACGACCTTCGGGCTGGCATGATGCGGGGCGGTTGCGTGGTGTGCGGCGGCAGTGGCAGCGTGCTTCTTTTCGCGAATCTGCGCTTCCGGCAGGCTGGGCGTTTCCTTGTAGGTCACGCGGACGCCGAGGGCGCGTTCGATGGCGCGGACATCGCCACGTTCGTTGTAAGCGCAGAAGGTCCACGAGGTGCCACGGGCACCCGCGCGGCCGGTGCGGCCAATGCGGTGGATGAAGTCTTCGGCAACGGCGGGCATATCGTAATTCACGACGTGCGCAATGTTGTCAACGTGGATGCCGCGGGCGGCAACGTCGGTGGCCACGAGGACGCGGAACTTGCCCTTCTTGAAGCCTTCGAGAGCCTGATTGCGCTGGCTCTGGGTACGGTCACCGTGGATGCGGGTGGCCGAGATGTCGGCGCGTTCCAGATGGTCGGCCAGGCGGTCGGCACCATGCTTGGTGCGGGCGAACACGAGGGCCGAACCCTGCTGCTCATAAAGCAGGTGCATCAGCAGTTCGAACTTCTGGCGCTGGTCCACTTCAAACACGAACAGGTCCACGTTTTCCGCGGGCTTCGTGGTGGAACCACAGGCGACACGGATCGGGTTGGTGACGTATTCCTTCACCAGGTGCGAAACAGACTTCTCGATGGTGGCCGAGAACAGCATCGTCTGGCGCTTTTCGGGGAGTTCGTCGAGGATGGTGCGCAGCGCGGGCAGGAAGCCCATGTCGAGCATGCGGTCGGCTTCGTCGAGGACGATCATGCTGGTCTGGGAGAGGTTCACCAGGTTGCGGTTGAGGAAGTCGACGAGGCGGCCAGGGGTGGCGATGATCACTTCAGCGCCCTGCTTGATGGTGGCGAGCTGCTTGCCTTCGGAAAGGCCACCGACCACAACAGCGGTCTTGATGCGCGTGCCTTCGTTCATCTTCTTGAAGGTCTCTTCAATCTGGATGGCGAGTTCGCGGGTGGGGCTGAGGATGAGGGCCTTCACGGTCTTCGTGCGCGGCATTGCGTTCAGCGCTTCGAGGACGGGGATGGCGAAGGCGAGAGTCTTGCCGGTGCCGGTCTGGGCGGTGGCGACCACGTCATTGCCGGTCATCAGGTGAGGGATGGACTGGGCCTGGACGGGGGTCGGGGTGACAAAGTTGTGCTTAGCCAGATTGTTCCGCAGGGCGGGACAAAGGTTCAGTTCAGTAAATAAAGTCATTAAAGGTGTTTTAGTCTGTCTTTCGGAGAGGCGTCTTCCTGTGCGGAGACGAGGACTCTCGATTGGCGGGCTGACGATCGGAAGGCTAAGGAGGGAAAGGGACCAGTGGACTCGCTACTAAGCTCGACCGACTTGCTGGAATCTTTACTGTTACTCAGAAGTTCGCTTGTGACGTTCAACCTGCAGTGGGCGGCGCAACAGGCACCGGCTGCGGCAACGTCCCCGCGAATGATTTCCGTAATTCAGTGGATTCATCCGCCAACAGAATCATGCTGGACGTCGACTGAAATCAGTATAGCAGGTCATGGCGGACTACTCGGTCGCCGTGACCTTGGTCGCCAGTTCGAAGCGCCCGGCTTCCCGCCCCAGCCGCGCGGCAATCGCCAGCGTCAGCATCTGGATCGGCAGCATTTCCAGAATGGGACGGATCGCGTCCGGCACCTGCGGAATGCGCAGCGCGGGAGACGCGGCTTCGGGAGAAACCAGAGCGCTGTGGCCCCCGGCAGCCTCGATATCCACTGCCATCGCGCGATTCAGCGTCCGCGCCCGCGCATCGCCTTCCAGAATCATGACGAAGATATGCCCGCCCAGCGTTTCCCAGGGCCCATGCCGGAATGCCGCCGAACTCATACCCTCCGCGGCTGACCGCGTGGATTCCTTCAGGATCAGGCCACCGGTCAGCGCCGGTGCGAGCGAAGTCCCGCGCCCGGTTACGAAAAACTGCCGCAAACCCTCCAGCTGCGACCCGAACTCCGCAACATGTTCACGCCACCCGCCCAGGTATTCGGCAACCGCCGGTGCTGACTGCTCCAGAACCGCACGCGTCGCAGACAGGTCCGCCCCGGTAAAGATCGCACCCAGCCATTCCAGCGCGGGCAGCGTCGAAACCCAGGTCTTGCACGAAACTGTCGCTTCCACCCCGGCATCCGTGAAGATCACCGCCTGCGCCCGCACCGCCAGCGGAGCATCAACCGTATTCGTCACTGCGATCACGGGTGCACGACCCGCCGCCACATCGAGCAATCGCACGATTTCCGCGCTCCGTCCCGACTGCGACACCACCACCAGCAGCGTCTCCTGGTCAAGCACTGAATCGAAATAATACAGCAGTTCCGCTGTCTCCAGAACCAGCGACGGCAGACCATGGTTCGTCAGCTTCAGATGCAGGGGATACAACGCATGCAGCGACCCGCCCATCCCGGTCAGAATGATGCGCTTGTACGACGCCGTGGCCAGTTGTCGCACCGCAGCGTCATCGCGAAATCCCGCGATCGTGCGAGCCAGCGCCGCAGGCTGTTCCAGAATGTCGTGGACGTAAGGGCCTTCAATGATGTTCATCTTTAAACCAGGTTCCGCTTCACTATATTCATCGTGGCTTTCTGTCGCCCCAGCACCACATCGCGGGCTTTCATCGCCTTCCGCCGCGACCCCGCCGGGTCCTTCGCCATTGCCACCACAGCGGGGGCAATCTTCGGCAGATCCGCCTCATTATCCAGGTCGAACAGCCACTCGCCCAGGCCAATATCGCGCCACATGAAGCCCTTGCTCGTCTGCTCCTCAAACCGGCAGACGATCGCCGGAATCCCGTGGCCAATACACATAATCGGCGAATGCATCTCGTTCCCGAAAAGCCCCGCCGACTGCCGGTAGGTGCTGATGGCCTCATCGGTCAGCCAGAAATGATCGCGCCAAACAACCGACGCCTTCACATCCTCCGGCAGCTTGTCGAAAAGCATCTCTTTCCCCAGCGCCACCTGCGTTTCATCCTCAGGGCAGATCAGCACCTTCATCCGCAGTTCTCGCACCACGCGGGTAATCGCCTCGCGCAGCGGAGCATGGTCGTGCTCTTTCATCGCCAGATTCTGTTTGTCGCGGACCTCATCATACGGCCGGTGTCGCGTCAGCATCAGCCAGTCCGGCGTCATACGGAAGCGGGGAATGCAGCACAGGAAGCGCCCATGTTCCAGAGAATGGGCGCGGAGGAATTCATTCGCTGCGGCATCGTTGCGCAGGTCGGTGGCGAGCGCACCGTCCGGAGCGAATTCCATGACGGGCGCGTGGACCCCGGCGTCACGGGCGGCGGCGAGCGACACCGAATCGCGCAAGAATACGAAACGAGCCCCGTTCAGGACCGTGACCACCTGCGGAGTGATGCTCGCCTTCTGCAGCGTGATGCCGTAGACCCCATAGGGTTTCTTCGTGGTGGTGCGCCACCGGTCTACATCACTGGTGGCCACCAGCGACGGCCCCGAACCGTGTAGCAGGAAATCATTGTCGGCGATGGCGCGGGTAACGTCCTCGGGTGTCGTGACAATCCTCAGCTTCGGAAATCGATGCCGGATCATCCCCTCCACGCCATTCGCCAGGCTGGACGGCCATAGCGTGACCTCGGCACCTGGGATGTGCTTTTCCAGCAGAGTCAACACGCCCGGCGAATGCGCGATATCCCCGATGTTGACCACTTGCCACGACGAGCGGACTAGGATTTTCGGCGTCTTCCCGCCCGCCTGTGCGAGCAGTGGAGCAAGGGTGGTGGCGAGGAACGTTCTGCGCTGCATTGGAGTCCTTTCATTGTCCGACACAACGCCACCAGCGTAAAATCAAGGCCAATGCGAATCGGTCTGATCTTTGTACTGGCGGGGCTTCTTTCAGGGCAGCAGGAGCCGGAGGTTCGCCTCCGTTCCGATGTCCGCCAGGTCCTGGTGCCGGTTGTCGTCACTGACGCGAAAGGCCACCACGTCACCGGGCTGCAGGCATCCGACTTCACCGTGTTCGAAGACGGCATCCGCCAGGAGATTCGCTCGTTCTCTGTCGAAGCCGAAGCCGGCGCGGGAGGCCTCATCCGGCGCGCTCCCGCCGCCACCACACCCGACGCGGCGCCCGCACCCGCCCCGAGACCCCGCACCTACGTCATCTGCTTTGACACCCTGCACTCGACCTTCGGCAACTTCGCCCGCGTCCGCAAGGCCCTCGAACAACTCTTCTCCAAAGACAACGGCTCAGGCGCACAGTTTGTCATGGTGAGCCTCGGCCGGCAACTGCGTGTCATCCAGACCGCCACGGCCGACCAGAAACAGCTCCTCTCCCGCCTGCATGACAAGACTTTTCTCGACGTTCTGCGTGGGGCCGACGCTGAAGCCATGGCGACGGAAATCAACGCCACCCGCATTCGCCTCGAACAGTTCTGCAAGAGTTGCCCCTGCGGTGCTGCGGCCAGGGGCAACCAGTGCTATCCCGAGCGCCAGGATCTGAAGCAGCAACTCACCATGCAGGCGGCGCGCACCGCTCAGCTCAATCAGGCGTTCCTCGAAGGTCTGAAAGGGCTGGTCACGGAACTCGGTAACGTCCCCGGAGGCCGGACGCTGATGCTCATCTCCGATGGCTTCAGCCTCACCCCCGGCGCTGAATTCTTCGCTGTTGCCTCCGCTTACCTGCCCAACTATTCCGAGTTCCACTTTCCCGACGAAAATCTCAGCTCGCAGATGGCTGCTGCCATGGCGGTCGCAGCGAAACAGGATATCCGCGTCTATGGCGTCGATTCGCGTGGCCTGTCCTCCCCCGCGTTCTCAGGGGGCGGAATGTCGGATGCCAGCAGTTCCGGCATGGGCCAGAATGGTGCGCGGAATCGTGGAGGCTCCATGCTGACCGAACTCGATCGCAAGCAGAATTCCATAGCTTTCATGAACGGTGCCGGTATGGCCCAGCTTGCGGCCGCCACCGGCGGCATGTACCTGCATGACAGCAACGACCTTGTGGGCGAACTACAGCAGGTCCTCGCCGATGGTCGCGAGTTTTACATGCTGTCTTATGTCCCGGCAAACCACGCCGAAGACGGAAAGTTCCGCAAGATCACGGTCGTTGTCCACGACGCAAAGCAGATTATCCGAGCCAAAGAAGGCTATTGGGCCGAAACTAGTCCGACACACTGAGGTGCCCGTCCGCCAGCCGAAGCGTCAGAATCCGGCCACCGCTGTGGAACGTCACCGACTTGCCATCCACACTGACAGTCGGACCGTCCGTGATCCAAACGCCGTGAGAGGCTTTCGCAACTACATCCCGCTTCGGAACTCCCAGCGTCTGGAAGATCTCTTCCGCGGAGAAGTGGGCGATGGCGCCACCCGCGCGGTCCACCAGCGTGAGGGCATGCTTCGAGGCGATATTAATCCATTCGTCGGCAAGCACTGTATGGCCGTCGTTGGTAACCAGCACATCTCGCGGACCCTGCTCATGCGGCAGGATCTTTTGCCAGACGAGTTTCCCGGCGCTTGTACGCAGCACCACTTCGGAACCGCGAACCGTCAGCGTGTAGTGGTGGTTCGGCGAAGAAAACGTCCGTTCCGCCGGTGGCGGATTCATGGCGTCCTGCGCAAAAAGCAGGCTGCTGCAGACCAGAACCAGTGCGGCCGAAACCCGCATGCTTAAACCTTGCGGCGGCGCAGGAGACCGGTTATCAGCAGGCCTGCCGCGAACAACGTATAGGTGCCGGGTTCCGGCACCGCGCTGAGCAGGGAACTCTGCCGCACCGTGCTGATCATGGCCGGGCTCAACAGATCCAGACCAAGCCCATCGGGGGTAATGTCGCCGAGGGTGGTGGGCGTAGTACGGGTGCCACCCGCCGTCATCAGATAGTTGTTGCCGGGCGTCGTGTGGTCCAGGCCCAGATTGTGGCCCAGTTCGTGGGCGATGGTATCGAGACGCCCCTGGCCACTGTTGTATGCCATCACCGTGTCCATTGCGATCGCAAGTCCGCCGTAGCCCAGCCAGCCTTCGCCGTACGCACCCACAATCGTGTGGACCAGAAACATATCGACAGTGGAAGTGCTGGGTCCAAAAGTGCCGTACGAAGTGGCGAGCGCCACGAATCCGTCGCCCGTGACCGAGTCATTCAGATGGCTGAACGCGGTGCTGTTGATGCTGGAGACAAAGTTAAAACCCACACTGATACCGGCCTGCGCCCAAATTTTGTTCACCGAATCTTCGAAATAATGGTTCCCGCTGGGGCCGAGCGACGCGCAGTTGGCGCCGGAATTATCGCAGAGTTGGTAGACCTGAACGGTCAGCGTCCTGTCGATGGTAGCTGCCTGCGACAGGGTTGCGGCGAGGCACAATGACAGGAAAAGCTTGCGGGGAAGCGTCAGCACAACATCATTTTACCGCCTTTGGGGGTAGCGCTCGGGGGCGGTTATATGTTGTTCTGAAAGCCGATGCCCAGGGTTGCCCTTTTCGTAACGTGTATTGTGGACCAGCTATTCCCCCAGGCCGGCCTGGCCATGGCGACTGTCCTCGAACGTCTCGGCTACGAGGTGGACTTCCCGGAAGACCAGACATGTTGCGGCCAGCCGGCCTTTAATTCGGGCTACGCGGCGGAGGCCCGCGCGGTGGCCGCCCACACCGTAAAGGTAATGGAGTCTGCCGATTACATCGTGGTAGCTTCCGGCTCCTGCGCGACCATGATCGGGCGCCACTATGCCGAACTGCTGGGCGGCGAGCCCCTGAAAGGCCGCGTCTTCGAGTTCTCACAGTTCCTCACAGATGTGGTCCAGGTCGAAGATGTGGGCGCGCATTTCGACGGCGTGGTCACGTATCACGACTCCTGCCACGCTCTCCGGGAGTTGACCGTCAAACAGGGCCCGCGGCGGCTTCTGTCGAGGGTTCGGGGCCTCGAATTACGCGAAATGGAACCAGCGGAAGAGTGTTGCGGCTTCGGCGGGACCTTCTCAGTGAAGTTTTCCGGCATCTCCGGGGCGATGGCGAGGTCGAAGCTGGATGCGGTGGTGGCGACCGGCGCGACCACAGTAGTTTCCATCGACTCCAGTTGCCTGATGCAGATTCAGGGTGCCGCCGCAAGGGCCGGCGTCGAACTCCGCACCATGCATCTGGCGGAAATTCTGGCGGCGAGGTAACCCATGTCCTTCGTCTTCGAAAAAGACATCGCGAGCGCTCTGGCCGATACCGCACAGGGGGCCGCCACATGGCGCGCCACCGCACGCTTCAAGACCGGGCGCGTGGCGGCCACCGGCCAGTTGCCGGATTACCAGGAACTCCGCGCCCAGGCCAACGCGCTGAAGCGTCACGCCATCAACCACCTCGACTGGTATCTCCAGGAATTCGAGAAAAACGTTCAGGCCCGCGGCGGTGTCGTCCATTGGTGCCAGGACGGTGCCGAAGCGGCCGATGTTGTGCTGCAGATCGCGAAGCGCCGCGACGCACACCTCATTGTGAAGTCGAAATCGATGACGACCGAGGAGATTCATCTCAACGAGCGCCTCGGCCACCATGGTCTGGAAAGCGTCGAGACTGACCTCGGCGAGTACATCATCCAGTTGCTGGACCAGCGCCCGTTCCACATCATCGCCCCGGCCCTCAACCTGACCCGCTACGACGTGGCAAAGGTCTTCGAAGAGAAGCTCGGCGTGCCGTATGACGCCGAAATTCCCCGCCAGACCCAGACCGCCCGCGCGGTGCTGCGCGAGAAATTCCTCGAAGCGGGCATCGGCATCAGCGGAGCGAACTTCCTCGTGGCCGATTCTGGTGCGATTGTGCTCGTCGAAAATGAAGGCAACGCCCGGCTGACAACTACTGCTCCGCGCGTCCACATCGCCGTGGCGGGCATCGAGAAGGTGATCCCGCGTGCCCAGGATCTCGCCGTCTTCCTGAAGTTGCTGGCGCGCAGCGCCACTGGCCAGCCCCTCAGCGTCTATACGTCGTTTCTCTCCGGCCCAAAGCGGGGCGGGGAAGTCGATGGTCCCGAAGAGTTCCACGTCATCCTCCTCGATGGCGGACGTACCAAACTTCTGGCTGATAAAGACAAACGCCAGTCGCTCTACTGCATCCGCTGTGGAGCCTGCCTGAACACCTGCCCCGTCTACCGGAGGATCGGAGGCCACAGCTACCCCTGGGTCTACTCCGGCCCAATCGGCGCGATTCTCACCCCCCAGTTCCACGGCACCGAAATGGAGCCGGGGCTACCCTTCGCCTCCAGCCTCTGCGGGGCCTGCGGCGAGGTCTGTCCCGTCAAGATCGACATACCCCACGTCCTGCTCAAACTCCGCCAGGAAGTGAAAGCAGCGGAAGAAGCGCAGGGGGCCGGTCAGGCGGAGCGCGCCGCCTTCCGCGCCTACGCCTTTGCCGCCACCCGGCCGAAAATCTGGCGTCTGGCCGCAAAGGCCGCCCGGGCCGCCCAGCGCCGAACTCCGAAATCCGTCATGGCCGCCGCCGGTCCCGCCAAAGCCTGGGCCTCCGAACGCGAAATCCCCCTCATGCCCGCCAAATCCTTCCGCGAACTCTGGCGCGAACGTACCAGCAAATAGAAAAAGCCCCCGCACCTTGCAGCGCGGGGGCCTTCCGTACTTCTGTTCTTACTTAGTTGCCGCGGCCAGGGCCGGGACCGGCACCGGGTGCGCCCGGAGCGCCACCACGACCAGCGCCACGTGCGGGACGGGGCGGAGCAACATAGTCGATCAGCTCATCCACCGGATGCTTGCCGGCCCACGCGATACCGCGCAGCAGAGTCCGGCGGATCTGGTAGTTTTCGAAGTTCGAGTACGTGTGACCCTGCATCCAGACGAAGGCGCGGGCAGGCTGGCCGCCAGCGACTGTGTGTTCCCAGGTCCACATCTGCGGGGCAACTTCGCCCTTGTGCTCACCGGCGCTCGGCGTGCCGGGAACCACGTTATTCACCAGAACATGAACGGCCGGGTCTTTCGCCCAGGTCATCAGGAAAAACGATTCATCCAGCAGCGTCATTTCCGTCATGTCTTTCATGATCGGGTTCGTTTTGTCCGCAATCTGGTAGGCGATGGGCGCTTCCAGAGTAAAGTTCGTTTCCCCGTGCTTCTTCGCACCGCCGACGAGGCTGGCGAAATAGGCGGGGTCGGGACCGCAGAGAGAATCGTGCATGGTGACGATGCCGCCACCGCGCTTCACATACGCATCCAGCGTCGCCTTCTGAGCGTCCGTCAGGAAGCCAGCGTCACCCTTATAGATGACCACGACGTCTACGCCTTCCAGATCGGCAGCCGTTGGCATTTTCAGCGCGCCCTGTACGACCGCGCCGCGCTCGGTGAGCAGCTTGCTCCAGTCGGCCAGGAACTGCGGGTAATCATGCTGGCCTACACTATGGGACTTCAACCCGGCCCAGATAAACACGTGCATGCCGTTCGGGTTCTGACCCTGGGGCAGCGGTGCGCCGCCACGTCCACCCTGCGCCCATGCGGAGGTCCCGCCGACGAGGGCGATAAGTACTGCGCTCAATGCGATAAGTCTGCGTTTCACCGATTACTACCTCTTCAGTTATTGATGGCGTCCCGGGCTGTTTGCCACTCCGGTCCCCATTGATGCTATCGCATTCCGCCTCCTGGCGGGCAATACTCAGGGCTGGCGGAGGTTGATTTGCATCAGATCGCTTTCCGGCGCTTTCCGTCGGGAATAAAGCAGTGTGCGGCCATCCGGTGAGACTTCCAGCGACGGCCCGGGGTTCTGGCCCGTTAACGGCACGATCACTTTGTCCCCTTTTGTCGCGAACGAGAAGAACTGGATTGCCGTGTCTCCCGTTTCCCCCATCCTGCCAATGTGGTACACCCCATCGGTGACCGGCCGATACTGGAAATCTTCAATCGGCCGCAGTACCAGGCTCTCTTCACCGTCCGCGTGGCCATCCGCAATTGGCACGCGCCACAAACCCTGACCGGAGCGTCCGAAATAGAGGTAGCGGCCATCGGGAGACAGGGCAGGCACGCGACCACCATTTTTCGTCACCTGGTGGGCAGGACCGCCGGCTGCCGGCATCGCCCAGATCTGGTGGGAACCGGACCGGTTGGAGTAAAAATAGATGAACTTCCCGTCGCCCGACCATTCAGCCACACCGTTCGTGTGATTTCCGGAGGTGAGCTGCACCGGAGTGCCTCCCGCCGCCGACATCACGTAAAGATGCCAGGTCCTCGCCATCCCTTCGAACCCGGCGTTGCCGTCAAAGAGGATCTTAGTCCCGTCCGGAGACCAGGATGGCCAGCCACGCATTCCATCGCCACCGAAGGAAGTCAGGCGCGTGGCCTGGGATCCATCGGCGTTGGCAACCCAGACTTCACTGGACCCCGACCGCTCGGAAACGAAAACGACTCGTCGTCCGTCCCGGGAATACCTCTCCGCCACCTCGCCCCGCGTGGATGCCAGAGCCGTCCGGGGCGCGTCCGTTCCTTTCAGATCGACACGCGTAATGTTGGTTACGTTCGTCCGGGCGGTACCGGCGACCGAATAAATCAGTTTCCCCGAGTTCGAAATCGCCGGAAAGGTAACGTTGCCCCCGAGCTCGTCCAGTCGCCTCGGCGGCGATCCCGCGATGTCGACCTTCCATATATGCCCGTCCCCAAACGGCGCCAGCAGCGCCTTGCCGTCCGGCATCCAGACCGGGCAAAATGCGAAACCTGGATTGCGTGCGGGTCGCGCAGGTCCGGCAGGTTCCAGGGCGGAGGACAAGTCCTGCAGGTAGAGCATGGAGAAACCGCCCCAGCCCGACCGGACGAAGGCAAGAGTGCGGCCATCGGGAGAAAAAGCTGCGCAGGAATCGTTGGTATCAGCCTCCGGGACGACCAGCGTTCTCGGTATTCCCCCTGCCACGGGCATCGCGACCAGACCCGTCTTCAGGGTTCCCTCCTGTTTACTCGTCACCACCAGCGACCGGCCATCCGGGGACCAGGTCAACACCGACCCCTGGACGCCTCTCGGTGTCGGAAGCGCCGTGCCCACCTGTACTTCAATGCCGCCCGAAGCAGGCATCACCATGATGGCCGCGCGCTCGTCCACGGAGGCCGAAGCCCGGCGGCGTGCGAAGGCCAGTTGCTTACCATCCGGCGAAAAGGCGGGGGAGAAGTCATCCCCCTCGTCGGTGGTTAGTTGGCGGGGCGCGTCTGAACCCGGTTCCTTCAAATAGATGTCGAAGTTCTTCTGCTCCGGGCCATTCCAGGCGAAGGCGACCACCCTGCCATCGGGAGAAAAAGTCGGCTGGGTTTCGATTCCCGGGTACGCGGTGAGCGGTTCGGGACTGGAAAAGACCGGCGGTGACACCGTCTTCTGTCGGGAATAAAGCCATCCTCCCGCCGCCACGATTGGGATCAGAACGGCGGCAGCGATCAGGCCGAGCGGCTTTCGGCGGACGGGTGGCGGAACGGGTGTCGGGGGCGCTTTCGGAATTTCAGCGGGCACCTCCGCCTGCGTCACCAGCTGAACCGGTGCGATAAAGCGGTACCCCTTGCGGGGCAGAGTTTCCACGAAACGGGGATTATCCGCTGAATCCCCCAGCGCCACCCGTATCTTCTTGATGGCAGTGTTCAGTCCCAGGTCGAAATCAACGAACGTGTCTTCGGGCCAGACCGACTGCAGTTCCTCCCGGGTCACCAACTCCCCCGGACGCCGAATCAGGCACAGCAGGATCTGAAACGGCTGCTCCTGCAGCCGGACCCGCTGCCCTTCTTTGCGAAGTTCGCCGGCCTGAGCGTCGATTTCGAAGAGACCAAAGCGCCAGATGTTGTTCATAACTTCCGGTAAGCCGTTTCTTATCAGAGGTTTGATTGTGCATCACGGATTCCGGGTGAATCCACTCGCACTCTATGGCAGGTCAGGCTGCCGAAGCCCAGAGTGGGGCAATGATTCTGCCCATCCTGGCCGTCCTGCTGGTCGCTAACCCAACCCCAACCGCCGATTTCCGCTTTGCCACTCCCGAGCATGAGGTATCCATGAAGGTCGAGTTCCCCTCCGTTTACCGGGGCGAGCCCCTGGCTTTCTACGGCAACGAAGGGCCGTCCACCCGCCGCTGCCTGACCGACCACTGCATCGACCGGTTCTACGGAGCGGTCGCCGTGGTCAATTTCCAGGTGACGAAGGCCCATGCGAAAGCTTCGAAGCCCACCTCGCTGCGAGAGGTCGTCACCATCCTCGAACAGTCCGCCGACCTTCCCGCCACGCCGAAACTGGAACTCACGAAGAAGATCGTCAACGGCCAGATCGGCGATATCCAGTTGATGGGGTACGACGAAGACCAGATTCCATCCGCCGAACGCGAACGGATGCGGCAGGAGGCGCCCGTCCGCATGTGGCGACGAGTCCGCCAGGAACTCTACCTGAATGGGGCCGCGAAGCCGTTCGCCGTTGTCGAGTGGCGGCACACCATGCAGGGCGTGTCGATTGAGTCCTGCCGCTAGCCCGGTATACAATCCAGACTGTCATGTTGAACCTCCATCGTCTTATGTTTCTCGCCGTGCCGGTAGCCGTTGCACTGGCTCAGGCCCCGCCTCCGCAGCAGGGAGGAGGTCGTGGTCCCCAGGGCCCCCCTCCTGGCCAGGTCGCGCCCCGCGGTCCCCTCGGCGGCGTCTATGCCGACAACTACGAACCCGACGATGCCACCGGCTTCGTACCCATCTTCGACGGCAAGACCATGACTGGCTGGGATGGCGACCCCACCTTCTGGCGCGTTGAAAACGGCGAGATCATCGGCGAAACCACCCCCGAGAAGGTCGTGAAGGTCAACAACTTCCTCATCTGGCGCGGCGGCAAGGTGAAGGACTTCGAACTCAAGATCGACTTCAAACTGAGCGGCACCAACAGCGGCATCCAGTACCGCAGCGTCGAAATGCCCGAACTCGGCAAGTGGGTTCTCAAGGGCTATCAGGCGGATATGGACATCAGCAACGGCTTCACCGGCAACCTGCACGAAGAGCGCGGTCGCAAGCCTGGCCACGTTGTCCTCGCGCGCCGTGGAGAAATGAACCGCATCACCGACGGCCCGAAGTACAAAACCCTCGCCACCATCGGCGACCCGAAACTGCTCCGCGGTGTGATGAACGTCCAGGGCTGGAACACGTATCACATCATTGCCCGGGGGCCCGTCATGCTCCAGATCCTCAATGGCCAGCTCATCAGCGCCGCCATCGATGAAGACACGAAGAACGCCGTGGCTGAAGGTCTCCTCGGCTTCCAGATGCACGTCGGCCCTCCGTTCAAAATCGAATACAAGAACATCCTGTACCGCAAGCTGTAGTCGCTTCCCAATCGGTGTCTGAAGTGCAGAGGGTGAGTCGGTGTCCAAACAGACCGACTCACCCTCCGCTGCTTTATCGGGAACTACCTGGCAACAATTCGCAGACCTGCTGCGACCGCACTGGAAGTTACTCAGCCTGGCTCTGCTGGCCGTGCTGGGTGAGACCCTTGCCGACCTGCTCGACCCCTGGCCGCTGAAGATCATCGTCGATAACCTCCTGCAGCGGAAACCTCTGCCGGACTGGCTGAGCAATATTGTGGACAGCGTGGCGGGGGACGACCGATTCGCGGTCCTGAACTTTGCCGTCGTTGCCGTCGCCGTCATCGCGATAGTCGGCGCCGTGAGCTCGTACTGCGAGAAGCGCCTCACCACCAGCGTCGGCCAGTGGGTCATGCACGACCTTCGGCGGGCGCTCTATCAGCACATCCACCACCTCTCCCTGGCCGAACACGACGAGCGCCGCACCGGCGACCTGATCACCCGCGTCACCAGCGATATTGAGGCCGTACAGTACTTCATCACGTCCGCCCTTCTCGGCATGCTGGTCAACGCCCTTACGCTGGCCGGCATGGTCGCGGTGATGTTTTATTACAACTGGCGGTTTGCCCTCATCGCGCTGTCCATCGCTCCTGTCCTGTTTCTCGTCGTGTTCGTCTTCACCCGCAAGATCAAGAAAGCCTCGCGCGCGCTCCGTCAGAAGGAAGGCGAACTGGTCGATATCGTCCAGGAGGTCCTCACCTCTATCCGCGTGGTGAAGGCCTTTGCGCGGGAGGATTACGAACAGAAGCGCTTCGAAGACCAGAGTCTGGATAACGTGGAGACCGCGCTTCGAGCGCGCTCGATTAAGGCGACGCTGTCACCCACCGTTGAAGTTCTGGCGGCGGTTGGCACTTGCCTGGTGCTGGGCTATGGTGCACGCCTCGCGATGGCGGGCACCATCACCACGGGCGACCTGATCATCTTCCTGGCCTATCTCGGCAAGATGTACAAGCCGATGCGGGAACTGTCGAAGATGGGCGACACGGTGGCGAAAGCCGCGATCAGCTATGAGCGTATCCAGGAAGTCCTCGGCGAAGTCAGTCGGGTTCGTGATATGCCGCATGCCACCCGGGCTCCGGTTCTCCGTGGTGAGATGGAGTTCGATCACGTCAACTTCGGTTATCAGCCGGACAATCTCATCCTCAAGGACGTGAGCTTCCGGATTGAACCTGGCCAGATCGCCGCCTTCGTGGGGCCAAGCGGGGCAGGGAAGTCCACCATTATCGGCCTGATCCCCAGGTTCTACGATGTGCTGTCCGGCACCGTGAAAGTGGATGGACACGACGTTCGAAGCTACACACTGCAATCTCTGCGCGAACAGATGAGTTTTGTTCTTCAGGATACGGTGCTGTTCCACGTTCCCATCTGGCAGAACATCGCTTATGGCAAGCCGGAAGCCGGGCGTGATGAGATCATTCGTGCCGCCCAGATGGCTAACGCGCATGACTTCATTGAGAAAATGCCGGACGGGTACGACACCATGGTTGGCGAACGAGGCGTGTCCCTTTCGGGGGGGCAGCGGCAGCGTATCGCCATCGCACGGGCCATCATCCGCAACACCCCAATTTTGATTCTCGATGAGCCGACCTCGGGTCTCGATGCCGCCTCGGAAGATGCCGTATTTGAGGCACTGGGTCGCCTGATGAAGGGCAAGACCTGCGTGGTGATCGCTCATCATCTCGCCACCATTCAACGCGCCGACGTGATCTTCGTGGTGCAGGACTCTGGTATCGCTGAGCGTGGTACTCACGCAGAACTCCTGGCGGCGGGTGGCTTGTATGCGGAGCTGTCCAGGCTCCAGGCGAGCGAGCCGACCGCCGTTTAGAGCTTGTTCAGTTCCGCGATGCGACCTTCGACCGCCACGGCAAAGCCTTCCACTTCGCCTGCCGAGTAACCGGCAGAGCGGAAACAATCCCGGATCTGATCATGAGAAAGCCCGCCCAGCAGCCCACCCAGCCACTTCGCATGCGACCGGGAAACATGCTTCACCACGCCCTGCATCCGGGTCCGGGAGATGTAGTTCGGCAGATCAAAGATGGTCAGGAAGAAGGGGCGGCTGTTGAGGTGAAAATCGACGTCTTCCGCGCGCACGTGCTGTACGAACTTCGTCGACTGATAATCCTTCAGATTGCTCTTGGACCGCACCATAGGGTTACCCGTCTTGCCAAACGTCGCGCCCAGATCACTGACCGCATAAGTCAGATCCGCATCCTTCCCGGTCTTGTAGA
>CANIHR010000084.1 GCA_947467185.1 Bryobacterales bacterium
GGCCTCGGATACGCGTGTCCCGCTCGTCACTGTGCGCCTCGTGTTCCCCGGCGGCAATCGGCGCGACCCGCAGGATATCCCGGGCCTCGCCGCCAGCATGGCCAGCATGCTGACGCAGGGCACGAAGACACGCACCTACCAGCAGATCGCCGAACAGCTCGACAGCATGGGCGCGTCGATGTCCGCCGCTTCCGGCGCCGATCAGGTCATCATCCAGGGCGCCGTACTTTCCGATAAGCTGCCCGCGCTGCTGGAACTCATCGCCGACGTGGCACGCAACGCGACGTTCCCCGAGAACGAACTGGCGCTCCACAAGCAGAATCGCAAGCAGCAGTATGCGATGGAACATGCCGAGCCCGCCTTCCTCGCCAACGAAGCGTTCCGCAAGGTGACCTTCAAGGACCACCCTTATTCGCACATCGGCCCCACTTCTGCATCCATCGACAAGTTCACGCAGAAGACGCTGAGCGAATACCGCGACACTTTCCTCGTCCCCAACAACGCCACGCTGATCATCGTGGGCAACCTGCCTGCCAGTGCCTCGCTTACGAAGACCATCACCACGCTCTTCGGCACCTGGCAGCAGAAGCCCCTGCCAGCCTACAAGCCGACTGCCGCGCCCGCCGCGGAGAGGCAACTGGTGCTGGTGAATCGCCCTGGTTCCGTGCAGGCTGATATCGAAATCGGCCGCACCGCCGCGATCCATGGCGATGCCGACTACTTCCCGCAGATGATGGCCTCTGTCATCCTCGGCGGCGGCACCAATTCGCGCCTGTTCATGGACATTCGGGAGAAGAAGGGCTACGCCTACGACGCGCACACCGAGCGCAACTCCCTGGATGAAGCAGCAACCATCATGGCGGTCACCCAGATCCGCAACGAAGTGGCTGCCGTCGGCCTGGCTGACGTTCTCGAACATCTGGACCGCATGGGCAAAGAACCCGTTTCCGGCGAAGAACTTCGGGATGCGAAGAACCTCGCCAACGGCATGTATCTGATGCGTTTGGAACCGCAGTCGGGCCTCGCCGATCAGCTGGTCACCATGAAGGTGCAGAACCTGCCGAAGGACTACCTGGAGACCTATACAACGAAGGTCAACTCTGTGGAGCCCGAACAGATTCAGCGCGTCGCGAAGAAGTACATGTCCACCGAGAACTCGACGGTCGTGGTGGTGGGCGATGCGGAGAAGCTCGCGAAACCCCTTGAAAAGCTGGGCAAATTCACCGTTATGCAGGCACCCCAGTGAAGATGAAAATCGTTTCGCAAAAAGAAGTCTATCGGTGCCGCCTCTTCCATGTCTCGGAAGAGGTGGCCACTGATGACAGCGGCTTCACGATTGACCGCGCTGTGGTTCGCCACAGAGGTGCTGCTGTGATGCTCGCAACAGACAGTAAAGATCGCGTTCTCTTCGTCCGTCAGTATCGCCTGCCGGTAGACCGCAAACTTTGGGAACTACCCGCCGGAACAGTGGATGAGGGCGAGAAGCCTTTCGCCACTGCGAAGCGCGAACTCAAAGAAGAAACGGGCTACACGGCGAAGAAGTGGAAGAAGCTCACCGAGTACTATCCGAGCCCTGGTTTTGTGGATGAGAAGATGACCATCTATCACGCCACAGACCTGACCAAAGGCGAAGCTGCGCCGATGGAAGATGAGCGCATTGAGACGAAGTGGTTCACGAAGAAGGAAGTGAAGGAAATGATCCGGAAGGGCCGGATTCAGGACTCCAAAACGCTGGTGGGGTATCTGATGTGGACTACTTTCGGGAAGGGCTGACGCGTGCGGCGGGCAATAAAAAAGGGCCCGCCGAAGCGGGCCCGATTGGAGCTCGAAAAAGACTAAGCCTTCTTCTTCGGAGCAGCTTTCTTTGCAGCGGCTTTCTTAGGAGCAGCAGCTTTCTTAGGAGCAGCGGCCTTCTTCGGAGCAGCAGCCTTCTTGGGGGCGGCGGGCTTCGGAGCAGGTGCGGCAGCCTTCTTCGGCGCAGCAGCCTTCTTAGGGGCAGCCGGTGCCGGAGCGGGCGCAGCAGCCTTCTTGGGGGCGGCAGCGGCTTTCTTCGGAGCAGCAGCTTTCTTCGGTGCGGCGGCAGCCTTCTTGGGGGCGGCCTTCTTCGGTGCAGCTTTCTTTGTTGCCATAGTTGGTGATTCTCCCTGTTCCCCATTATGAAACGAAAGATTCAAAAAGGGAAACAAAAAAGTTGAAAAATGTTTGGGACTGTGCTTAGATGCCAGGGCATGCTTCAAGGCCCGCCAGCACAGGGTTTGAAGACACAGGAGCAGTGATTCGTCAGCAATGAAAAAAGTCCAGGTCATCACAGATGGAGCATGTCTCGGCAACCCCGGTCCCGGAGGCTGGGCCGTCGTGCTTCGCTATGGTCCGCACACCAAAGAAATCTATGGTTGCGAGAAGCACACCACCAACAATCGAATGGAGCTGACAGCCGCAATTCAGGGCCTGCAACTACTGCGTGAGAGATGCGATGTGGAAGTCATCACCGACTCCGAATACCTTCGCAACGGCATCATGACGTGGATCGCGGGCTGGAAGAAGAAGGGCTGGTTGACGGCCGCGAAGAAGCCCGTCGTGAATCGCGATCTCTGGGAAGAACTCGATGCGCAGGCCGCGCGCCACGACATCAAATGGCTCTGGACCAAAGGCCACGCTTCGCACGCTGATAACAACCGCGCCGATGAACTCGCGTCCCTTGCCGCAAAGACGCAGACAGGCCAAATGTAGCGCCCGCGCAAACCACCCAAACTCTATCGCTAAAATTGAACTCATGGCAAACGAAACCTACGCACTGTTCGACACCACCGAGGGCAGCTTCAAAGTGAAGCTCTACGCCGACAAAGCGCCGAAGACGGTTCAGAACTTCACTGACCTCGCTGAAGGCGTGAAGACCGGCAAGCCCTTCTATGACGGCATCATCTTCCATCGCGTGATTCCTGATTTCATGATCCAGGGCGGTTGCCCCGAAGGCTCCGGCCGCGGCGGCCCCGGCTACCAGTTCGCCGACGAATTCGCACCCGGCCTGAAGCACACCAAGCCCGGCCTGCTCTCCATGGCGAACGCCGGCCCGAACACCAACGGCAGCCAGTTCTTCGTCACCGTCGCCGCCACGCCGTGGCTCGATAATCGCCACGCCATCTTCGGTGAAGTGATCGAAGGCTACGATGTGGTCGAGAAGATCTCAAAGTCGCCCCGCGATGCGATGGACCGCCCCCGCAAGGAAGTCAAGATTAACTCCGTCAAGATCGAGCGCGTCTAGTCCTGTCCCCTTCTGAGCAAATGCCCGGGCGCACGGTGTTGTTTGGTGGCACGTTTGATCCCGTGCACAACGCCCACATCACCGTCGCCCGGGCAGCGCTCGAACAGTTTCATCCGCGCCGCATTCTCTTTGTGCCGGCGGCCCGCCCGCCGCACAAAGGAGGCGCAGCCAACGTGAGCTTCGAAGACCGTGCTCACATGCTGGACCTGGCCTGCGCCGGCGAACCCCGCTTTGCTGTCTCCCGTATTGAAGCGCCCACGTCTGAAGACGCCCGCCCCAGTTATTCCATCCTCACCATTGAACGTCTTCTCGCTGCCGGAGAAGGGCCCCTGCTCTTCCTGATCGGCGCCGATGCCTTTGCCGAAATCCGCTCCTGGTTTCGCTGGCAGGACGTCATCTCGCTCGTGGAATTCATCGTCGTCACCCGCCCCGGCGCCGCGTATGACTCGCCGCCTGGCGCTGTAGTCCATGAACTCGAAGGCCTGCAGCTACCCGAGTCTTCCTCTGAAATCCGAGGCCTTCTTGCACGAGGCGAACAAGCGATTCCGGTCCCCGACCCCGTCCGCAAATGGATCGCGGAACACCACCTCTATAGCTGATTTCCGCCCATCGCCACGATCACGATACGCCTGCTCTTTTCTGTCCTGTCAATTGCTGTCGCCTCCGCCCAGATCATCGATTATCACCAGCATCTTTACAGTCCACGCGCAGGTGGCATCTCCATCGCCGGCTGGAATGGCGTCACCTCTGACGAACTCATAGGCCTGATGGATGAGGCCCACATTTCTCGCGCCGTCGTCCTCTCTACGGCGTACTCCCTCGCGAATCCGCACAAGGCACCCGTTCCGCAGGAACACCAGGCAGTCCGCAGAGAGAATGACTGGACGGCGGACCAGGTCGCGAGGCACTCCGACCGCCTTGTCGGCTTCTGTTCTGTAAACCCGCTCCGGCCATATGCCGTCTCGGAAATCAATCGCTGTGCAAAGAACCCCAATCTCCACACGAGAGTAAAACTCCACTTCGGCAATTCTGATGTCGACGTCAACAATCCGGCACATCTCGCGCAAATGAAAAAGGTCTTCCGCGCAGCAAACCGCAACCGGATGGCACTTCTGATTCACGCCCACGCCAATGTGAATTTCAAGCGACCTTACGGTGCGAGAGAAGCCCGCGTATTTGTGGAACAACTTCTTCCCGACGCCCCGGATGTCGTCGTTGTTCTGGCACACATGGCTGGTGCCGGAGCCTTCGAATCGACGACGCAGGAAGCTGCCGCGGTTTATGCCGAAGCACTCGCTCGCCAGGATCCCCGGGTCCGGAACCTGTTCTTCGATGCCTGCGTTTCTGCCAGCGAAACCGAAGCTCCGCTGCTCGCCCAATTCATCCGCAGGGTCGGAGTCTCCCGCGTCTTCTACGGCAGCGATGCGCCCGTCACGGGCAACTTGCCCCTCAACGCGCTCGAACGCTGGCACAAATTCCCACTCACCAGCGAAGAGTTCCGGACCATCGAATCCAACGTCGCGCCGTTTCTTTCGGCCAGGTAACTTTTTTCAGTCACGAACTGTGAAAATATTTTCAAGCGCCTGATTATCAGGCACTTACAGCGATTTCACCCACCCTGCCAAAGCCCTTCCTGCAAGCCGCGATTGTTACTCGTTGGCCATGAGGCATACGCGAACTCTACTCCACTTTATGCGCCAGCGCGCCGCCACCTTCGGGTGTGCACTCCTGGCTGCTGCATTGTTCTGCTCCACACTTTTGGCGCAGAACCAACTCGTCACCATTCAGGACACGCTCTTCATGGCTGACGGCATCCGTTTCAGCGGCACGCTGCTCATTCGCTGGAACACGTTCGATACCAACAGCGGCACCATCGTGCAGCAAAGCCGCACAGTGGTCGTCTCGAATGGCAACCTGCAGGTGCAACTCGCGGCCAACGCCACCGCACCAGCGCCTGCCAATTCATACTCGGTCGCTTATCAGAGCGACGGCAGGGAACAGTTCAGCGAAGCCTGGACAGTGCCGCAGGTCTCGCGCTCGCTCAAGGTCGCAGAAGTCCGCACCGGCACGTTCTCCGGCGCCGGCGGCGGAGGCAGCGGCAGTGTGGGCAACCAAACGCCAATCGCTGAATCCGCCATCGTGGGCCTGGTAGCTGATCTCGCGCAACGCCCCGTTAAAGGACCGGGCTTCGGTACTGGCAGCATTGCCGTCATCAACCAGAGCGGTCAGGTGGAGACGGTGGTTGGCAATGTCGGCGACTGCGTCTACGTGGATGGCACCACAGGAGCCTGTGGCGCACCTTCACCGCAGTTCTTCGATGCGGAGACTCCGGGCGGCGTGGTGGATGGGACGAATACCACTTTCACGCTCGCCAATCCGCCCAGCGGCACCAGCCTGCAACTCTTCCGCAACGGCATCTATATGAAGGCAGGCTTCGACTACAACCTAACCAACTCGACAGTTCAGTTCGTTGCCGGTGCCATTCCCCAGCCGCAGGATACACTCGTCGCCTCGTATCGCATCGACCCCAGCGCCGGCAACATCGGTAATATCAACTCCGGTGATGTCGGCAGACGCACCGGTCTCGCGCAGGTGCTCTGCAGTTCCGGTGGCCGCACCAGCATCAGCAACGCGTGGTATACCCTCGGCGCCTGCGACATTCCCGCCGCCGCGCTGCACGCCGGCGACCGCTTCGAAATCCGCTTCAACTTCAGCCATTCGGGGTCGACTTCGGGCTTTGATGTGCAGGCTGTCTGGGGCACAACGGCGTTCCTCCTGCGGCACGGCTCGGCACTCGACGCAGCGGTTGTGGGCCGCGCCGAAGCCTCCGTCTCCACGGCGGGAGTGCAGCTCACAACCGAGAGCTGGGGCACCGTCCTGCCGCTGTTGCCGGGCATTGCCTCAGCAAACTCGCAGAGTGGCCTGAAGATCGACTTCCTCGGCAAACTCGATGCAGTCGGCACCGATACCCTCGGCATCAGTTACACGATCCTGCGCTATCCCGCAATCTGACACGAGGCGGCGGGTGCCGCAACAGTACCCGCCGCCTTTTCTGCCTCGGATGCGAGAATCGGCATGTGGGGCAACTAGCGCAGTCAACTCTCGCCGTACCAACTTCCCGAATTCGTGAACTCGCTGAAATCGCGTTCCGAATGGATGGAGTCCTGAAACTCTACTTTGGCGAATCCAACCAGCCAACTCCGGATTACATCAAGCGGGCCGCCAAAGAAGCACTCGATTCCGGCTACACTTTCTACACCGAAAATGCCGGCCTCCTCTCGCTGCGCGAAGCTCTTGCCGCGTACTACCAGCGCCTGCAGGCGGTCACGCTCGACCCTCTCCGCGAAATCGTCGTCACAGCCTCCGGAGTCCAGGCCCTCAACGTCGCCATTCGCTGCACGCTCGATCCCGGCGATGAAGCGCTCGTGCTCACCCCGGCCTGGCCCAACGGCGCGTCCATCGTTGCCATGTCGAACGCACGCCCCATTGAGCTCGCGCACGTCCTGCGCGAAGGCCGCTATGAGATCGACTGGGCCGCACTCGAAGCGAACGTCACCGAACGTACCAAACTCCTCGTCTACACCTCGCCCTCGAACCCCCTCGGCTGGACCGCCACCCTCGACGACCAGCAGCGACTCCTCGATTTCGCCCGCCGCCACAACCTTTGGCTGCTGGCCGATGAAGTCTACGACCGCCTCTGGTACGAAGGCGCGGATCTGGGAGATCCCGTACCCTCCATCCTGCGCCTTGCTACACGCGACGACGCCGTCATCGTCGTGCAGTCTTTCAGCAAGACCTACTGCATGACGGGCTGGCGCGTCGGCTGGATCATCACCCGCGCCGACCTCGCCGCCAAAGCCACGCAGCTCAACGAATTCATCATTTCGCACGCGCCCAGCTTCACGCAGAAGGCCGCGGAAACCGCCCTCGAACACGGCGAACCCGAGATCCGCACCATGCTGGAACGTCTCAAGGCCAACCGCGACCTCTGTCTCTCCGCGCTCGCCACCATGCCCGGTCTCACCACACCGCAGCCCGACGGAGCCTTTTACCTTTTCCCCAAGGTGGAAGGCCTCACCGACTCGTTCGCCTTCTGTCGCCAGTTGCTCCAGGAGACCCGCGTCGGCCTCGCACCAGGCGTTGCGTTCGGAGCCGGAGGCGAAGGCTCCATCCGCATCTGTTACGCCGCGGACCGCAGTGTCCTCGAACCCGCCATGGAGCGCCTGTCGGCCTTCCTGGCAAAACGCTGACCGATTTTGTTACCCTAAACCGGAGGATTCAAACAATGGGTGGTTTCAAAGACTTTATTCTGCGCGGCAATGTGGTCGATCTCGCGGTCGGCGTCGTCATCGGTGGTGCGTTCGGTGGCGTCGTTACGGCCTTCACGAAGGACCTGATCACCCCCCTGATCGCCGCCCTCGTCGGCAAGCCGGACTTTTCGGCGATCGAGTTCACGCTCAATGGCAGTAAGTTCCCGGTGGGCGATTTCATCAACGCCGTGGTGGCGTTCCTGCTGGTCGCCACTGCCATCTACTATTTCGTCGTCGTGCCGATGAACGCCGTGAACGCACGGATGCAAAAACCCGCGCCGCCCCCACCGCCGCCATCAACGAAAACCTGTCCCGAGTGCATCAGTGAAGTTCCGCTCGCCGCGAAGCGCTGCGCCCACTGCACGTCCGCCCTCGCGGCCTAGTCAAAACCCTATCAGGCGCGCGGAAAGCGGCCCGATTTTGGATGTCATTTTTCAGCGGTATGCTACGGTAGTGGTTTCTACCCCCTTCAGACCATGATCTTTGACCGCAATCTCGCGCGCCTGATTGACCACACTATTTTGCGGCCCGATGCCACCTGGCCGGACGTCGCAAAAGTCTGCGCCGAAGCCCTCCATTATGAGTTCGCCAGCGTCTGTGTGAACTCGTTCTGGGTGCCCCGCGTTGCCTCGGAACTGCTCGGTTCACCCGTCAAAGTCTGCACCGTCGCCGGCTTTCCGCTGGGTGCCGCCAGCACGGCCGCGAAGGTAGCTGAAGCCACGGAAGCTGTTGCCGCCGGAGCCACCGAAGTCGACATGGTCATCAACGTTGGTGCCTTGCTTTCGGGCGAATTAGCCATCGTCGAAGACGATATTGCCGCAGTTGTCCAGGCCAGCCACGCCGGGGGCGCCATCGTCAAGGTCATCATCGAGACTGCGCTTCTCACCGACGAAGCCAAAGTCCTCGCCTGCAAGCTTTCCCAGGCTGCCGGAGCCGACTTCGTCAAGACCTCCACCGGCTTCGCCAAATCCGGAGCCACCACGGCCGATATCGCCCTGATGCGCGCCACCGTGGGCCACGACATGGGCGTCAAAGCCTCTGGTGGCATTCGCACCCTGGCAGATCTCCGCGCCATGGTAGCAGCCGGCGCTTCCCGCGTCGGGGCCAGCGCCAGCGTAGCCATTATGGAAGCGGCCAGTGCGGAAGCCAGGTCCACGGACGGCGTGTGAGCACGCCACGCCAGAAAATCCGCTTCCGCGAACGGACCGAACTCCTCGACTTCCTCCTGGAGGTCTCGTCCCTCTCCGCTGAAACGCTGGACCTCGACGAACTCCTCAGCCGCATCGCCGGCATCGTGCAGCGTGTCGTGCCATTCGACATGTTCGCCATCCTGCTGGTAAGCGAGAAACGGAAAGACCTCCGCATTCGCTACGCCCTTGGCCATCGCGAAGAAGTGGTCCGCAACCTCTCCATCCCCATCGGCGAAGGCATCGTCGGCGCTGTCGTCTCCGAGCGCGCCGCAATTCTCGCGCCCGATGTCCGCAAGGATCCCCGCTACCTCGCCGTCTCTGACGCGGTCCGCACCGAACTCTGCGTCCCGATGATCTCCCGCAACCGGATCATTGGCGTCATCGACGTTCAGTCCGCCAAGCTGGGCGCGTTCAAAGAGGATGAACTGACGATGCTGCGCCTCATCGGTGGCCGCGTTGCCAGCGCCATCGAAAACGCGCAGCTTTATCGCAAGGCTGAGCGCCAGTACAAAACAATCCGGACGCTTTCGAAGATCTCCCACGAGTTCTCATCCATCCTGGAGCTCGAAGAACTTCTCGGCAAGGTCGCGTCCTCAGTGCGTGGCCTCATCAATTACGACGCCTTCGCCATCCTGATGGTCGATCAGGAAACGCAGACCCTGAAGCACCTCGTCAGCATCCGCTACGACGAGCGGGTCAACGTCGGCAGTATCCCGCTCGGCAAGGGCATCACCGGAGCCGCCGTCACGTCGCGCGAAATCGTGCGCGTTCACGACACCGGCGCCGACGCCCGCTACATCTCCTCACACCCCGGCATTCTTTCCGAAATCGCCGTGCCCCTGATCGTGAAACACCGTGTCATCGGAGTGATGGACGTGGAGAGCAAGCGCATGGGCTACTTCACCGACGAGCACGCACGCACGCTCGGTCTGCTCGCCCCCTCCGTCGCCATCGCCGTCGAAAATGCGCGGCTCTACGAAGAACTCGGCGAACGCGAACGCGCCATGCAGGCCGATCTCAAAGCCGCCTTCGAACTGCAAACAGTTATTTTGCCGCAGGAAGCACCCGACGTCGAAGGTCTCGAAATCGCTATCGGCCTTCGTCCGGCGCGCCAGATCTCGGGCGACCTCTACGACTTCTTCGGTCACACCGACGGCCACTTCGTCGTCGCGTTCGGTGATTCCTCCGGCAAAGGTGCCGCTGCCGCCCTCTACGGAGCCATGCTGAACGGCCTGATGCGCACGCTGGCCCCGCGCCGCCGTGGCCCCGCCGAACTGATGGTCGCGCTTAACGACGAACTCGCCAAACGAGCCACTGCCGGCAAATACGCCACGCTCCAACTCCTGCTCTGGCACGCGCATTCGCTGGAATTCAACATCGTCAACGCAGGCGGGTCGCCGCCCATGGTCCTGCGCGGCAACGAAACGATTAACATCGAAATCGAGGGCGTACCCCTCGGCCTGCTGCCCTGCCAGAAGTATGAGGAAACTACATTTCAGGCGCAGAAGGGCGACATCGTTGTGCTCTACTCCGATGGCGTCAGTGACCACATCAGCGTTGACGGCGACGAGTATGGCCGCGCCGGCCTGGCGAAGGTGCTGCGTGGCTGCAACGGCTGCACACCCAAGAGCATCGTGAACTCCATCTTCGCCGACCTCGACAAATTCAACACCGACCGCTTCGACGATCAGACACTAATCGTAATGAGGGTTCTTTGACATTCCGGTATCAAAACGACAACCTTTTCTGTGACGGCACAGACCTCGCCACAATCGCCAGCTCCGTCGGCACGCCCTGCTATGTCTACTCGGCCGACGCGATCCTGGAAGCCTGGCGCGCCTATGACGCGGCCTTTGGCGACCTGTCCCACCTGGTCTGCTACGCGGTCAAAGCGAACTCCAATCTCGCAATCCTGAAGCTCCTCGCCGAAGCTGGCTCCGGCTTCGACATTGTCTCCGGTGGCGAACTCTTCCGCGTCCTCAAAGCGGGCGGCGACCCGAAGAAGATCGTCTTCTCCGGCGTCGGCAAAACGGAAGGCGAAATCGAACTGGCGCTGCAAAGTGGCATCGGCACTTTCAACTGCGAATCGGAGGGCGAACTCGCCGTTATCGATGCCGTCGCCGGACGCCTCGGCCTCACCGCCGAGTTCTCGCTCCGCGTCAATCCCGACGTCAACGCCGACACCCACCCTTACATCTCCACCGGCCTCCGCGATCACAAGTTCGGCATCGATATCACAGACGCGCCCGCCATCTATGGCCGCGCCCGCGCGTTTCAGAATCTCCGCGCCGCCGGCGTCAGTTGCCACATCGGCTCACAGATTCTCGACTACTCGCCGATCCTCGAAGCGGCCGATAAAGTCCTCACCCTCATTGAGAACCTGCAGAAGGACGGCCACGCCATCCGCCACATCGACCTCGGCGGTGGCCTGGGCATCGCCTACAAAGACGGCGACGACGCCCCCTCCATCGCCACCTTCATCGCTGACCTCCGTGGCCGCGTGGAACGCGCCGGCCTTACCATCACCATCGAGCCAGGCCGCTCCATCGTCGGCAATGCCGGTGCGCTGCTCACCAAAGTCCTGTACCTGAAGCAGAGCCCGTCCAAACACTTCGTGGTGATCGACGCGGCCATGAACGACCTCATCCGCCCCGCGCTCTACAAGGCCCACCACAATATTCGGCCCTTGAAGACAACCGGCGGTTCCCTGGTTGCTGATGTCGTCGGCCCCGTCTGCGAAACCGGTGATTTCCTGGCGCGGGACCGCGAACTTCCCGCCGTGAAACCGGGCGACCTTCTGGCTGTGGAATCAGCCGGAGCGTACGGCTTCGTGCAGGCGTCGAACTACAATTCCCGCCCCCGCCCCGCCGAAGTTCTCGTCGAAGGGGAAACCTGGCGGGTTGTGCGCGCCCGCGAAACCTGGGAAGATTTAATCCGAGGAGAATAATTCAAGCCATGGCCGATCCCCGTTACCCTGTTGGCAAATTCACCTGGCCCGAAAGCATTACAGCGAAAGACCGCGATCGCTGGGTCGAAAATATCGCGGAGACGCCTGCAAATCTGCAGGCTGCGGTCGATGGTCTGACAGAGGACCAGCTCGACACGCCCTACCGCGAAGGCGGCTGGACCGTCCGCCAGGTCGTCCACCACCTGCCCGACAGCCATATGAACAGCTATGTCCGCTTCAAACTGGCGCTGACGGAAGACGAGCCAACGATCAAGCCCTACGACGAAGCCGCCTGGGCCGAATTGCGGGACACGAAGACCGTCCCGATCGAGACATCACTCTGCCTGCTGGAATGCCTCCACAAGCGCTGGGTGGCAATCCTCGAAGGTATGTCCGAAGCCGACTGGAAGCGCAACCTGACCCACCCGGAACTCGGCAAAGTTTCGCTGGAAAAGATGGCCGCCCTCTACGACTGGCACGGAAGAAACCACGTCGCCCACATCACCGAACTCCGCAAACTCAAGGGCTGGTAGCTCTCACGAGTGCTACGATCAGGACTTATGGAACTCGCACTTCGCGTCCAGGTCGAAGAACTGCCGGAAGGCTTGTTCCTCGCCACCTCTGAGGAGATGCCCGGACTCGTCGCGCAGGGTCGCACAGTGGCTGAGGCCCTCGATATAGCCCGCGATGTTGCCCGCAAACTGATCGAAGCCAGGCGGGACCGTGACGGGATAACCCCGTTGCCCCCGGCCCTCACAACTCAGCGAGAATACACCGTCGTGGTGGCAGCTTGACGTGGGTCGACTTTCAGGTTTTCGCTACCGCGAAATCGTCCGCAAACTGAAAGCAGGCGGTTTCGAATTCGACCGTCAGGCCGCAGGCAGCCATGAAATCTGGTTCAACCCCACCTCGAACCGCTACACAACAATTCCCAATCATCCCGGAGACATGCCTGAAGGTACACTCCGGGCAATTCTTAAATAGGCAGGAATCGATCCGGACGATTTCCTGAAAGCCTGAGACCCCAGGCCACTACCCAACCGCGCTCGGATCCGCCCCAATCGTCCCCACCAACGCCTCCAGATACCCCGCAGCCGAAACTCGGGCCACCTGCGCCGCATCGCCCTGCGCCGTCCAGAACGCCACATCCCGCCGCTGCTTCGCCAGCAACCGCTCGCGATACCAATCGCTCGCGACAAGAGCCTCGCGCGTGAACAGCGCCCGAATCTCCGGCGCGTGAACATCCTTGCCCTCAAAATGTCCTTCGGCCATGATATGCAGCAACGCCCGAATCGGCGGACATGCCGCCGCCACGCTGCCGTCATCAAAGTACAGCTTCGCCACCCGCTGCTGCGCGGCGCAGATCGCGTCCACGCCCTCAACGAAGGCCGCCGGGTCCTGCTTCTCCGGCCGCAACATCTCGTCGGTAAACACAGACCCGGGCGACTCAAACATCCGCCCCAGGAACCGGTCCACAAACGTCGACGTTATCCGGTAACCCAGCCGGCTCGCCAGAACCGGCCGTCCCTCATGCTCGAAGTCGTTCACCTTTTCCAGCAGCCCGTGCTGAATCTGGTAATCCGCCTCGCGCTCATGAATCCGCATCCGGCACCAAAGCTCGGGTACCAGCATGCTGTTGTCGTGATCTACCCGGTACTTCGGCCCCACATACCCGGCCGCCGTCGTAAACCCGCTGTACCCCGTCAGAATCGCCGACACCAGCGCGTTATTCACGTCAATCACCGGAGGCAGCGCATTAAACGGCCCCTTCGTCAGCGCCCCTTCACTGCCAAAGCCCGTCGTCGACGGCGACTTCCCCGTCAGACTGCAAATGAAGTCCATGAACAGCTCCGGCAGTTCCTGGTAATGAATCGGGCTGTACACCGCCAGATTCGGAATCCCCGCCTTCGCATCGGGCGGATTATTCCGCCGCCCCGCCAGCACGGCATTCACCGGGAAGTACACCGGCTTACCGGCGGGAATCTCCCGCGCCAACCGGGTTCCCATCTCCGCCAGGTGCGCCCCCAGAGGATTCTGCAGGTCCGGCCGGATCTGCAAATACCGCGTATTCTTCGAAGGCGCCCCATCCACCAGACGCGGCTCCGACGACGACACCACAAACTGCGTCTTGCCACCGGTCACAAAATCCGACAGCAGCTTCTTCATCGGATCGCTGTACTGATCGAACGCGACCACGTTGTCCAGCATCTTCTGGACATCGGCCTGCGTCAGCGGCTCAAAGTTCGAAAGGAAATTCCCCGGCCCCGCCAGATCCGCCTCAGCATCTTTGTCGAAGCCCCGGTGCACCGCATCATCCGGCCTCTGGAACAGTCGCGCTTCGCAGTTCGCCAGCAGCTTCACGCTCTGGTGCGGATACCCCGCCTCCAGATTCGTCAGGCTCTCGCGCGGCAGCACTACAGAGGCCGTAATGTCGTCCTCAACCTGCACCTTGTCCGCCGGATTAAAGTCCGGCCGCAGCTTGAAGATGCGCCACGACCCATCCGGGTCATACCCGACTCGCAGATAGTTCCCCAGCAGCTTCTGGTTGTCGAATTTCAGCTCATGCCCCAGCAGCCCGTTAATCCGATCAACGGTAAAGTACTTCTGCCAGTCTTCACCCTGCTCACTCGGCCTGTAATACCGCTTTACCGCCACAATCAATTGCCGGATCGTCGCCGGAAGCCCGCGAACCCACGCATTATGCGCATCCGTGTACTCCGCCGAAGGCGTCAGCAGCTTAATCACCGACCCCAGCGACCGCTGCGCACTCAAAATCGGCCGCGCCGCGCGGGCCTTATCCAGTTCCTGCTTGTAGATGTTCGAGAAATCCCGTTTCAGGATCTCCGCCACTTCCGCAATGTCCCGATGGTAATCGCCCACAAACACCGGACCCCGCATCAGAATACTGCCCAGCGACTTCGAAATCTCCGATTTCCCGCCCCCCGAAACCGTGCACGGCTTATGGCACAAAATGCCATCCGCGCGGCTCGCAATCAGACGCCAAACCGTCCCGCTCGGCTGCTTCTCCAGCCGGATCTTCGTCCCCCACGGCAACACATAAACATCGCCCGCACGCAGCACCAGCGAGTTCGTCGTTTTATCCGCCAACTCCCAACGAACCACGCCTTCACGGACGTGGAAATCAGCGTTCTCCGGCACGTAGTAAACATTCGGGTACGCCTTGTCGATGGCATACCGACGCGGTTGCAAGTCCACGCGATCGCCCAGCAGAGCCATCGCTTCCTCGTAGACCACTTTCTTCGTCAGCACCGTCCGCCCGGCATGGAAATCCTGCCCCAGAACATACGCCGGGAACGCGATCGCGCCCCCCGCGTGCTCTTCTTCCGCCAGACCAAACAGATTCGCCGCGTAGCTGATCTGCGTCTTCACTTCCTTTTTGCAGTAGCCGTAGTAGTTGTCGGCGATGATCGTCACGATCACGCCCCGATGGTCGCGGCAAGTCACCTTGAACGCATTGCCGTCGTTGTATTGGTCCGCTTCGTTTCCCCAACACATGCCGTTGGCGCGCTCAATCTCCGTCGCCTCCGAAACATGCGGCAACCCGACCGACTTCTTCGTCACCCCAGCCAGGTGCGGAGCCAGAATCACGCACCCGGTATGGCCGCTCCAGTGGGCCGTATCCCGCGCCGCGTCGTTTTCCGGCAGATACGGATCACCCGCGTTGCCGAAGATGCTTTCCACGAAGTCCAGGTTGCTCACCAGACTGCCCGGCGCGAAGAACCGCGTCTCCATCCGCCGCTCACCATCGGTGCCCGTCGCCGGGCAAACCAGCGGGCGCAGCAACAGCGACACGAACATGTGCGCTTTCTCCGGCTGGTTGGCCGTGAACGGCAGTGCCATCACATCTTCTGGTGCTTCCAGCGCCTGCTTCAGCAGGGCGGCGAACGCCTTGCGCGGCACAGTGATCTTGTCCGCCGGCACCGGCATGCCATCCGCCACCACATGGAAGATGCCCTTCGTGGTCCGCCGGTCGCTCTTCGGGTTATGCAGCACACCCTGCGCCACCCGGTACGACTTCAGATACGGTGACGAGAAGTAATCCTCACCCGACGGCAGGGACATCGCCCGCGCCAGTCCGCCACGATCCAGCACCAGCGTATTGGCCGGCAGCTTCGCCACTTCGAAGCCCTCCAGGTACGATTCGAGGAACGTCTGAATACGGCCATCCGCCGGACACATCTTCCCTGCCAGCAACAGATCTTTCTGGTGGTAGTTCCGCAGCAGCGGACCCGCCAGATGGAGAAACGCCGGGTCCTTCGGATTCGCGCTGGTCGGTTGCCCCAGCGCTGCAAGTTTCAGGTCAATATACCGGAGAAGTTCATCCTGGTCGGCAGAATACACGTATGGCTCCTGAGGTTCTGGTTGCAGATGGCAGTCGGATTCGACAGGGATCCAGCAGCTTAAACCTTCAGGTTAACAACTACGTCCCTACTACGATCCCGCCGTCCACAGGAATCACCGCCCCCGTAATGAACGATGCCGCGTCCGACGCCAGCCACAAATAAGCGTTGGCGATATCCTCCGGCGCGCCCATCCGACCCAGCGGCGTATGCTGCCGCATCCCGTCCAGAACCTTCTCCGGCATTGCCTGGACCATCTCGGTTGCGATGAACCCTGGAGTCACGGCGTTCACTCGAATCCCATATTTTCCAAGCTCCCGGGCCCATGTCTTCGTCATCCCGATCACGCCCGATTTCGCCGCCACGTAGTTCGTCTGCCCGAAATTCCCGTATAGCCCCACCACACTCGAAGCGTTCAGAATCACACCCGATTTCTGACCGATCATCACCTGCGCCACAGCCCGTGCGCACGCGAACACGCCCTTCAGGTTCACCGCGATCACCGAATCAAAGACTTCGTCTGACATGATTCCGATCACCACGCCGTCCTTCGCCTTCACCATTTGCCCATCCCGCAGGATGCCGGCATTATTCACCAGCACGTCGATCCGGCCCCACTTCGCCATCACGGCGTCCGTCGCCGCCTGAATCGAAGCGCCGTCGGTCACGTCCACGCGCTGGAAATCGCAGTCCGCGCCGAAGACGGGCCCCTCGCGCACATCCCAGACCGACACCCGGCAGCCCTCCGCCAGAAACCGCTCCGCAGTCGCCCGACCAATCCCGGCAGCGCCGCCTGTCACCACCACAACCTTGCCTTCCAACCCTGTCTGAATCATGTCTTCCCTCTAATTATCCGGATCCAGCGGCTCCTGATCGAGCTTTCGCTTGATCGGCACCAGTGCCTGCAGCGTGAACAGATTCAGCACGGCCAGCATCACGGCGACTTCGTAATTCCCCAGCGCACAAGCTGCCCCGATGGCACCCGTATTCCAGATGCTGGCGGCCGTCGCCGTTCCGTGGACGCTCAGGCCCTCCTTCACGATCGCGCCACCGCCCACAAACCCGATGCCGGCCATCAGCCCCTGCAGTAGTCGCGATACGTCGCCCTCACCGGGATGTGCCAGCGCCAGCAGGTACCCACAGCTTGCCACCGCCACAATCGGGAACGTGCGCAGCCCCACAGCGTGGCCCTGCTTCTCCCGGAACCACCCGGTTGGCAGGGCCAGCAAATACGCCGACCCTACTTTCATTGCCGTCATCGCTCCCGGGATCGCCTTCAGGGAACTCCAGTCGAATTGCATTGTTACCCTGCTATCTTTTTGGTTTCATTCTAAGCCCACCATGCATAAGCACCCAGGCCACTACAAATACCTGCCGATTCTCATCAACATCTTTGTCGTAATCCTGATCGTCTCCAATCTCATCGCGCCGAAATTTGTCGCGATCGGCTGGTTCCGCTTCAGCGCCGCCCAGTTGCTTTTCCCCATCACCTACATCTTTGGGGATGTCTTCACCGAAGTCTATGGGTACGCCGCCTCGCGGCGCGCCATCTGGACCGGCTTCCTCGCCTCATCCATCATGACCGCCTTCGGCATCTTCGCCATCATGCTGCCCCCGGCCCCGGAATTCAGGAACCAGGCAGCCTTCGAAATCGTCTTCGGTGCGGTCCCGCGCACCGTGGCCGGCAGCCTGCTCGCCTACTGGGCGGGCGAGTTCGCGAACTCCTTCACGGTCGCTAAAATGAAGATCTGGACCAACGGCAGGCACCTCTGGAGCCGTGCCCTGGGTTCCACCATCGTCGGCCAGTTGGTCGATACCTCCATCGTCATCTTCTTCATCTTTTACGGTCAGCCCCTCGGCGTGCTGCTCCAGCTCATCGTCTCCGGCTACCTGTTCAAGGTCGGCTACGAGGTTCTTGCCATGCCTCTCACCTACCTCGTCGTCAACTTCCTGAAGCGCGCTGAAGACGTCGATCACTACGACCACCACACCAATTTCAGCCCCTTCGCCCGGACCGAATAATTTTTCCGAAAGACCGTGACAGGTTTTCCGGGGCAAATGCGCAAACACCAGTGGGCGGTGTTTGCCGCCCGGAGCACCCATGACCAACATCTTCGCCGCCGCCCACGACCCGTCAGCGCCGATCCCCAGCCTTTTGCCGCCAACCCAGGACCCCGGCGAAGTCACCGTCCTCCTCCAGCAATGGCGCGACGGCCAGGCCTCCGCCCTCGAAGAGCTTGTCCCCTTCATTTACCGCGAGTTACACGGCCTCGCCATGAGTTCGCTCCGCCGCGAACGCTCCGGCCACACCCTCCAGCCCACCGCACTCATCAACGAGGTCTACCTTCGCCTCGCCGGATCCTCCGCCCCCAAACTCGAAAACCGCCGTCACTTCTACTCGGTCGCCGCCCGCCTCATGCGCCAGATTCTTGTCGACCACGCCCGCCGCCACCTCAGCGAAAAGCGCGGTGCTGGCCAGCCCCTCGCCTCCCTCGAAGAAGCTTTCGCCTACTCCTCCACCAAAGCCGCCGAGTTCAGCGCCCTCGACCAGGCGCTCGAACGCCTCGCCAAAGTTGATGAGCGCAAAGCCCGGGTCGTTGAACTCCGCTTTTTCACCGGCCTCACCATGGAGGAAATCGCCGAAGTCCTCGGAGTCTCCGTCGTCTCCATCTACCGCGATATGCGCTTCGCCACCGCATTTCTCGCCCAGCAACTGAAAACGACGTAGCGTCATGAACGAAGTCGACTGGTCCAAAGTAGAGGAACTCTTCCATCAGGCGCGCGAACTGCCCGCCGTGATGCGCGACCGTTTCCTCGCCGACCTCCCCCCCGAACTCGGCCCGCTTGTGGCCGACCTCCTCCGCTGCGATTCGGGCGACGATGCCCTCGCCGAAGACACCATCTTCCGCACCGTGGAAGGCGCCGCTGCGCTCTTCTCCCGCCCCACCGGGCAGGTCGGGCAGTGGAAACTCGTCAGCCCTCTCGGCGAAGGCGGCATGGGGTCCGTCTACCTCGGCATCCGCACCGACGGTACGTTCGAACGCAAGGTCGCAATCAAGTTTGTCCGGCGCGGCATGGACTCCCCCGCCCTGCGCCTCCGCCTTGAAGCCGAACGCCGCATCCTCGCCCGCCTCGATCACCCCAACATCGCCCGCCTCCTCGACGCCGGGGCCACGCCCGAAGGCCAGCCATACCTCGTGATGGACTACGTCGAGGGCCGCTCCATCGTTGAGTACGCCCAGCAGGAAAATCTCTCCGTCCGCCGCCGCGTTGAACTCTTCCTCCAGGTCTGCAACGCCGTCGAATACGCCCACCGCAACCTCGTCGTCCACCGCGACCTGAAGCCCGGCAATATTCTCGTCACGCCGGAAGGCAC
>CANIHR010000085.1 GCA_947467185.1 Bryobacterales bacterium
CTGGAGCTTGCCGAGGCTGCTGACACGGACGTCGCCGTTGTCGCCAACGACAACCTTATAAGGAACCATCTTCTGTTCTTCCGTCACTTCGTTGGCCTTGCGGCCCATGAAGCGCTTGATCGAGAAGATGGTGTTTTCCGGGTTGGTGATGGCCTGGCGCTTGGCAACCGTGCCAACCAGACGATCACCGGATTTTGTAAACGCAACGACGGACGGAGTGGTGCGACCGCCTTCCTGATTGGCGATAACGGTCGGCTGCCCGCCTTCCATAACCGCAACTACCGAGTTTGTGGTACCGAGGTCGATACCGATGATTTTGCCCATGTCCTTCTCAGGACCTCCTTGAATAGATTAGAGAACTTGTGAGCCGCAGGCCACACGCCCGGCATATATTGCTTAGCTCAACTTGATTATGAAATATGAGTGGCTTATTGTCAAGGCAAGAAAAACCGCCGGCTGTCCGGATAACAGGAGATGTAGTCCCACAACTGTGTTACCCTGTTCCGGTCTCGCATCGCTCGCAACGACGAGCGAACGCAGTTATTCGAGGAGGATATGTGAAATTACGTTCAATAGTGTTACTTGCCGGTCTTGCGGCAGCGAGTCTCTCAACCGCCAGCGCTGCGAATCTTCTGGCCCAGAATTTTGAAACCTTCAACCTTGGTGGCTGGACCTTTACCAATAGAAGTAGCCCGCTTGGTTCCACTGGCTGGTTCCAGGGAAATGGAGTTCTTACCCCCCAGGGCGGCACCACCGACTCCTATATCGGTGCCAATTTCAACAACGCCACCGTCGGCGGCAACATCAGCAACTGGCTGATTCTACCCACGTTGACCCTCAACGACGGCGACACCCTCAGCTTCTACACCGAGTCCACGCAAGCCCATCCGGACAACCTGGAAGTTCGTTTCAGCGGCAATGGTTCCAGTTCCAATGTCGGTTCCACCTCGTCTTCCGTCGGCGATTTCACCAACCTTCTGCTGGAAATTAACCCAACCTACGCAGCCGGCGGCTACCCGTCCTCCTGGGCATAGTACGTCGTCATCATGTCCGGGCTGGGCGGTCCGGTAAATGGACGCCTGGCGTTCCGCTATGTGGCAACCGACACCAACACGAACGGCGCCTATATCGGAATCGATACCATTTCCGTGGACGAGGCGTCCTCAGCCACTCCGGAACCCTCCACTGTGGGCATGGTGCTCGGTGGAATTTCACTATTGGCATTCGGTCTCAGGAGGAATGCTGCAAGGGAAACTCGTGCCGCGGATGAAATCATGCCTGTGGTGGACACGCGGTCCAACACGGGACTTGCCTAAACAACTCTCTCGTCAGCCAACGCGGCGGCGAAAAACAAAAGAGCCTGCGGCGCGAACCGCAGGCTCTTTTTCGTTTTCACCCCTTCACGCAAACCACCTGCCGCAGGGTATGGACGATATCGACCAGATCCGCTTGCGCCGCCATCACAGCCTCAATAGGCTTGTAGGCCGCCGGCGTCTCGTCGATCACCTCCGCGTCCTTCCGGCACTCCACACCCTGGGTCATGCGGATGTGGTCGTCCACGGTGAACCGCTTTTTCGCCTCGTTGCGCGACATTGCTCGTCCCGCCCCGTGGCTGCAGCTGTTGAAGCTCTCGCGGTTTCCCTTGCCGCGAACGATGTACGACCGCGCACCCATGCTGCCCGGGATGATCCCCAGGTCGCCTTCCTCTGCGCGAACCGCACCCTTCCGGGTTACCAGTACGTTCTCGCCGAAATGCTTTTCGCCGGTCACGTAGTTGTGGTGGCAGTTGATCGCCTGCACCTCGGCGTTGAACGGAGGCACTTCGCCGGAGTTCCGTACCGCCTCCACAATCTGACTCATCATCAGATCGCGGTTCGCACGTGCGTAGTCCTGCGCCCAGGCGACCGCCTGGAAGTAGTCGCTGAAGTGATCCGTGTGCTGCGGGAAGTACGCCAGGTCCTCATCCGGAAGATTGATGAAGAACTCCCGCATGTCCTGCTTCGCCAGCTCAATGAAGTAGCTGCCGATCCGGTTCCCGGCGCCACGCGACCCGCTGTGGAGCATGAACCACACCGTTTCGGTCTCATCCAGGCAGACTTCCACAAAGTGGTTGCCGGTACCCAGCGTTCCCAGGTGGTTCGCATGGTTCCCGCGGTTCAGCTTCGGGTGCTTCTCCAGAATCGCGTCGTACCGGGGCTTCAGCGTACCCCAGGTATCTTCGTTGCGTCCGGGGATATTCGCCCACGCGCCGCGGTCGCCGGGGCCACCGTTGTTCGTTCGCCCGTGCGGCACCGCCCGCTCGATTTCGTGGCGGATCTTGTGCAGATTGTCGGGCAGATCGCGAGCGTTCAGGGTGGTCTGTACGGCCATCATGCCGCAACCGATATCGACGCCGACTGCCGCCGGGATGATGGCACCCTTCGTAGGGATTACCGAACCGACCGTGGCTCCGATGCCCCAGTGAACGTCAGGCATCGCGGCCACCCAGCGGAAGATGAAGGGGAGCTTCGCGACGTTCAGGAGCTGGCCTTTTGCACGGTCATCCAGCAGGACGCCGCGGGTCCACGACTTGATCGGGACTCCCGACGTGGATTCGATGTACTCGTAGTTGTGCTCAGCCATCCTGTACCTTCTTTCCTGGTGTTGCTATTGCGAGGTGAGGGCCGACGAAGGAAAACTGCCGAGACCGCCCCGGTCAAGGGGCATCTGTTTCAGAGATGTAGTCCCGGCCGGCATTCGGCCCCACCCGTACCTAAATAAATACACCCTGCATCAGCGACAAGTTAAAACGAGAAACGGGTTTTGAGCTTTTGCCCGGAAACGGACAACCCGGATTTGAACCGGGACCCTCAGCCATGATCGATGGCTGCCGCTCTACCATGTAGTTCCCCACGGCATTCGCTAAAACAGGAGGAAAAGTCAGGGGCCGACAAGCACAACTTACGAGACGCGACATTACCTAAAAATGTAGTCCCGAAAACATTCGGCCCCTAACCCTGTTACATCACCAACTGCTGGATCCGGCGGACCCAGTGATCTCCATTCAATTCCCCGGCTGCAAAAGCCGCGATCAAATCGAAGACCTGATCCGAGAATCCGCCGACGTTGAGTATGTCCGCGCGCTCGGTCACCTGCGACGTCTCGCAAGGCTGAACGTCCACGCAAACCAACTTCGCCGACGGGTTGCGCTTCCGAAACTCCTCCCACGCACCCATCAACGCTGTACCGCGCTTACAACCCTGATCCACCCACGACTCGTTGTCGGAAACGAAGATCACCACGTCGCCCTCTGCCTGTCGCTTGTTCAACAACCGCAAAGGCGCGCTGCAATTGGTCCCGCCGCCGCCAATCGAACCCAACTTCTCCGCATTTGTCATCACGGAGTCGCGAGAGTTTAACCGGATGGATACGACGCCGGTCTCAAACGGAATCACTTCCGCCGAGGGGTTACGACGCAAGATTGCCGCCGCCATCAAAGCCGCGACATCCACGCACGTAACCGCCGAAGTTGACCCCTTCCGCGCACCGGTCACAGGGCTCCGCATGGAACCCGACACATCCGGGCATACGTAGACTTTGCCGGCGAATGCCGGTACGTTGCCGATCGCGATCTCCATCGCGTCCTGCAATGCATCCCGCACCGCGACAGGAACATCGTTGCTGCAGTTCTTCCACGCCACCATTAACTGGTACGGGAAGACACGAGCCTTCGCGATCTCCGCCGGATCACGCAAACGGTTCGCCACCGTCTCCGTCACACCGGGAACCTCGAACGCTCCCTTGCGGGCGAACGTGTTGAGGTTCATACGCGTTGTCTGCCACGAAGCCCGGGATGCAATCGCGACCCAGTCGCCCAAAGACAACGGGAGGTCGGTCAACATCTGGAACGGCAAATCCGGCGCGTCAACGGGCTTACCCGCGCGGAAGGCCTCATACTGCAAGACCAACTCGGGCAATGCCTGCTCGTTGTGGCGGCGGCCCAACATGTAGCCGTAGAACGCTTCGCGCGTCGCGTCGGCAGGCTTCGGGTGAACCATCCTCAAGATGTCCCCGAAAGAAGGATCCTGCCCCACGCTGGCGCGGAACAACTGATCCTCGGTGCGAGCCGCAATCCACTCGCGAACCAATCGCTTCGGCGCCGTGCCCAATGACTTACGCCCGGTAACTCCGGAACGCAAGATCTGGACGTAAGTACGCAACATTTTCATGTTGTCGATAACACGCGCGAATACGAACTCGTGCAACCGCGCATCGCGTCCGGATAACCAGGCGCACAAGAGTGCCGGCATATCCTTCATGTACGCGTTGCGACGGCTGTAGATTGCCACGGCCGCGACGAACTCGGGTCCAACTTCCTCGCATAACTCCAATACACGAGTCAACTGTTCCTCGGCGCTCGCGTAGAAAGTTCGGTTAAAGCATCCGGTCGCAGCGTACTGTGCCAACGCCTGTTTCGGCGATAACTTATACGCGGGAGCGCCTTCGTGGTTCACGGTGTTCGTGGCGGGAATGAACGCGCCAAAGATCGTTTGAAATAAAGTCTTGTTTGCCATGGTGTCTCTCCTTTCGTAGTTTGGACACACTTATGCCGTCGGTGTTCCAGGAAGCAATCGCCACAATCAAAAGAAAAAGGGCGACCACGTATTGTGGCCGCCCTCATCAAATCCGGATGTTATTCCAGTTCGGTCAGGTAACCACATGCGCTTCGGGAGTCAGGAACAGGTCCCAACCGCCGACAACTCTCTGAACTGGAAGTAAGTAAGTCACAGAATTCGATATTACTTCAGTTCAAATTACTTTTCAAGCCCAAAGCCAGCATTTGTTTCATGACTTGTCTTCCCCGTGCCAGAATCGCCTTCTGCCACACATCGCGCGCCGGATTGAACATCTCCAGCAGATTTCGCTTTGCGGCTTCATTCCTGTCGCTGCGGCGGTTGCCGCCGTACAGGTGCAGGCGAGTCTCCTCCCGAAGAGCGGAGACCACCCGAAGTCCAGGATAAGTTCCGAACTCCTGACTCGTAAAGTAAACCTGCGCCTGCGGGAACAAACGGAAGTACATGTCATGCTGCGGCCCCCGCACTTTGTACGCGACGCCCTCCTTGCTCATGACTTCCACATGGTTGCCATAGACGGCCAGCATCACACGGTTCGCCTCGGCTCTTGCATCTGCCGAATCCACCAGCAAACGGTCATCACCAAAAGCTCCCAGTCCGGTGTGTACGTCCATGCCAACAATTGCTTCTGCGCCGGCAAATCGCTCACGTACAAACTGCTCAAGAAGTGTCACGCTCTCTTCGGGGCGGACCCCGGTGAAGAACAGCCCATCCGGGTTCAGCGTCTGGCCGCATGCAACAGCCTGACGAACACTCGCCATTCCGTAACGAAAAACCAGCCACGCGGCGCGAAGATAAAACCCATCCGCTTGCGGCGGAGTCCCGGGATTCAGCAACGGATTCACCTTTTCCCAGAACGGCAGAACCTCCGGTGCGAAGTCACCCGCGGCACGAAAGTTGCGATTCAGATCCACATTGTTTTCGTTGAACCGTCGAAGCCACGCGGCCCCATACGGATTTACCGCATGAATCAAAACCATCGCCGAATCGGCCGGCGGTGCCTCCGTCGCATTCTCCGTGAGCCACTGTAACTGAATCGCCGAGCCCGCAAACAACTCCACTCCGTGCACGCCCGACGAGTGAACATAGACTCGCCGGGGGTGTTCCGCACCGAACCACGCGATGTCGATTGTCAGTTCCTCACCCGCTGGCCCGAGGGCCTGCAACGGCAAGGACTGCAACCGTCCGCCAGCACTGATCGCACCCTCACGGAAACGGTCTCTGGCAACCGTGTAGTTCGGAGAGAAGTAATTTCGCGTGCTCATGTCCTGAGAATAATTTGAATTCAGACCGTGCAACAGAGGGCTGCGTGACGGTTTGTGAACTGTCACAAACTCCGGCTCACTCCCAGTGCTGCGGACGAACGAGACCTTGCGGCAACAGAGTCGTCGCCGATCCCAGTGCCGTGTTCAGTTGCGTCTGCGTCAGGCCCGTAGTGCGAGTTAGGTCGGTGCCTCCCAGATCCGCGCCCTGCAGATTGGCGTCCTGGAAGTTGACCCCGGGGCAACGTGCGCCAAAGAAAAACGCGCCCGTGAGGTCAGCCCCGGAAAGATCGAGGCCCCGCAGTTCCGCGTTCCTGCGGCAGGTGATCCATTGTCCCCGAAGGTCCGGGAAGGTCGCGTAGTGTGTGTGCCGCCAGTTGTTCCAGGTTCGCGCTCCCTTGAGCAGAACCTGTGCCTGCCACCATCGGCCCGAGCCCTCCGCAGTTCGGGGAAAGGTCGCATAGTTTCGAAAACAAAAGCGCTTCCAGTGGGTGTCAAGGTGAACCGATTGTGCCAGCTTCAGAAGGCATTCGAAGAGCCTCGCAGCCTCGCCGTGTTCATCCCGAATCCAGGCGTCCCGACCGGCTCGATTCAGCGGTGCCCACTCTGCCCAAAAGTCCTGTGTGGAAAAGTAAGTTCGAAATTCCAATGGTAGTTTGGTCGTCGCTGACAATACAACGTTTTCCAGTTGCTTTCGCGTCAGGCCGAACGCACCGGTGAGATCAGCTCCTGAGAGGTTTGTTCTCAGGAGGCGAGCACCCGCAAAATCTGTGAAACGCAGGTCAGTGCCAGAGAGATTCGTGTCCTGCAGGTCTGCATTCCGAAAGCTGGCGCCTGTGCAACGCGCGCCGAAAAAGGACGCAAAGGTCAGGTCGGCATCGGAAAAGTCGATGTTCTGAAGATTCGCCTCCTCACGGCATACGATCCATTGGTCCCGCAGGTCGGGTTTCATGGTTGGGTTCGTTTGTCTCCACGCATTCCATCTGGCAGGACCCTTGTGCGCGATCTGCGCCTGCCACCATCGATGTGGGTGTTGCCGGGCGCTCGAGAAGGCGGCGTGACTTCCGAAGCCCAGGGCCCTGCCTGTAGACGCGATCCGGAAACGGTCAGCCAACCTCAGGAGAAGGTCAAACATCCGCGCAGCCTCGCCGTAGTCGCCGCTCATCCACGCCTCCCGTCCCGCTCTGTTGACAGGAGCCCATTCCGCCCAAAAACCGGCACTTGGTCGGACCGACTTCTGCTGTGGGATCGTCGAATGTCTCGGGAACAGCGCGGGCAAGATCGTTACCGCCACCGCAATCAGGAACACTGTCAGGCCGACCTCCCAGCCGTACGGCATCCTGTCAAGGAGGTCTAAAACCCGAAGCAACCGATCAAACGAATACATCACGCAGGCCCCCGACGCGCCGTCCGCAGTTGGGACTCGGTCAGCCCCTGCACGCCCGTCAGATCCACATCGCAAAGATCGGCTTTATCCAGCAACGCGTCCTGGAGGTTCGCCCCGGCAAGGACCGCACCGGCCAGTTGTGCCCGGCGCAGGTCTGCGTTGACAAGACGAGCATTGCGCAGCACCGCACCCCTGAGATCCGCGTCCGACAAGTCGATGCCTGAAATGTTCATCTGCCCTCTGGTGCAGAGCCAGCGATCCCGAAGGTCCGGTTTCACGCTGGCGTGCGCCTTCCTCCACCGTTTCCACACGCGGCCACCAGCGAGGATCATTTGAGCTTGCCACCACTGGCCGGCATCGTCGGCAGAAAGGGGCAGTGTTACCCGATTCAAGGTCCACTGCATTTCAGAATTCCCGGGATCAGCGGACTCGCGGAACCGTGCGACGAGCGCCTGCAGTTGTTCGAAGCACTGCGCAGCCGTCGCTATGTCGTCGCGCTCCCACGCTCGTCGGCCAGCCAGATTGACTGGTTCCCATTCCCTCAGGAAGTGGGATCTCAGAAACTTGTTGCCTTCGGACGGGGTCCTCATCCCCTCGATTCTCTGCCGCCGGGAAGGTGTTCGACTGCGTGAGCCACCGGACAGGGTTCCCGCCAGCACGACCAGGCTTGTGAGCAGCGCAAGAACAGCCCACCAGCCAAATGTAACCACCAGCCAGATCAGGGATGCCACGAATGGAGCCGCCAGAACAACACACCCCAGCCAACCGCGGCGGCTCCGCACGAGAGCGGGGCCAATGGCCAGCAGAAGCATCATCAACGCCACGGTCGTCCACAAGCCAAACGCGTTTACCAGCCAGACAAGGCAACCAAATACCGCGATAAGCCATATCAGGTCAACCGTCCCCATGCTTTCCCTTCCTCCTGCACTAAATTCTCATCTCCTGCGATGTCTCCACAAGGGCCGTGGCCCGTGCGTTCGCGTCGTCCAGCGCGGCCACCAGATCCAGCAGACGGTCCTGCGCCTCAATCGCCGTCTGTCGTGCATTCAGCAGGTCACGCCGCGCGCGGTGTGTATCCAGTTCCCTGCCGACTCGCTGCTCCACTTCCAGCAGGCGTGCGTGCTCCGCTTCCAGGTTCTTCATGTGGGCCTGAAACGCGGGGTCTCGCAGGCACCCGGTGCGGCCCCGGAGGTCGGCCAGTTGCTCACTCAACCGCAACCGGAGCGCCTTCACTCGTCCCGCCGAAACTCCAAAGCTGTCCAGAAGAGGGTCCTTCGCTGGTTCCAGCAGGACCCTCACCAGTCGTCTCCAGTCCATCGCGTTACGCCTCCACGGGCCGCCTCGCGCGCTGGAGCCTCCAGTACATGGTGCCCAGCAGAGTCGTGCCCAACAACGTGACCAATCGCATTGCCAGGGCTTCTTCGTCGCCATCGAACCGCAGGCCATGTCCGGTCAGGACGATCACCGACGTGTAGACCAGCGCCAGTACGGCCGTGTAGACCAGCGTGGCCCGGCGCACAAATACCAGACCATAGGCCAGAATCACCGGGTAGTAGAACACGAAGAACTCCCGGTTTCCGGCAGCAATGATCGCGGTGGCTACTCCAAGGTCCACCAGACTGCCCAATTGCAGAAGCAGACTGTTCGCCGGCAGCTTCATCATGTAGCGGGCCTGCAGGAAGAAGTTCGCGGCTACAAGCGCCAACAGAGGCACCAGCGCACGTTCCATGTCGGCTATGTTGTCGGCTCGAAACAGCGTCAGAAAGATTGCGCCACCAATCAGGCACCAGCGGGCCGTGATGCAGACAATCTGGCCGTGGAAGATATCTTCCTGTTCTTCAATGCGTGGGGATTCTGAGGCATAAACGCCCCGGGCGAACGCAGCCTTCTGTCTGTGCTCCCTGCGCCGTTCCTCTACCTTCCGGTACCTCCATCCAATCACCGCAGTTGCAAGCAGCGTCAGCAGTCGAGCCACCAGGACCCTTGCATCCAGGCCTTCATCAATGCCCGACTTCACTACAAAGGTCAGCATTGCGCTGGTCAACAGGAATGTGACCTCAGCCGGAAACACCAGCGAGTACGCGACGATGGCCGGAAAGTAAAAAACGTAGGCCTGGCCCGACGCCGAACCCTGCCACAGCATAAGTCCGGAGATGACGGCGAGGTCGGCAACGCTCGCCAGATACGCCCAGTTCGCTTCGAGGGGGCGGTTCGTGAGGGGGCGCGTGTGCAGCCAGAAATTTAGGGCCGCGATTCCGAGAACCGACAGCGTTCCCACCGTGATCTCCGCCACAGACTGGGGGCGGTACAAAACAAAACACAACGCTACCGCTACCAGCATCCAGCGTGCGGCGATGATGACGGAGTATCCATTCGCCAGATCGTCCATGGCGTTTCCGCCCGGGTGCTTTGTGTCAATTGCGCCTGCGAAAAAGGTGCTGCGTGTGGGTGTCATGCCTGCTCTCCATTCCTGTTTCGTGCTTTCAGTTCATCCATGCGGCGTGCGATCTCCTGTTCGTCGTCATGTCGCCGCAGTTCTTCTTCCACGTCATCGCCGCTCAGGTGTTCGAGAGTACCGGAGGCAAGCAATTCATCGATCGCCGCGGCGCGAGCCTGCATCCGCTCAATCTTCTCCTCGGCTCGCTGTACGCCCTGGTCCGGGTCGGACAATTCTCCCGATAACCCTGCGAGCGAACGCTGGGCTTCATACTGCGCCTCGGCCGCTGTATAGCGAGCAGAAAGCAAGTCGCGCTTCGTTCGGAAGCCGTCCACGGAAGAGGCAAAGCGATGTTCTGCCGAACGCAACTTCAGTTCCTCGGCCGTCACTTCTTCCAACTGCTTCTTCAAATCCCCTGCCTGGCGCTCGGCCATTTGACGGCGTCCGAGGGATTGTCTCGCGAGATCATCCCGCCCCGTTGCAACAGCTCGCTCGGCCTGATCATCCAGTTGCGGCAGGCGCTGTTCCAGTCGCTTGATTTGCGCTGCAAGCTGGTGCTTCGAGGCAGTCACTTCCACAAGAGACCGCCGGACCCCGGCCAGCAACTCTTCCTGCCGATGGCAGGCCAGCGAGAGGGTCTCCCGCGGATCTTCCGCCCGGTCCACCACGCCCATCACTTTCGACTGAATCAGAATCGACACCCTGTTGAAAAGTCCCATTTCACATACCTCCCAAATCTTTCACTACCTTTTCCAGACCCGTTACAACCCGCGAAAGATGCGGGTCCGTCGTCCTTCTGAGTTGAGACTAAGGCGATTTGACTGCGGCCACCAGAGAACCGCGTGACAGTATCGAATGTGTCACAATCTGAAGTCGCCGCATGGACATCCGGATCAACAAAGAGAGCAGCGTTCCGATTCGCCAGCAGATCGCTGCGCAGATTGAATATCAGATTGGAATCGGCAAGATTCTTCCGGGCGACGCACTGCCCAGTGTTCGGGCGCTCGCACGGAAATTGGGGATTCATCACAACACAGTTAGTCAGGCCTATCAGGATGTGACGGCCGTACAGCTGCTCTCACGAAAACACGGGAGTCGGCTTGTGGTGAGAGTTCCGGATGAACGTGCTCCGGCATTACACCCCGATCTTGATGACCTTATCAATCAGGCGATTCGGGCGGCCCGTCGCCATGGCCATACCATTGACCAACTCAGCCAGCGAGTGCGGGAACGCCTGGCCGATGAGCCGCCCGACCACATCCTGGTTCTGTCGATGGATCCGGGTATGCGGCGGCTGCTTCAGGCGGAGGTCGGTGAAGCGGTGAAGTTCCCCGTCCGGTATTGTTCACCAGATGAACTGGAGGTCAACCCGGACTTACTGCTGGGTGCGCTCGTCGTGGCAGCGCCTGGCGTGTTGCCTTCCGTCACGCCATTCCTGTCAAAAGATCGGCAGCCGGTCGTGATCCACTACACGTCCGCGGAACGCCATCTGGAAACAGTTCGCCAGTTGACTCACCCCAGCGTCATAGCCGTTGTTTCGGTGAGTGCAGCTTTCCTCATGATTAGCTGCGGCTTACTGGGGGGCATTATTGGAGACAGGCATACCTTGCTTCAGTGTCTCCTGACAGACGACAAGTCGGACCGCATTCCGGCAGCTGACATTGTATTCTGCGATGCGATCAGTTATCCCCGGGTACTGACTAATAAGTCAGCGCGAAACGTCCATGTCTATCGCATGGTTTCCGCAGAATGTCTGAGTCAGATTTCGGCGACTCTGCCTAACCAATGATGTCTTTAATCACGTCGCCGCGAACTTCGGTCAGGCGTTCTTTGCGGCCCAGGTGCATGAAGCTCAGGGCGTCCTGATTCAGGCCTAACTGGTGAAGGACCGTGGTGTGCAGGTCGCGGAAGTGGACGGGCTTCTCGATGGCTTTCAGGCCGATATCGTCTGTCGCGCCATAGACAGTGCCGCCCTTGAAGCCGCCACCCGCTACCCACATGGAGAAGCCGGTGTTGTGGTGGTCGCGGCCCTTGCTCTTTTCGGATTCGGGTGACCGTCCGAACTCGCCGCCCCACATCACGATTGTGGAGTCGAGCAGACCCCGGCGCTTCAGATCCTTGATCAACGCGGCTACGGGTTTGTCGGTCCAGCTGGCCATGCGGAGGTGGTTGTCTTCAATATCGCTGTGGGCATCCCACTCGGCTTCTGGACCACCGCCGCCGGAGACGACGCAGACGAAACGGACACCGTTTTCCACCATGCGGCGGGCCATCAGGCAGCGACGGCCGTAGTCGTCCGTGAGGGGATTGCCGACGCCGTAGAGGTCGAGGGTTTCCTTTGATTCCGTGTTGAGATCGAAGACCTTCGGGGCCTCGGTCTGCATCTTGAAGGCGGTCTCGTAGGCGGACATACGGGCGGCGAATTCCAGATCTTCACCCATGCCGGATTCGTTGAGGTCACGGAGGAGCTTGATGGAACGCTTGCGCTCGTCGAGGGAGACACCTTTGGGGAGGTCGAGGTTCAGAACGGGCTTTTCGCCCGGCCGGAACATAGTCGGCTGGTAGACGGAGGGCAGGAAACCGTTGGTGTACATCGGCACACCCGCTTCCTGGGCGCCGTGAGGGTCCGGCATCACCACATAGGCGGGCAGGTTCTCCGCTTCTGACCCGAGCCCGTAGACGACCCAGCTGCCCATGGCGGGGAAGCCCGGGATCACGCGTCCGGTCATCATCTGATACTGGGCGGCGGAGTGGACCACCATGTCGCCGTGCATGGAGCGAATCACACAGAGGTCATCGGCGACCTCCGCCTGATGCGGGAAGAGGTCGGAGATTTCAATGCCCGACTTGCCGTACTTCTTAAACGTCCGCTTCGTGCCGAGGATGCGCGACTGCGCGTTCACGTTCTGATACTGGATGTTGCCGAATTCGGCGGGGCGCTTCTGGCCGTCGAGCTTGTTGAGCAGGGGCTTGGGGTCGAAGGTTTCCAGGTGCGACGGGCCGCCCGCCATGAACAGAAAGATGACCGACTTCGCTTTCGCGTTCGCGGGTTCGTGTGGCGCTTTTGGGGCGAGGGGGTTGAACTTGACGGGGGCGGAACGGGCGAGGTCAGCGCCAGCCATGCCGGCAAACGCCAGCGTGCCGAAGCCGCAGAAACAATCGGTCAGCATCTCGCGGCGAGTGCGGGGGTAACGGACGTGGGGACGTATCAGCATGGTCTCTTCTCAATTCGCCTGCGGGCTCAATTCACGTACAGAAATGCATTCAGGTTGAAGACGTCGAGCGCCATCTCTTTGAGACGCAGCGCGTCACCCGGCTTTTCCTGCAGGTACTTCAGGGTTAACTGCTTCTCTTTGAGGGTCGGCGCACGGCCCACGGCCAGCCACCAGGCCTGGTCCACGCGCTCGGCGTCAGTTTTGGCCGACTCCGCGAGGCGATCGGCAAAGGCTTTTGCCAGGTCGTTGGAAAGTTCGCCGTTCAGTAGTTCCAGAGCCTGCGGCGCATGGGTAGATTGCTCGCGGCGCGGGCAGGAAAGCTGCAGATCCGGGGCGTCGAAAACGCCCATATACGGCAGGATCAGGTTGCGCTTGTAGATCATGTACATGGTGCGGCGGTCGTACTCAGACTTGTCCTTCGTCGCGACCCAATACTGCGGGCGCTTCAGCATCTTCGTCAGGTCCTGGCTGATCGGGATCAGCACGCTGTGGCCGCCGTACTTGCCGTTCAGGCGACCCGACGCGGTCAGCATGGCATCACGAATCTCTTCGGCTTCCAGACGGCGGCGGCTGAACTTCCAGAGCAGGGCATTTTCAGCGTCCTTCGTCATCGCAACCTTCTCGATGGGGGATTCACTGGCCTGCTTATAGGCATTCGAGAGCAGGATCATGCGGTGGATGGGCTTCAGTTTCCAGCCACCATCCACGAAGGTATTGGCGAGGTTGTCAAGAAGTTCGGGATTGGACGGCTTGCCACCCATCCGGCCAAAATCGTTCGGTGTGGAGACGATGCCGCGCCCGAAATGATATTGCCAAACGCGGTTGACCATCACGCGGGCCGGCAGCGGATTCGCGGGGTCAATCACCCAGTCGGCCAGCTTGGTGCGGGGCTTCTCCACCGTAGTGGAGTACTCCGGCGTTGCTTCCGGCAGCAGAATGCCGAGGGGGCGTGCGCCGACGGCGTCGAGGGGCTGCAGGTAGTCACCCTTGAAGAGAAGATGTACGGGACTGACCTGTTTTGGGTCATTCTTCACCGCGTAGATGGCGGTGAGGGGCAGGGGCATCTTTTCATCCAGGGCGTCGAGTTGGGTCTGGATCTTGCCCTTCTCCTCTTCCGCAGCGCGGCGCATCTTGAACTGCAACTGGCGGATTTCGGTCTGCAGGGGGTCAACAGTTGCCTTATACGCCGCCTGCTCCTCGGCGGAGGCGCGGATCAGATCATTCGCCTGCGTCTGGGCGAAGAAGCCCTGCAGGCGGTAGTAATCGGACTGGCGGAAGGGGTCGAACTTGTGGTCGTGGCAGCGGGAGCAGCCGACCGTCACGCCGAGGAACGCAGAACCGACCACATTGGTCATTTCGGTGAGGACTTCGTTGCGCGAACTGGCCACATCCTGATTGCCGGCGTTCTTACGCAGCGGTCCCAGACGGTTGAAGCCGCTGGCGACCATCAGGGTCTCGTCGTTCGGATCGATTTCGTCGCCCGCAAGCTGTTCTTTTACGAACTGGTTATAGGGCTTGTCGTCATTGAAGCTCTTCACCACGTAGTCGCGGAAGCGGTAGGCGTCCGGACGGTGCATGTCGTATTCGTACCCGTCGGATTCGGCGAAACGGACCACGTCGAGCCAGTGGCGTCCCCACTGTTCGCCATAGCGGGGGGAGGCGAGAAGGCGGTCGACCAGTTTTTCCCAGGCGTTGGGCGACTGGTCGGCGACGAAGGCCTTGATTTCGGCGGGCGTGGGGGGGAGACCGGTCAAGTCGAAGGTGACACGGCGGATGAGGGTCTCTTTGGAAGCGGGTGGGGCGGCCCGGAGGCCAGCCTTGCGGAGGCCATCACCTATAAAGGCATCGATTGGATTTTTCGCACCGGCAACCGTGGGCGGCGCCACCTTTTTGCGGGGCTGGAAGGCCCAGTAATTGCGCTCGGCGGGCTTGTAGGTCCCGAGGGGTGCAACCTTTTCTTCAGCGCCACCAAGAGCCAGGGCGCTCATCAGCAGCACAACACACAATTGCTTCATCATCAGATCTTTACGCAGACTATCATAGATTTTCCGCACTCAACCGTACCCTGGTTCGGTGGTATTCTGAAGGCGAAACGGAGCCGCTTTTCAGCTGGCAAATCAATGGACATCGATCTCGACAACCTAAAGACCGAAATTCTGCAGTACCTGAATGCTTCGGAGTTCGCTGTCTTCCGCAGCGCACCCGGCACTCTGGATGCGATGAACCTGATCGAATGGGACACGGAAGCCGTACCGGACTACCGGCAGTTTCTGGACGCGGCGCGCAAGGCCGGCCGCCAGATGGTCTTCTTCTCGTATCGTGAATTCGAAGAGACGGAAGCCGATGAGGCGATTGAGGATCTGAAGTCGCTGGAACTGCCCCGTGAAGAGCGCCGGGAACTGGAAAAGCGGCTGCTGGCCTGCCGCCGGCACATCGGGTCGGTCTGCTACCTGGAACTGGCGTTTGAATTCAACACCCACTTCTATGTTTATGGCGCGCAGCCGGACTGGCACGCCGAATTCATCGAAGCCTACGACGAAGTGACCGCTCTTATGCCTGAGGACGATGTCTTCGGGGGTGGGGATTCGGAAAACCTCGGCGGTTACTATTCGAACAATTAGCCGCTGGGTTTTCCCCGGTGAGGATGCTCCGGAACTTTCCAAACTAGCTGCCGATCTCCAGTTGCCCATGGCCGCTGCCCGGCTGCTGTGGTCGCGTGGTTACCGGGATGTTGAGTCGGCCACGCATTTCCTGGAGCCAAAGCTGGCGGATATGCACGACCCGTTCCTGCTGCAGGACATGGGTGCGGCGGTGGACCGGATTCGTAGGGCGATTGCCTCGGGCGAGCGCATGGAAATCCACGGTGACTATGACGTGGACGGTGTCACTTCGACCGTAGTTCTGCTGAAGGCGCTGGAAATGGCCGGGGGCACGGTCGGCTGGCATATTCCGCATCGGCTGAACGATGGCTACGGCATGCAGCCGGTGGCAGTGGACGAAGCGGCGGCTCGGGGCGTGAAGTTGCTGATTTCCGTGGACAACGGCATCCGCGCGGTGGCGGCTCTGGAACGGGCGCGCGACCTGGGGATTGATGTGGTCGTGACCGATCACCACTTGCCGGAGAATGAACTTCCACCTGCCGTCGCGATCGTCAATCCCAATCGTAGTGACTGCACGTACCCGAATCCGAACCTCTGTGGCGCGGGCGTGACGCTGAAGTTGGCGCACGCGATCCTGGGTGGTCTGGGCTGGCCGGAAGCGAAGCTCTACCGGGTTCTGGAATCCTTCCTGAAACTGGTGGCGATTGCCACGGTCGCCGATATTGTGCCGCTGACGGGCGAAAACCGTGTGATCGTCCGGCATGGGCTGAACGGTCTGACGGATTCACCGAACCTCGGCCTGAAGGCCTTGCTGAAGCACGCCGGTTTTGAGAATAAAGTCCCGAATGCCACCGAGGTCGCGTTCCGTATTGCTCCGGCGATCAACGCCTCGGGGCGCATGGATTCTGCGGGCCAGGCGGTAAAGCTGTTTCTGACCCGTGACCCCAACGAAGCGGACGAAATCGCGAAAGAGATGTTCGCCTTGAACGCCGAACGGCAGACAGCGGAACGGGCGATTGTGAACGAGATTCTGGACCGGTGCCTCGAAACTCCGGTTTACGATTCCGAGCGTGCGCTGGTGTTCTGGGGCGAAGGCTGGCATCGCGGTGTGGTCGGGATTGTGGCCAGCCGGGTGATGCAGAAGTATCACCGTCCGGCGGTTGTACTGGGACTGGAAAACGGGCTCGCGCAGGGTTCGGGGCGCAGCATCCATGCGTTCCATCTTCTGGATGCGCTGGAGAGCATGCGGGAACTGTTCACGAAGTTCGGCGGACACGCGCATGCGGCGGGGCTGACTTTGCCGGAAACCAATCTGGAAGAGTTCCGGAAGCGTCTGCGCGAGTGTGCGAAGGCGCAGTTGACACTGGAAGATTTGCAGCCGGTGGTGGAAGTGGACGGCGTGCTGGAGCCGAGCGAAGCGAACGAAGATCTGCTGCTGGCGCTGGAGCGGCTCGCGCCGTTTGGCCTGGAAAATCCGCGCCCGCTGTTTGCTTTCAAGAGTGCCGGACTTTCCGGTCCGCCGCAACCGTGGAAAGAAAAACACCTGAAGATCATGGTTCGCAAGGGTGGTCGGAATCTGCAACTCAAGGCTTTCGGAATGGGCGATCAGGCAGACGCCATGAATGAAGCCGGCATCATTGATGTGGCGTTTGAACTGGAACGCGACTGGTACGGCGGGGTCGGATTACTGGCGCGTGACTGGCGACCGTCTCACGCTACCCTCTCCCTTGGCGCAGCCTAGCAGGCTATTTACACTCGGGAATTCTTTTTGTATTCTAACTGAATTCCTACGGACGCGAACTCCGTCCAAATCGAAAGGCCCCTTGATGAAACTCCAGATCCTCGCCCTGCCCCTGCTGGCAGCTCTCCCCCTTGCAGCCGCGTCCCTGACGGTTGGCACCTACAGTCAGACCTCCTGTTTTCCATTCGGCTGCGGCCCGAACGAAGCGCTGACGAGCTACCAGCAGCTCTACTCGGCCTCCAACTTCACTTCAGCGGGTGCGATTGACATCACCAGCCTGAGCTTTTTTAGCGTGGAGAATCCTGGTGGGGTTCTCGGGCAGGCTACCTACGATGTCTACCTGTCGTCGACATCCGTTTCGGACCTCTGGCCGCCGCTCAGCGGAAACCTCGGGGCTGACCGTACGCTGTTCGCGCACCTGGCGTTTTCCCAGTACGACGGTTCTTCCCAAATCTACGATTCGGTTAACGACATGTACTTCGCGGCCAGATGCGGTGGGAATCAGACGGCTGTGCTGGCACAATACTCGACGATCTGCGACCACGAACCCCAGAAGCTGACCATTACCGGCAACTCCGCCTTCCACTACGACCCAACGTCGGGTAAAAACCTCCTGATGGATATCGTCATCAGTGCGCCCTACCCAGGTGCCGCTTTCAATGCATGGGCAAACCTGAAGGCCGGGGCCAATGATGGCCTGGTGCTCTGGAACAGCAACGTCTGGTCAACTCAGGGCCACAGCAGCATGCTGGCCTCAGGTGCCCTCGTCACGGAGTTCGCCTACGGTGGAAGGGCTCCGGAGCCAGCAACGTGGGTGTCCCTGCTTGGCGGGATAGCGTTGGTAGCGGGTTTGCGGCGAAAGCGCTAATAGTCGCGAATCAGGCCCACAGTTCGTTGATCGGGCCGTACAAGTCCGTGTCCGAGTTCGGCACGTAATAGAAGCCGCGGCCCAGAGGGTCGTCGTAACGAATCGTGGTCCAGTTGATGCCGAGCGCGGAGTAGATCGTCGCCTCGATATCTTCGGGCTTCACGTCGCGGTTACGCGACCAGCCCGGGTCGGCCGTATTTGCGCCACTGGCGTCGGTAGCACCGATCGCCCGGCCACCCTTCACGCCACCACCGGCGAAGAACGCGAACTGCTGCGGGTGGTGGTCGCGGCCATTGGCCCCGGTGAGCCGTCCCACTGTCCGGCCAAATTCGCCACACATCACGATCAGCGTTTCGTCGAACAGACCGTTCGCCTTCAGGTCAGTAATGAGCTGGCCCAGACCTTTATCGAGGGTTGAGGTGAGCGCCGGCAGTTGGTTCGCGGCGTAGATGTTCTGGTGCATGTCCCAGCTGCCGAGCATGATTTCGACGTAGCGGGTACCCTGGTTGGCGGACAGCGCCTGGTTCGCCATCAGGCAGGCATTGCCAAAGCCGGTGCTGCCATAACGAGCGGAATCGGCGGCTGTGAAGGAGAAGGCTTTCGTCACTACCGGGTTGTAGGTCAGACCCTTGGCCTGGGTGTAGAACTGGTCGAAGTCCTCGATGGCGTCGCCCTTCGGATCGTCCTTGCGGAGAGGGTCGTCCAGGTGATGGAGGAAGTCCCAGCGCTGGTCAAAACGGGTCTGGCCGTCGGAATTGGTGGTGTTGCGGAGGCCAGCGGTGGAAGGCGTCACCTTGAAGGGCGAGAACGCGGCGGGCATGTAGCCGGGTCCGGCGGCACCGTTGGAGTTGAGTGCGAGGAACGTGGGGAAGACCTGGCCGGGTGTGCGCTGCGATGCGAGTTCCAGAGCCACCACGCTGCCGATGTTCGGTGAAACGTTGCCCAGGACGCCGGCAGGATTGCGGCCGATCTGCGTCCACGTTTGACCCAGCGAATGAACCAGCGCCCAGCTGCGCATGGAGCGAACGATGGCGAAATCATTCGCTTGGGCGGCCAGTTTCGGCATCAGGCCAGCGGGGAAATCGAGGCCGTTGATGCTGGTGGGGTTGAAGGTGGAGGGCGTGATCCCGTTCAGGATCTTGAGATCGAACGTGTCGATATGGCTGGGTGCGCCGGTCAGCAGGATGAAGATGACGTTCTTCGCTTTGTTCTTCGTCGTGACCGGTGAGGTTTTGATGACAGGCGCGGCCGAGAGACCCGGTGCGAGC